>NZ_LR130786.1:0-324147 GCF_900626135.1 Senegalia massiliensis
GTGCTAGAGTTTCATGGAGTATTAATCCCGGTTTCCCGAGGCTATCCTCCTGTATAGGGCAGGTTTCCCACGCGTTACTCACCCGTCCGCCGCTAGAAAGATTAAAAAATCATCCGAAGAATCAATTCTAATTTTCTCGCTCGACTTGCATGTGTTAGGCGTGCCGCCAGCGTTCGTCCTGAGCCAGGATCAAACTCTCAATAAAAATTTAAAGTTTGTTTTCCTTTGACCCAAAATTGAATCAAACGTTAGCTTAATTTAGCTTTATAATTTTACAACTTATAAGTTGTTGTTATCTACACTGTTCAGTTTTCAAAGACCAATTTGTTGTCGCTGTTTGCTAGCGACTCTTAATACTATATCAGGTTTCAAGTAGCTTGTCAAGAACTTTTTTGTTTCCTTTTAAATTCTTTTTTCTCTTTAGAAAGACAAGCTTTCCTGACGACTCTTAGTACTATATCAAAATATTTTCATATTGTCAACATCTTTTTTTAAAATATATATATCCTATTATCTTAAATAAAAAAGATTAAGAATCAAAAGATTCTTAATCTAAAAGTCCTTTCCCCATAGTAAATGCTTCTATATTTAAATCAACATACTTTTCTTTTATGTTTTCCTTCAATATTTCATTCCATTCAACACCATCTATATTTATAAATTCAATTAATGCTCCAATCATTATAATATTCTGAGTTCTTACATTTCCTAATTCTTTAGCAAGTTTAAATCCTTTTACTAGACTTACATTTGCTTTAGACTTTAAATCTTCTAATATATTTTCAGGATATTCTCTTTCACCTATTAAAATTGGAGCTGAAGGTATTTTATAATCATTTACTATTATTTTTCCTTCCGGTCTTAAATAATCTATCCACCTTGCTGCTTCCATTTGTTCAAATGCTACTATAACATCTGCTTGACCTTTACCTATTATAGGAGAATAAACCTTACTTCCATATCTTATTTGTGTAGTAACACTTCCCCCTCTTTGAGCCATACCATGTACTTCAGACATTTTAACGTCATAACCTGCACTTATTAAACCAGCAGACAAAATCTTACTAGCAAGAATAATTCCTTGTCCTCCAACTCCAACTAATAATACATTTTTTACTTTATCCATTTTTATTCACCCACCTTTTTAATTACATCAAAAGGACATATTTGTAAGCATACATCACAACCTACACACATATTTTCATCTATAATAGATCCTTTATCTTGTTCAAAAGATATTGCGGGACAACCAGATTTTAAGCACATTTTACATTTTCTACATTCAGTACTTTCTACAACACATGCTTTTATATCAAGACCATAATCATCTATTTCTTCTTGTGTAGATTTCTTTAAAACACAAGGATACTTAGTTATAATAACCGAAGGAACATCTAACTTAAGAGACTCTTCAATTGCTTTCTTAGTTTCTGAAAGATCTAATGGATTAACTGTTTTTATATCTTTTACTCCTATAGATTCACATAATTTAGTTATATCTATTTGTGGTGCCTCTTCTCCCATCAGTGTATACCCTGTTCCTGGATTTTCTTGATGTCCTGTCATTCCTGTTATTCTATTATCTAGTATTATTGTCACAGAATTTCCTTTATTATATACAATATCTATTAACCCTGTAATACCTGAATGAAAAAATGTAGAGTCTCCAATAACTCCTACTACTTTTTTATTAATTCCATTAACTTCGCATGCCTTGTTAAACCCATGACCAGCACTAATGCTAGAACCCATGCAGATACACGTGTCCATTGTGCTAAGAGGAGGAGCTGAACCCAATGTGTAACATCCAATGTCTCCTGTAACTACAACATTCTTCTTTTTACTTAATTCATAAAATAATCCTCTATGTGGACATCCTGCACACATAGTAGGAGGTCTACCTATAATCATTTCTTCATTTTTATTAATTTTCTCTGCTTTTTTATTTAACAATGATTCACGTATTATATCTGGATTAAGTTCTCCAGTTAAAGGTATATATTCTTTTCCTATTACATTTATACCCATAGCCTTTATTTCTGTTTCTAAAAACGGCTCCAATTCTTCTATAACATACAGCTTTTCTACTTCAGATGCAAAGTTTTTAATTTTCTCCTTAGGTAATGGAAATGTAAAACCTAACTTTAAAAAAGATGCATTTTCACCAAATACCTCTTTGGCGTATTGATATGCAACACCAGAAGATATTACCCCTATTTTTTTATCATTCCACTCTATAGTATTTAAGTGTGTATTATTGCTATATTCTTCAAGCTTTATTAATCTATCTTCTAAATCAATATGTAACTTTCTACCATTAGCTGGTGTAGCAACATATTTAGGTATGTTTTTTTCATATTGTTTTATTTCTACACTTTCTCTATTGTTCTCTTCAACTAAACCTTTACTATGACATATTCTAGTAGTCAATCTTAATAATACAGGAATATTATATTTTTCACTTATCCTATATCCTTCCTTAACAAAATCTTTAGTCTCTTGACTATCACTTGGCTCTAGCATGGCTAGCTTTGCTGCTTTTGCATAATACCTATTGTCTTGTTCATTTTGAGAACTATGCATGCCAGGATCATCAGCAGATATAATTACGCAACCTCCATTTACTCCAGTATATGCAAATGTAAATAAAGGATCTGCCGCTACATTAATACCTACATGCTTCATAGCAGCTAATGTTCTTGCCCCTGCAATAGAACCACCTATGGCTACTTCTAAAGCAACTTTCTCATTAGGTGACCATTCCGAATAAATTTCTTTATATTTAGAAACGTTTTCTAGTATTTCAGTGCTGGGTGTACCTGGATACGCTGCTGCTAATGTTACCCCCGATTCATAAGCACCTCTAGCTACTGCTTCATTACCCGTTAAAAGTTTTTTCATAAATCTACACTCCTTTTTAAGATATTACGCTACCTAGTGCAATTGAGTTTAATTTTGTTTCATAGTCATCTGCTCTTGACACTAAGACTATAGGTACTTTTGCTCCCATTATAACACCTGCAGATTTTGCTTTAGCAAAATAAGTCAAACTTTTACCTATACCATTTCCCATTTCTATATTAGGTACAAGCAAAATATCAGTTTCACCTGCAATATTACTTTTGAATCCTTTAGTCTGAGCTGCTGATTTTGATATAGCTAAGTCTAATGCTAAAGGTCCTTCCACAATAACATTTTGAACAAATTCTTTTTTCCATAATTCTTCTATATCTTTTGCATCAACAGTAGATTGCATTTTAGGATTCACCTTTTCTTTGGCAGAAAGACATGCTACATTAACTTTTTTATATCCTAATCTTATCAATGCATTTGTTCCATTTTTTATTATAGATATTTTTTCTTCTACACTAGGATTTATATTCATACCTCCATCTGTTAATGCAAGTAATTTATGATAACTAGGTATTTCGTATATCATTACATGACTTAATAAACTCTCTTCTCTCAACCCATATTCTTTATTTAAAACTTCTTTTAGTAATATTGAAGTGTCAATTAAACCCTTCATTATAAAATCAGCTTCACCTGCTTTTATAAGTTTCACAGCAGTCATTGCTGAATCTTTTATGTCTTTTGTTTGTATTTTTTTATATTTTTCTATATTAAGATTTAATTCTTTTGCAATTAACTGTGTTTT
This sequence comes from Senegalia massiliensis, assembly GCF_900626135.1. Classification (NCBI taxonomy): domain Bacteria; kingdom Bacillati; phylum Bacillota; class Clostridia; order Eubacteriales; family Clostridiaceae; genus Senegalia; species Senegalia massiliensis. The sequence goes on from NZ_LR130786.1 coordinate 3,659, forward strand.
TATTATATCTCCAATCAATATAGGATCTATAATATCTAATTCTGCAGCTTCTACTATAGCTTTTAATAATTCTTTATCTTCACATGCTGCAATAGCAAGCTTTTTTGTTTTTTGATTTTGACTTTTTTTTATTAACTCTTTAATTGTCTGCATTAATTCTCCCCTTTCAATTGTTAATATTTAAATTAATTAAAGCTATTATATATATATTAGATATTTATTTTCTAATACCTTTTTTAAATAATGAATTTAATTTTTAATTTTCTGTAATCTTTTGAAAATAAAAAAGAAAAGAGTAAATTTACTCTTTTCTTTTTTCTATTTCTATCATACAAGCTTTAGTTACTTCATCTTCAGGATTTAATTCAAATGCTCTTTCTATATCTATTTCTGCTTTTTTTAGATTATTCATTTGTAAATATGACATTCCTCTATTGCATAATATTTCTGATTCTTTAGGTTTTAATTCCAATGCTTTATCAAACTTATTTATAGCTTGTGTATATTTTTCTAAATTTGCATAACATAATCCAAGCTCATTTAAAGTATCCACTTGATTAGATTCAAATATCAACACCTTTTCAAAATACCGTACAGCTTCACTATACATTCCAAGTTGTCTATAAGCAAGTCCTACAAAAAATAACAAATTCCACCAATCCCCATGATCTTCTACCAATGGAAGTAATTTTTCTAAACCTTCATTAGCTTTCCCTGTCAACACTAAATTATATCCTTCTTCATATCTAACATCATCTTTCATAACTTCTAATTGTAATTTTACTTCATCTGTTAATTCATTCATTGAAGTCATACTAATAAATTTTCCCCATATAATTTCTGACTTCTTAAATTGCTTAATATTTCTATAGTGATATCCTAATTTATAATAAGCAAGACTAAAACTTGGATCTATATCTAATATAGTTTCAAATATATAAGTTGACTTTTTAAAAAATATATTTCCAGATTGACTTTCATTTTTATTATAGAATTCTATAGATTTATTTTCTAAAGCTAATCCATAACTATATAACGCTTTTACATTTTCTCTATCTATGTTTAATAAACTTCTTAAATATATAAGGGCTTCATCTACTTTATTATCATTTAACTTTTTTATACCTTCTGCTAATATATATCCTTTAATATTAGCATCATATGAATACAAAAATTCTAAATATTTTTCTTTATGTTTAAATTTAGGATCTATACCAAGTAAATATATAATCCCATCTACCATATATTTAACTTTAAGTTCTTCTACTTCTTTATTGCTTTTTATCTCTTTTGCTAAGTTTTTTACTATTAAAGGATAAGGAATAGTCTCATCTAATTCTATTCCTTTAACTTCTAATTGTTCTTTATTTTTCAATTCAATAAAATAAATATTATCTGTTTTTGATTCAAAATATTCTTGTATAGTTTTCATATTAAACTCCTTTGTATCTATAAAATTTTATGAAATATTATGTCATCTACATAGTGTCCTTTAGTTTCATCATAATGGTCCATATGAACAGATCCTGATATACTAAATCTTAATTTTAATAAAGTATTTAATGATGCATAATTATCATTATAAACATATGCTCGAACTATTTTTATACCATCATTTTTCATATCTTTTAATCCAAATTCAGTAAGTCTTTGAGCAATTTTTTTACCTCTTAATTTTTTTCTTACTGCTAAAGTTAAAAACGCACTATGATTCTCTTTACCTTTTCCTTTTATTCCCCTAAATACTGCTATTAACTCCCCTTCATCTTCACAAATATATAAATAATTATTTTTATCTTCTAACATTTGCTTTACTTCATCTTTAGAGTTTACATCTACAAATGTAACCTCCGCCTTCTCTTCTTTTAAATCATTAAAAAATTCATATACATCTAAAATATCTTTTTTATCCATGCTTCTAAATTCCAAGCCCATAATACCCCTCCAAACCTTATAGAATAGCTTATTATCTAAATCTCATATTATAAAATACTACTTTATTTATATAAATCTCTCATATATATTCTCTTCCTTCTAGTACTTGTACTAAGGTTTTCAAATAATACTCCTCTATAAATCATAACAAAAGAAAAAAGTATTTGTCCTATTATATATATTATAATTGAAGAAGTAGAAAAATTTAATCCTAAGCTAAAATTAATAGAGAATAAATTTAATAACAATCTTCCAGATAAAATATATAATAGAATCATAAATATAATATTAGGTATAAACCATTCTAACCAGTTTTCCTTTATAAACTCAAATGCATAAACTATAGTTTCCCAAGGATCATAAAACTTTTGATAAAGAGATTCTGGAAGTGCATTTAAAAATATAAATATAGCTAATGGTATAAGCATGGTAATAAAACTTCCTAAACTCCCAATCAAAGGTGATAAAATCATATTATATAATAAACTTGCAAGCCATCCAATTAAAAGTACACTATATACTTTACGAAGAAGAGCTGTAAAACCCATTTTAAAATCTTCTAAATCAAACTTCTCTACTCTAATTATATTTTGAAGTAAATATAAATAATTAGAAATCATAGAAGCCATTGCAAGTGTTAAAACTATACCCCCTATTATTCTTAAAACCCCCATAAATAATGTGTTAACGACTATCCCTAATACAATATTTATAACTAAGTATGCTAATCCTGTAAGTATTAATGTCCAGTTTTTCGTCAACAGACGAATAGTCTTATTAAATGCATCTTTATTTAAATATAATAAGTCTTTTAATATAACCATTTTAACTCTCCTCTTCTAAAAATTCTTTTGTAATATCATAGACTTTTGACTTGGTAAAAACATTATTTTTTCCCTTATGTTCAAATAGATATACTTTTTTTACATATGATATATCTTCTTTGTCAAAAGTTTCTAAAAAGCTTCCAATATCAAATTTAAAACTTATAATTGAAATGTCTTTTATTATTTTCTTAGCAGATAAACCTATATAACTTGGCAAATATTTTTTCAAATTATCATCTTTCTTTAAAAAATCATGACGAAGCTTTTTTATTTTATATTCATCATAGAATTTAATGTAATTTGGCATTGATTTATTGTTATTGAAGATATAATCATATTTTAAAATATCATTAAATATATCATTATCTTTTTTAAAGTAAAATATAAAATATTCATACAGTATTTCATATAATTTCTTTAAACTATGAGATATAGTGTGATATCCTCGTTCTTCCCAGTAGCGAGAAAAATGTTCATAAAAATCAAAAGGATTGTCAAAATAATTTTTAATTATATAATTTATACTATTTTTAAAATTTAATTCATTTCCATATTTATCAACTAAATCTTCAATGATCTTAAGTTTTAAAATTTCATCATAACTTATAAATTTATTTTCCATAATTTCATAAGGTGGTGAATCATGAAACTTAAAACCATATTCTCTTGTTTTTTGTCTTAATTCAGATCCTTTTAATAGTTTCAAAAAACCTACTTGCAGTTTTTCAGGCTCCAAATTATATACATCATTAAATGAATTTTTAAAGCTATTATAATTTTCGTATGGAAGACCTACTATTAGATCTAGATGTTGATGAATATTTTTATAATTATTTATCTCTTTAACTACAAATGAAAGTTTATCAAAGTCAGTAGTTCTCCCTATAGCTTCTATAGTTTTTTTGTTTGTTGACTGTACCCCTATTTCAAATTGAAACATACCTTCAGGTACACTTTTTAAAAACTGTATCATTTCCCTATCTAATAAATGAGCTGTTACTTCAAAATGAAAATTAATATTTTCAGGATTATTTTTCATTATATAAATCATTATTTCAATTGAATATTTTTTATCTGCATTAAATGTTCTATCTACAAATTTAACTTGTTTCACTTTAGAATCTATAAGAAATTTTAAATCTTTTTTAACTCTATCAATTGAAAAAAATCTTACTCCTTTTATTGTAGAAGATAAGCAAAATTTGCAATTAAAAGGACAACCTCTTGATGTCTCATAATATATTATTTTATTTTTAAAGGAATTCATATTACTTATAAATGGAGAAGGAATTTTATCTAAATTATTTATTAATGGCCTAGAAGCGTTTATTTTTATATTATCTCCAACTCTATATGCAAGACCTAATAAATCATCATACTTTTTATTTTTTATCATGTTAATAATAAGCTCTCTAAAGGTTTCTTCACCTTCACCATAAATTATAAAATCAATAAATTTATTATTATTCATTAATTGTTTTATATCAAAAGAAACTTCAGGACCACCAAGTATAATTTTCAAATCTGGTTTTACAATTTTTAATTTTTCACATATGGTAATAGTTTCTTTAAATCCCCATATATATGTAGAAAATGCCAATACATCTATATTTTTTTTGAAAATTTCTGATACTATAAAATTTAAATTTTGGTTTATTGTATATTCTTCTATATCTACATTAATATTTAAATCTTTTATATATTCTTTTAAATATCTTATAGAGAGAGATGAATGTACAAACTTTGAATTAAGTGTTGTAATTAATAATTTCATCTTTTGCACTCCTAATTGGATAATGTTTTCTTCATATCATTATAATACTTTTTTATCATACCAGCAAATTCTCTATTTTTTATATCCTAAAACATGAAAAAAATTTATCTCTTTTACGAAATAATTTGCTAAAGAATAATTATATCTATCATATGTATGGGTTGATATATAAATATTTTCTAAAGTTCTTGGACTTTTAATATCAACTATAACTAGAGAATGTTCAAATACTATATCTGAATCAAAATTAAGTTGTACTATATCTCCTATTTCGACTTTATCAATATTACTTTTTTCTACAACTGGGCCTCTTCCAGTATTATTTTCCAAAAATTTTTTCAAATAATTTGCAGAAGTCCATGCAGGCGCTCTGTCATTTATATTGTTATAATACCATCCAGTCCATCTATTGTAATTCATAGGACATCCTCCTGCATATAGCACTTGTGAAATAAAATTAGTACAATCTCCTCCTAAATCTTCAAAATTATAATATTTAGGATTTCTTTTAAAAGCCCACTTTTTAGCATATTGTTTTGCTTTTTCTCTATCATATTTATATAATATACTCAAAACTACCCCTCCCATTAAAAAATACTCTTTAAATATAATTTTATTCCAAATAAATAATAATTATTATTTATATTCCTTGTAAAAAAAAGAGGAATAATATACACTTTTGTAGAAAGATATTATATACAACTATTTTATTAGTAATTATGAAAGGAGAAAAATGATGCAAGAATTTGAAAAAATATCTATAGCTGAAATACCTAAAAAAGACATGCTACTTATATTAGAAGCATTGCAATATACAGGTGAAAATAAGAATTTAGAGGAATATTTATCTTTGAAAAATAGTATTGTTAGTGAACTTAGTGAACTTGCAGATAGTTCTGAAGAAGAATTTATAGATTACTTAAAAAAATAAATTTAACACCCTAGTACTAGGGTGTTAAATTTATTTTTGAAATATATATAATCCTGATTTTGTCATGATCTCTATAGTCACAGTATCATTTTTATAATATTTTTTTATTATTTTTGATCTATTTAACAAAGGATGATCTATAATATCACCTTGATTAGAATCGAATAAATTTGGTATATTATTCATGTTTATATCTAAACTACTAGGATCAATTCTGCCTTTTCTAAGTTTAACTAAATAATCTGATATTTTAGTCATGAACTTTTTATCACTATATTCTATTTTATTTATTTCTTCAGAATAAACTCCTAATAAAGATAATAAAAATATGTCATTAATTTTAGCATTATCAACCTCACAATGATTTTCAATTATTAATATACTTTTTTTAATAATGTCATCGTTATATGAGATATCATTTAATGTATTTATCAAATTTATTCTTTCTTTTTCAAAGTTTATTGTATAATTACCTTCAAATTCTTCTAAATCTATTTTATAGTATTTTTTATATTCATTTAAAAATTCAGTTTGAGAAAAGTTTATTATTTCATTTTTTAAATTCTTTAATATTTCTTCTTTTTTATACTCTCCACTGATTAATGTATCTAATAATTTCCCTAATAAAATACCACTTAATAAACTTTTTATATTACCAGTAAAAAATAAAATATTCTTTATAATCTCTTCTCTAGCAATGTCAAAATCAGAATTAGTAATAACTATAGGTATTATTCTAGCTGTAAAGTTTGAGTCTTTATATTTCCAATAATTATTAGTTTTGTTTTTATCAGAATTATAAATATAATATTTTAATAGTTCCATTTCCTTTATAAATCTAGGATAATATATTCTTACCCCTTTTTTATCTTCTGAAGGCATTAAAGATTTAATAGTACTCAACATCAATTGTAACTGATAATTCCTTATTACATTTTTATTATTTTTAAGTGCATCCATTGTCGATGCTGAATTTATTATTTTTTCAATTATATCTTTAGACATATGTTCCTCCCTTCTATTAGTTCAATACCCACATAAGTATTTTTTAAAGACCATAAAAACACCCTACAAATTATATTTTCTAATATTTTGCAGGATGCTTTAAAATAATATATCTATTATTAATTACATTTTTTCAGGAGCTTCTACTGCTATAAGTGAAAGACCTGTTTTTAATACATCTCTTGTAGATTTTACTAATAATAATCTAGCTTTTTTAACTTTTTCATCATCTACTAAAATTGGACAATCATGATAGAATCTATTAAATGCTTGAGCTATATCAACTATATGACGTGTTATTATTGCAGGTTCATATTTTTCCATAGCATCAATTACAACTTGCTTGAAATCATGTAGAAGTCTTACTACATTAACTGCTTCTTCATTTAATAATAATGAATAATCAATATCATCAGTAACGTCAACATTAGCTTTTTTTAGTATGCTATTTGCTCTTGCATGAGTATATTGAACATATGGACCTGTTTCACCTTCAAATGCTAATGTTTTATCCCATGAAAAAGTGTAATCTTTAATTCTACTATTTGATAACTCTTGGAATACTATAGCTCCTATTCCTATTTGTTTTGCAACTTCTTCTTTATTTTCTAAGTTTGGATTTTTTTGTTCTATTATTTCCTTAGTTTTATCAACTGCTTTATTTAAAACATCTTCTAAAAATACTACTCTACCTTTACGTGTAGACATTGTACCTTCCTCTAATGATACCATTCCAAAAGGAACATGCACACAATCTTTTGCCCAATCAAATCCCATTAATTCAACCATTTTCATCCATTGTTGAAAATGTAAAATTTGTTGAGAACCAACTACATAAATATTTTTATAAAAGTCATAAGTTTCTTTTCTATATAAAGCAGCTGCAACGTCTCTAGTAATATACAATGTAGATCCATCTCTTTTTTGTACAAGTGCAGGAGGCATACCATAAGGTTCTAAATCTACTATTCTTGCACCTTGTGAATCTTCTAATATCCCTTTTTCATTCATAATATCTATTACTCTAGGCATTTTATCAGAATAAAAGCTTTCACCTGCTAATGAATCAAACTTTATATTTAACATCTCATAAACTCTATTAAACTCTTTTAAACTAACATCTCTAATCCACTGCCATAATTCTTTTGCTTCAGGATCCTCACCTTCTTCTAGTTTAAAAAACCATTCACGGGCTTTATCATCTAATTCAGGTTTCTTTTCTACTTCTTCGTGAAATTTAATATATAATTTAAGAAGTTCTGGTATCGGATTAGATTCTATAACTTTTCTATCTCCCCATGCTTTATACGCAACAATCAATTTACCAAATTGTGTACCATAATCACCTAAGTGATTAATAGCTATTGTATTAAATCCTAAGAAATCATATATTTTATAAATTGAATGTCCAATTACAGTACTTCTAATATGCCCTATGTGGAAAGGCTTAGCAATGTTAGGAGATGAAAACTCAACTATTACATTTCTATTTTTTCCTATATTTGTAGCACCATATTTATTTTCCTTTTCATATACTTCCTTTAATACAGTCTCTGAAAATAATTCTTTATTCACAAAAAAGTTTACATATGCACCTTTATTCTCAATGTTTTCAAAATATTTATTTTCTCCGATCATATTTACTATATCTTCCGCTATCAAATTAGGAGATTTTCTAAATATTTTTGCCATCTTAAAACATGGCATTGCATAATCTCCCATATCATAACTTGGTGGAGTTTCTAATAATTCTAATACCTCTTCTTTAGATATTTGTTCCACATTTTGATTTATAATTTCTCCAATTTTCTCTTTAAAATCTATCATCATTCTACCTCCTCAAAATATTTTCTATCAAAAAAACTCGTCTCTTATATAAGAGACGAGTTACACCCGTGTTACCACTCTAATTGACAAAAATTTATTGTCCACTCATAATAAAATAACGGTTCAACCGACACATCTTACTCATTTCAGATGGTTTCTCCAAGGCTCTATTCAAATATTAAAAGGTATCAGGATTTCACCATTTCCCGACTCTCTAAGACTCTTTTTTATATTTTACTATCCTCTTCATTGAATTTTAAATATTAATTTCTATTTAATATACCATAATATTAAATACTATTCAAGTAAAATTTAGATATTCTAAAAAGTATGATTATATAATTATACTTTTTAGAATATCTAGTGCTATATAATTCTTCTTACATTTTTTCAAGTATTACCTTTATTTATAAGTATACCCATTTACATACTCTACAATACTATTTTGTAGTATATTTTGTGTTTGTTTTATATGGTTGAGAAAATATTTATTTTTTTAAGTCTTTATATGTTATTAAATTTTCTTTTGAATCAGCTTTTTTAACCCCATTTATAATTGCATTTTCCATAGTAATGCTAGCAAGCATACCAACAGCACTTATATCTGCATTTATTTTACCTGTAGAAAGCGTAAAAATAGTATCTCCATCAAAAATAGAATGAGATGGTCTTATAGCTCTTGCAAAACCATTATGGGCCATAGAAGCTATTTTATTCATTTCTGCTTTATTGAATTTAGCATTTGTTATAACTGCTCCTATTGTAGTATTTTGCCCAAATAAATTTTCTGTTTTATTATAATTTTTTATCATTTCTTTTTCTGTTCCTAAAAACTTATTTTCATCATTTCTAAGGCCAGCAATTATTTTTCCATTATCAAGTATATCTCCTAATGCATTTACAGCTACTATTGATAAAACTTTTAAATCTCCAACTTGAATACCATAAATACCTATACCACCTTTCATGGCACTATTTAACCCATATAACTTTCCAACACTTGCTCCTATCCCTGCACCAAAAGAACCTTCTTTAAAATTATTGTTATATGCATTCTTACAAGCATTGTAACCTAGATTCTTATCTGGTCTAACTTTTGAATCTCCTAAATTTAAATCAAATAAAACAGCACCACAAACTATAGGAACTTTTGCTACTCCTACATCAAATCCAATATTTTTTTCTTCTAAAAATTCCATGATACCACTAGCACAATCAAGTCCATACGCACTTCCTCCGCTTAAAAAAACACAATGGACTTTTTCTATCATATTTTCCGGTTTTAAGACATCGGTTTCTCTAGTGCCTGGAGCTCCACCTCTTACATCTACTCCAGCTACAAATCCTTTTTCCGAAATAATAACAGTACACCCTGTAGGACCATTATCATATTCTGCATTCCCTACAAATATATCATTTATATCTTTTATACCTATTTGCTTCATCAATTTACCCTCACTTTAGATTTACTATTGTAACACCTGTTCCACCTTCTCCATATTTTCCAATTCTAAATGAATCAACAAGTTTATGATTTCTCAAATATTGCTTTATTCCTTCTCTTAATATACCAGTACCTTTTCCATGAATTATTGTAACTTGACTTAAACCAGACATATATACATCATCTAAATATTTATCAACTTCAAGCATTGCTTCTTCTACATTCTTACCTCTTAAATCTAATTCGGTCTTTATAGATTTAGCTTTGGACTTTATCATTCCTCTAGTATTTTTTTCTGATTTTTGTTCAACATTATCTTTTGTCTTTTCAATATTATTTAAATTTACATTTATTTTCATGATACCAGCTTGTACAGTAAGATTTCCATCTTTATCTGGCTCCGTAAGTACAGTGGCTATTTGATTTAAATTTAATAACTTTACACTGTCTCCAGATTTTATATTTTTAGGTGGCGCATTTGTAGACTTACCTAATATATTTTCTGTAAGTCCTTCACTTACATTATCTAAATTAGTTTTTAATTTATTTTGGGCTTCTTGTATTTTTTTGTTTTTCTCTTTTTCTATGTCAGTAGATAAATTTCTAAGTTCTTTTATTATATTACTGGATTCTTCTTTAGCTTTTTCAAGTATTTCTCTAGCCTCAATTTTTGCTTCTCTTAAAGTTTCTTTTCTAATTTTATCTATTTTTGATCGTTTTTCCTCTAATTCATTTTTAAGTCTCTCAATTTCTTTTCTTTGTCTCTCTGACTTTTGTTTGTTCTCTTCACTAATTTTCCTATCAACTTCTATTTGAGATAAAACATCTTCAAATTGTATATTTTCTTTTGATAATATCTCTCTAGATTTATCTATTATATCATCACTTAATCCAAGTCTTTTAGATATCTCAAATGCATTAGATTTTCCAGGTATTCCTATAAGAAGTTTATAAGTAGGCCTTAAAGATTTAACATCAAATTCAACAGATGCATTTTCTATTCCATCAGTTGATAATGCATATAATTTTAGTTCACTATAATGAGTTGTAGCTATAGTTTTTACATTTTTAGTATTTAAATATTCTAATATTGACATTGCAAGTGCTGCTCCTTCTGTAGGATCGGTACCTGCACCGAGCTCATCAAAAAGAATCAAACTGTTTTGTTCTACCTCTTCTATTATTTTTACTATATTAGTCATATGAGATGAAAATGTACTTAAACTTTGTTCTATACTTTGTTCATCACCTATATCTGCAAATACATTATTAAATACTGCCATTTTACTATTTTGATCACAAGGTATATGAAGTCCTGATTGACACATTAATGTAAGTAAACCTACTGTTTTTAAAGTTACTGTTTTACCTCCAGTATTTGGACCAGTTATTATAAGTGTATGAAAATCATCACCAACATAAATATCATTTGCCACAACTTCATCTTTTGGTATCAATGGATGTCTAGATTTTTTTAAAAATATATCTCCATTTGTATTCAATAGTGGTTTTGTAGCATTCATATCCAATGCTAACTTTCCTTTAGCAAAAATAAAATCAATCATTGATAATATTTTTTGGTTTTGAATTAATTCACCACTTATAGATGCCACTTCTTCACTTAAGTTCTTTAATATTCTTTCAATTTCTCGTTTTTCTTCAATTTTTAATTCTTTTAATTCATTATTTAAATTTACAATAGCCATTGGCTCAATAAATAAAGTTGCACCACTTGCAGATTGATCATGTACTAATCCTTTAAAATTAGATCTATTTTCTTGCTTTACTGGAACAACATATCTTTCATTTCTAATTGTTATAATATTGTCTTGCAATAATTTTTTCTCTTTTGATGAGTTAATTATAGAATTTAACTTGCTTTTTATAGAAGAATTTTTAGATTCTATTCTTCTTCTTATACTTCTCAAATTTGAACTTGCATTATCAGAAATTTCTTCTTCACTTATTATTATTCTTTCAATTTCTTGTTCTAAATCTTTGTTTATTACTAAATTATAGATATTTCCTTCAAGTATAGGATAACTTGAATCATTATCTTCTCTATCACTTTTAATAAAAGTTTTTAAATTTCTAGCTGCTCTTAGACTATCACCTACTTGAAGTAACGAAGATGGATAAAGAACCCCGCCTTTTTCAGCTCTTATTACACTATCTTTAATATCATATATACCTCCTAAAGGAGGGTTTCCTCGCCTTAACATAATATTTAAAGCTTCTTCTGTTTCATCTTGTGAGTTTTTTACTTCAATATAATCCTTCATAGGAAATAATTCATCTACTATTTTTTTTCCTAAAGATGACTCTGCTTTCTTTTTGAGTTTATCTTTTATTTTAAAATATTCTAATGTATTTAAGGATTTTCCATTTATAATATTCAAATTATTGTACACCTCTCTATGTTACTTTTAATCTATTCGTCTCTATTCATCTTCCTTACTTCTATAATAAGGTTATTTAAAGTAATATTTAATCTATCTATTTCTGATTTAATCTCATAAATTTTTTTGTCAATATATTGGGGTCTTCCATCTTCTTTATATATACCGAGATCTTTTCTCCTTACATGTCCCTCAGTCTTCTTTAATATTACACTAAATTTTCCAGATGCTTCTATTGTAGCTTTTTCTACTTCTTTTTCATCATCTACACCAAATATTCTCAATTCTTGCCTTAAATTATATATATTAAATTTTTCTTTTCTCATATTTTCTTTTAATATTTTTCCATCTTTTATAAGATATCTTGGTCTACCTTCAATTACTTTTGCAACCTTTCTAGATTTATAAGCAACTACAGCCAAAACAACCTCCAGGGCAGCTATTGTAACTAAAACTAATATACCATCATGAAAAGGTATTTTACGTTCTAATGCTACTGCACTCATTATATGACCAATACCAGTCATTAATACAAAATCAAAAGCGCCTAATTCACCTATAGATCTTTTTCCCATAAGTCTTACAGTTAATAAAGCTAAAAAGTAAACACCAATTGCACGTGCCAAATATATTGGATCTTCTACTAAATGTTTATGCATATTTATTCCTCCAGTTTAGATATTAATATATATTCTAAACTTTGGAATAAAATTTATTCTTTATTTATTTATCATATTCGTTTTTTAATTCTTCTAGCTCTTTTTTTATCTTTATTAATTCTACTTGATTTTCAAATAACTTGTTTTGTAATCCATTTATCATTTTTTCACTTTCTTCTAATTCTTTTTCTTTTAATTGTAGAGAATCTTTAAGATCTTTAGCCAATATAGAATTCTTATCATTTTCTTTTTTTACATTATATAGTTCTTCCCTAACTTCATCTCTTTCAGATTTTAACTTCTTAGATTCAATATTTAACTCTGAATTTTCATTTTTAATTCTATCTAACTCTTCAAGGGGTTCTTTAATTTCTTCTTTTAGGTCCTCTAAATCAAGTTTAACCTTATAGTATTCATCAGTTATAGTAAATGCAGTAAGTATTGCTGCCATTGATTGACTAAATTTGTTATTCTTATTTATAATTTCTTTCATCTTTGAATCTATATAGTTAGCAATATGGTTAATATACTCTTCAGACTCTTCTCCTATTACAGTATAATCTTGTCCATTTATTTTTACTATGACTTTTCTTTTTTCAGCCATAACATCCTCTCCTCTTTCATCGTTTATATATTTATTATATAGCTTATATCAATAAATTTAAAGGGTATGGTTTAAACCATACCCTTTAAATTTATTTTCTCAAACTTGCATCAAGTTTATCAATCAATTTTTTTACTATTTTTTGATGAACTTCTGAAACCTCTTCATCTTTTAATGTTTTTTTGCTAGATCTATAAACAATAGAGTATGCTACACTTTTTTTATTTTCTGGTATTTGATCTCCTCTATATATATCAAATAAATTTATTTCTTCAACTAAATCTCCTGAATTTTCTTTTACTATATCTTCTATTTGTTTCACTAAAACTTCCTCATCAACTACTAATGCTATATCTCTAGTGATAGATGGATATTTAGGTAATTCCTTATATTCTCTATCTAATTTAGTTAAATAAGTTAAAATATCTAAATCAATTTCAGTTATATAAGTTCTCTGTTTTAATCCATAATTATTCATAACATCTGGATGAACTTCCCCCATCACTCCTAAAACATGATCTCCCTTCATTATACTAGCACATCTACCGGGATGAAATGTATTATTATTTTCTTCTACAAAATATTCTACATCTTCAATACCAAGTAATGAAAATAGATTATTTAATATACCTTTTAAATAAAAGAAATCTGACGCACCATACATTCCTATAGTTAAATTCTTTATTTCTTGTGGAAGACTTTTTGAATCAATACTTTTTGGTATGAAGATATTGCCAATTTCATAGCTCCAAGCTTTATTTACTCCATATTTATAATTTCTAGCCAATACTTCCAATGTATTTGGAATAAGGGTAGTTCTCATAACACTAAAATCATCACCTAATGGATTTTTAATTTTTACACTTCTTCTTTTTACACTATCTTCTGGCAAATTAATTTTATCATAAGCTTTAGGACTTATAAATGAGTATGTTGTTATTTCATTTATACCTATACCTGTGAGTGAGTTTTTTATATAATCTTCTATTTCTCTTTTTAAACTCTTACCACCTTTAGTTAATACTCCTACGAGTGGTTTAGATTCAATATTATGAAATCCATATATTCTCCCTATTTCTTCTACTAAATCTGTTTCCATTGTTATATCACTTCTAAAAGTAGGAATAGTTGTAACAATATAATCATCTTTTTTAAATGATTTAAGTTCTAAATCATTTAAAATCTTAATCATATCATTAGTATCTAAATTTATTCCTAGCATATCATTTACTTTATTTGGTCTTAATTCAATATTTATTTCATCTGATTTGTTTGGATATATATCAATATTACCCTCTACAATATCTCCAGCACCAATCATCTCTATTAGTTGACATACTCTATTAGCTGCTTTATCTGAAATATTTGCATCTAAATCTTTTTCATATTTTGCTGAAGCATCAGTTCTTATTCCTAATCCCTTTGCAGTAAGTCTTATATTTCTGCCATCAAAATTTGCAGATTCTATAAGTATATTTTTTGTATTAGAATATACTTCTGTATTTTCTCCACCCATTACACCTGCTACTGCAATTGGTTTCTCTACATCTGATATAACTAACATATCTTCTGAAAGTTTTCTTTCTACTGAATCTAATGTAGTTATTTTTTCATCATTTTTTGCATTTCTAACAATTATTTTATCACCATTTATTTTATCTAAATCAAATGCATGTATTGGTTGACCTAACTCAAGCATAACATAATTTGTTATGTCTACTATATTATTTATAGGTCTAATATTTGATTCAACTAATTTCCTTTGTAACCACATAGGAGAAGATTTTACTTTTACATTTTTTACAACTTTAGCATAATATCTATTACATAAATTTTCATTTTTTATTTCAATATTACTTATCAAATTTTTTATATTATCTACCTGATTTTGTATAATAATTTCAGGATATTTTAACTTTCTAGAAAAAGTAGCCGCTGTTTCACGTGCCATACCTATAATACTTAAACAATCTGATCTATTAGGAGTTATCTCAAAGTCTATAACTTCACCTTCAAGTTCTAAAGCTTTTCTTATATCTTCCCCTAAGGTAAACTCTTCATCTAAAATATATATGCCATCTTTTAATTCTTTTGGAATTAAATCCTCTTTTATACCAAGTTCATTAGCTGAACAAAGCATTCCTTTTGATGTTTCTCCTCTTAATTTACCTTTTTTAATTTTTGTACCATCTGGTAGTCTTGCTCCAACTAATGCTACTGGAACATAATCATTTTCTCTTATATTAGTAGCTCCAGTAACTATTTGTAAAATATCTTCTCCAATATCAATCTTAGTTATAACAAGTTTATCAGCATTAGGATGAGGTTTTATTTCTAAAATTTTACCTACCACTACTTTTTTTACACCTTTATCTACTTGTTCAATTGAATCAACATGTGAACCACTCATTGTAAGTTTTTCTGCTAGTTCTCTTGTTTCAATATCTTCTATATCTATATATTCTCTTAGCCATTTAATCGGTATTAACATAATTTTCCTCCTTATTAAAATTGATTTAAAAATCTCATATCATTTTCAAATAATAGTCTAATATTATTTATATTATATTTAACCATTGCAATTCTATCTACACCAAGTCCAAAGGCAAACCCACTATATTCATCTGGATCTAACCCACAATTTTTAAGTACCTGAGGATGAACCATTCCACAACCTAATAATTCCATACTCCATCCTGTACCATTACATGATTTACAGCCTTCTCCCATACATTCTAAACAAGAAACATCTACTTCAGCACTTGGCTCTGTAAAAGGAAAATAATGTGGTCTAAATCTAGTTTTCATTCCTTCTCCAAATAACTCTTTTATAAACATATCTATTGTATGCTTTAAATTTGCCATTGTGATATTTTTATCTATAACTAAACCTTCCAGTTGGTGAAACATTGGTGAATGTGTATCATCTACATCATCAAATCTAAAAGTCCTACCTGCTGATATTATTTTTAAAGGTGGTTTTTTTTCTTTCATAGCTCTAATTTGAACTGGAGAAGTATGTGTTCTAAGTAATATATCATCTGTTATATAAAATGTATCAGTTATATCTCTTGAAGGATGATTTTCAGGAGAATTCAAAGCATCAAAATTATTACTTACAGTTTCAACTTCTGGACCTTCAACTATTTCAAATCCCATATTCAAAAATACATTTTCTAAATTCTCTATTGTTTGCATTAAAGGATGTCTATGTCCTAAATTTAGATTTTTACCTGGCAAAGTAATATCTAACTTTTCTTTTTTAAATTTTTCTTTTTTTCTCTCATTTTCTAAAGTTAATTTTATATCTTTAATTTTATTTTCTAATTCTTCTCTTACCTCATTAACAACCTTACCAATTATAGGTCTTTCTTCTTTAGATAAAGAACCCATACCTCTTAATATCTTAGTAAGCTCTCCTTTTTTTCCTAAATACTTAACTCTAAATTTATCTAAATCAGATAAATTCTTAATCATATTTAATTCTTTTATAGCAATACTTCTTAAATCTTTAATTTTTTCTCTCATTAAAATACTCCTTTCTTTTTTACATAAAATAAAAACCTTCATCTCAAAGAGACGAAGGTTATCCGCGGTACCACTCTTATAGCTATAAAAATATAGCCACTCAAAATTTTAACAGCAAAGCTGGCATAGATCTACTTTTTTCAATCTAGCAGTTCAGAAGTGAACTTCAATATCATCACATATAAGAATATTTGCAGCCAAGATATTCTCTCTCTGTATATGTATCAAATATTTACTCTCTTCATCATAACTTTTAAATATTAATTTATCGATAAGTTCTTATACATAAGATATGCATTTACAGATCCCGTAAGTTCAAAAATATGCCAAAACAATTGAGCATATGCCATTTGCTTACACCCCTTTAATGCTATTTAATTAAATTATAGCACTCAATTAATATAAATACAAGGAGTATACAAGCATAAAATATAAATTTTCTAAATATTTTTTCTTTGTCTTAATACTTCATACATAATTATAGATGAAGCCATAGCAACATTCAATGATTCTGAATTCCCAATCATAGGTATAATTATATTTTCATCACTTAAGTTATATATATCATTTCCTACTCCATTTCCTTCATTTCCTATAATAACTGCTATATTTTTTTTAAAATCAACATCATAGCAATATTTAGATTCATTTAATGTAGTAGCAAAAATTTTTATATCTTTTTCTTTTAACTTTAAAATTGTTTCTTTTATATCTTCTACATGAATTATAGGAATATGAAATAAGGAACCCATTGTGGAACGTAAAACTTTTTGATTATAAACATCAACTGAACCTTTACTTATAATTATACCTGTAGCTCCTAAAGCATCTGCACTTCTTATTATAGTACCCATATTGCCTGGATCTTGTAGTCTATCTAATATTATTATGAAATCTTTCTCAGTGAATATATCTTCTATACTATAATTTTTCATTTTTATAACTGCTAGTATTCCTTGAGGAGTTTCTGTATCCGATACGTCATTAAATAAAGATTCATTAACTTTATATGTTTTATATCTTCCATCTATAAAATCAAGTAATTCTTTACCCATTTGAACATCAAATAATTTATCAGAGTATAAAATATATTCTATATCTTCTTTTGATCTTATAGCATCTTCAACTATTCTAATCCCCTCTATAAAATAAAGCCCTCTTTTTATTCTATTCTTTTTTTTATTTAAACTTCTAACTTCTTTTATGATTTTATTGGATGAACTTTCTATCTCCATATTGTCACCTATTTTTCTAATGTTTTTAAATCTTTATTATGACCAATTACAATTAAAACATCACCTTTATCAATTTTATCATCGGCATAAGGTGTAATATTTATCTCTTCACCATGTCTAATTGCAATAACATTTATTCCATATTTACTTGGTAATTTTAATTGGTTCAATGTTTTTTCTTCCCAATCTTTTAGAGCAGTTACTTCAACAATACTATAATCAGGTGCAAATTCAATATGATCTAATATATTAGAAGATACTAAGCTCCTAGCAACTCTACTTCCCATATCTCTTTCAGGGAATACTACTTTATCTGCTCCTGTCTTTTCTAATACTTTAGCATGAAGTGCATTCTGTGCTTTAGCTATTACAAATTTTATCCCTAATTCTTTTGCCATTAATGTTGCCATTATAGATGCCTGTAAATCCGAACCTATAGTAACTACTGCAACATCAAAATTTCTTACTCCTAGGGACTTAAGTGAGTTTTCATCTATAGCATCTGCTTGAACTGCATAAGTTACTTTATCTGATATTTCCTGTACTTTTTCTTCATTTTTATCTATAGCTAATACATCATAACCTAAATTATAAAGTGTAACAGCAACACTTGTACCAAAACTTCCACAACCTATTACCACAAATTGTTTCATATAAAAACCTCCTATCCTACAGTAATTCTTTCTTTTGGATATCTATATAATCCTTTTTTCTCTTTTCTTCTCTTAGCAAATGCAAATGCCATTGTAAGTGGTCCAAGTCTTCCAATAAACATTGTTATTGCAATTATTACTCTTCCAATATCTGATAAATACGGAGTAAGCCCTCTAGAGAGACCTACTGTACCAAATGCTGATACAGTTTCAAAAGTAATATCTAAAAAACTATATCTTTCTAAATTAGTTTCTGTTAAGGACAATATCATTGTAACTACTATTACTATAAGCAGTCCTATTCCAAGAACTGCAAGAGCCCTAAATATAATTTCTACAGGAATTCTTCTTGCAAATATTTTAACATCACTATCTCCTCTAACAACTGAAATAATAGCTAGTATTACAACTCCTATTGTTGTAGTTTTTATACCACCTGCAGTAGAACCTGGTGATCCTCCTATAAACATAAGTATTATTATCATAAAAGCAGTAGCATTTGTAACTCCCGCCATACTTACACTATTAAAACCTGCTGTTCTAGGAAGTACTGAATGGAAGAACGAAGCCATTACTTTTGAGCCAAATGATAAATTTCCAATAGTTTCAGGATTATTATATTCTACAGCTAAGAATATTACAAATCCTATTAATAAAAGAGCTAAAGTCATAGCTAAAACTACTTTTGTATGTAATAATAATTTTCTAAATTGCCTTGTAGAAGACATATCAAGATAGACTGAATATCCTATACCACCTAATATAACAAGTAAACTTATAGTCCCATTTATAATAGGACTAGTAACGTAAGATTCTAAACTATTACCTATAATATCAAACCCTGCATTACAATAAGCTGATATAGCATGAAATACAGAATACCATAACCCTTTGCCAATACCATATTCAGGTATGAATTTAAAAGATAATAATACAGTTCCTATACCTTCTATCACAAAAGTAGATATTATAATATAACGTGTAAGCTTAACAACTCCTGAAAGTGAAAATTGATTAAGCTCTTCTTGCATTATAAGTCTATCCTTAAGTGTTATCTTTTTTCCTATAAGTAATGGCACTAAAGTTGCCATGGTCATAAATCCTAATCCTCCAATTTGTATTAAAAGAAGAATTACAACTTTACCAAATAGTGACCAATGGGCTGCAGTATTAACCACTACAAGTCCAGTAACAGATACAGCTGAAGTAGCAGTAAAAAATGCATCTATAAATCCAATACTTTTCCCACTAGCAGAAGCCATAGGCAAATTAAGTAATGTTGCTCCTATAAATATTAAAGCAGCAAATCCTAAAACTAATACTTGAGCAGGATTAGATTTTAATTCATTAACTCTATTTTTAAGTTCTATTTTAATCATCCCCTAAAATCATCTATTAACAATTAATTTCCATTATATCATTTTAAGTTTAAGAGTAAAAGTAACAAAATGTATTATAGCCTAAAAAAATCAAAAATAAAAGCTCCGCTAATGGGAACTTTTATCTTATATATTTTCTTTTGCTGTTTCTACTAATGATTTAAATCCTTCAGGATCATAAATTGCCATTTCAGAAAGCATTTTTCTATTTATATCTATATTAGATTTCTTTAATCCATTTATAAATTTACTGTAAGATAAACCATTCATTCTTGCAGCAGCATTTATTCTTGTAATCCAAAGTTTTCTAAAATCTCTCTTTCTTAATTTACGTCCGATATATGCTGATCTAAGAGCTCTCATAACTGCTTGATTTGCAGGTTTGAATAATCTGCTTTTTGCCCCATAATATCCTTTTGCAAGTTTTAATACTTTTTTATGTTTCTTTTTAGCATTCATTGCTTTTTTAACTCTTGCCATTCTAAAAACCTCCTTTTAACTATCCTCTTCTATTTGTATGGTAATAATTTTTCAATTCTTTTTTGATCACTATTATCCATTATTTTTTCTTTTCTTAATTGTCTTTTTCTTTTTGCAGATTTTTTACCTAAGATATGACTTGTATAGTTACTCCATCTTTTTATCTTACCTTTACCTGTTTTCTTAAATCTTTTAGCTGCTCCTCTATGAGTTTTCATTTTTGGCATACTATTTCCTCCTCTCGATTATGACTCTTTTGGAGATAAAAACATTACCATATTTCTACCTTCCATTTTAGCTTTTTTATCTATAACTCCTACCTCAGAAGTCAATTCAGCAAATTGTCCAAGTACTTCTCTTCCAATTTCTGTATGTCCAAGCTCTCTTCCTCTAAATCTAACTGTAACTTTTACTTTATCTCCGTTTTCAAGAAATTTAACCGCTTTACTACTTTTAACATTAAGGTCATGTTCTTCTATTCTTGGTGTAAGTCTTATTTCTTTTATGTTAATAGTTTTCTGATTTTTCTTAGCTTCTTTTTCTTTTTTAGCTTGTTCATATTTGTACTTACCGTAGTCCATTACTCTACAAACTGGCGGCTTAGCATTTGGAGCTACTTTTACAAGATCTAGCTTCCTGTCATAAGCAATAGCTTGAGCTTTTTTAACAGGAACAACTCCTACTTGATCACCATTGGAATCAATAAGTCTTACTTCTCTGTCTCTAATTTGCTCGTTAATTTGAAGTTCTTTAATATCAAGGCACCTCCTATTTAATTTAAACACATAAAAAAAGCGAGTTCTTTGAACTCCGCTTTCTCATAAATAGAAAAAAACATAAATATCCCTAAATGTTTTTTGTTCTATTAACCTAATAAGCTTAAAGCCATAAGGTGAGAAGCGGAAACTTCTGCTTTGTTTTCTATTACATTATATGTGATTAATTTTAAAATGTCAAGAGATTTATAAAAATATACTTCTATATAATACCATTATCTATAGTTAATTATTTCTAATATTACAATACTAATTGGTTAAACTATTATTACAAAATTATATAAAGGCGGAGATAACTTGAAAAATAAATTATTTAAAATATGTTTAGTCTCTTTAATAATAATTTCTTTCATCTTATTATATGATACACTTTCTAGATCGATAAATATTTCAAACCTTAAAATAGGTGAAAGAATTTTCATATGGCTCGTAACTGGTTCTATGTTTTTCTATTATAAAAAATCAAATGGGGATAGACAATTAGTTATGGCTTCTATAAACTCTGATAAAAAATCAGATGATAATTTTTCTAAGAAAAATAGACCAAATGTTTCTTTTAAAGATGTTGCAGGTTTAGAAGAAGTAAAAGAAGAAATGCAAGAGATTATTGATTTTATAAACGATTCGGAAAAATTTCATAAAATGGGAGCTAAAATCCCAAATGGAATCTTGTTTCATGGACCTCCAGGAACTGGAAAAACTCTTCTTGCTAAAGCAGTTGCCGGCGAAACAAATTCAACTTTTTTATACTCAAGTGGTTCAGAATTTGTTGAAAAATACGTAGGGGTAGGAGCAAAAAGAATAAGGGGACTTTTTGAAAAAGCTAGAAAAGATTCTCCTGCAATAATATTCATAGATGAAATTGATGCTATAGGATGTAAAAGGAATATGGATAGTAATAATGAAAAAGACCAAACTCTAAACCAGCTGTTAGTGGAAATGGACGGATTTAGTGATAAATCTACAGTCATAATAATAGGAGCAACAAATAGACTAGATTTATTAGATGAAGCACTACTTAGACCCGGTAGATTTGATAGACATATATATATAGGAAATCCAAATTTGAAAGCAAGAGAAGATATTTTTAATGTTCATATTAAAAATAAACCAATTGATAAGTCTGTAAATATTGGCGATTTATCAAGAAAAACTCATGGATTTACAGGTGCTCAACTTGCGAGTATTGCTAATGAAGCTGCTATAATTGCAGTGAGAAACAAAAAGAAAAAAATAGATAATATCGATTTTAATGCAGCAATAGAAAGAGTAGTAGCTGGACTGGAAGTAAAGCATCCTACTGTCTTAAAAAAGGAAAAAAATATAGTAGCACATCATGAAGCTGGCCATGCAATTGTAGGAAAGCTATTAAATTCAGATATGATACAAAAAATTTCTATAGTTCCTAGAGGAGAAGCCCTAGGTTATGTTTTAAATTTTCCAGATGAAGAAAGATATTTACTTACTCAACAAGAGTTATATAATAAAATAATAGTATTATTAGCAGGAAGAGCCGCAGAAAAAATTTGTTTCGATGAAGTAACTACAGGTGCTCAAAACGACTTAAAAAAAGCTACTAAATTAGCTAATAATATGGTGTGTAATTATGGAATGAGTTCCTTAGGTAATATATCAATTGATGAAACTCACATAAGATACTCTATTGATACTATTAATACTGAGGTTAAAACAATAATGGAAGATTGTTATTCTAAAGCACTAGATATAATAAGAAACAATGAACATATTTTAAAAGAAGTTGCAAATTATCTTTTAGAAAAAGAAACTATGGATAAAGAACAATTAGATATACTTTTAAATAAAAAAGATAATTTAAGTAAAACAGCTAATTAAAGACACCCTAAGGTGCCTTTAATTAGCTTTATTTTTCTTCTATTTCTTTTGTAATCATATCTATAAACTCTTCCACTTTTATAGCTCCAGTATCTCCTTTTTCTCTTGAACGAACTGAAACTTTACCTTCATTTTCTTCCTTTTCACCTATAACAAGCATATAAGGAATTTGTTGTAACTGTGATTCTCTTATCTTATACCCTATCTTTTCTGATCTATCATCTAATTCTACTTTTATACCTTTTCTTCTAAGTTCCTTCATAATCTCACTACCATAATCATTAAATTTATCAGATATAGGAAGTATAGTTGCTTGAACTGGAGCTAACCATGTAGGGAATTTACCAGCAAAATGTTCTATTAGTATTCCAATAAATCTCTCAATACTCCCTAAAGCTGCAGTATGAATAATTATTGGTCTATGCTTATCTCCATCATCACCTATATATGTTAAATCAAACCTCTGAGGCATTTGAAAATCTAATTGTATAGTTCCACATTGCCAAGTTCTTCCTATGGCATCTTCTAAGTGAAAATCTATTTTAGGTCCATAAAAAGCTCCATCACCTTCATTTAAAATATAATCCACTTCAAGTTCTTCTAATGCATCTCTTAATGCAGTCTCAGCCATATTCCAATCTTCTTCAGTTCCCATTGATTTTTCAGGTCTAGTAGACAATTCAATATTATATTTAAAACCAAAAGTAGTATAAATCTTGTCAATTTTTCTTACCACACCTTTGATTTCATCCTTTATTTGTGATGGTAACATAAATATATGTGCATCATCTTGAGTAAAGGCACGAACTCTCATAAGCCCATGTAATGCTCCTGATAATTCATGTCTATGAACCTTCCCAACTTCTGCAACTCTCATTGGAAGATCTCTATAGGAATGCATCTCATTTTTATATACTAAAAATCCTCCTGGACAATTCATAGGTTTAATAGCAAAATCCTCTTCATCAATTTTTACTGCATACATATTTTCTCTGTAATGATGCCAATGACCTGAAGTTTCCCAAAGCTTTCTACTTAATATTATAGGTGTCTCTACTTCTACGTATCCTTCTTCCTTATGAAGAGTTCTCCAAAATTCTAATAATGTATTCTTAAGTTCTGTTCCTTTTGGTAAGAAAAATGGAAATCCAGGACCTTCTTCTAATATAGTAAATAGACCTAACTCTTTTCCTAATTTTCTATGGTCTCTTTTTTTAGCTTCTTCCATACGTTCAATATATGCATCTAAATCTTTTTTCTTTTCAAAAGAAGTTCCATATATTCTTTGAAGCATTTTATTTTTTTCATCGCCTCTCCAATATGCACCAGCTATATTTAGTAATTTAAAAGCTTTAACTTTTTTTGTACTTGGTAAATGTGGTCCTCTACATAAATCTACAAAGTCTCCTTGTTTATAAAAAGATATTTCTTCACCTTCTGCTAAATCTTCAACTAACTCTATTTTATAATCTTCACCTTGTTCCCTTAGAAATTCAATAGCTTCTTCTCTTGGTAAAACAAACTTTTCCATAGGTAAATCTTGTTTTACTATTTTTTTCATTTCTTTCTCTATTTTTTCTAAATCTTCAGGAGTGAATTTATGATCAGTATCAAAATCATAATAAAAACCATCTTTTATTGCAGGTCCAATTGCTAGCTTAGTGTCAGGGTATAATTTTTTAACTGCATTTGCTAATATATGAGCACTAGTATGTCTAAATACCTCCTCTCCACCCTCATCATTAAATTTTAATAATACTAAATCAGCATCTCTATTTATTTCTTCATTAAGACCAACTAATTTTCCATTCACCTTTGCGCCAGTTATAACTCTTGCAAGTCCCTCACTAATATCTTTTGCAACTTGCAAAGGAGTTACTTTTTCTTCATATTCTTTTATAGAATTATCTGGTAAACTAATTTTTATATTTGCCATATCTATTCCTCCTTATAACTTTATTTTAAAAAATAAAAAACCTCACTCCTAGAATACTCTAGGGGCGAGGTATATTCGCGGTTCCACCCTTGTTTTTACTTTAAAATCTTAACGTGATTAACGGAAATCTTTAGCCTAATGGTTCAGATTCAACTCCAGGTTAGTTTTCAATTGAACATATTTAGAAATACTTACAGCTATTGTATCTCCTCTCTTTAAACTGTTTTCAATTTACTCGACCCTTCAAAGTTATTATGAATATATTTATAATATTATACAACTTTATATGTTATTTGTCAATATATTTTCCACTTTAAAAAACAAAAAATACTAATATTCCTTGTATAGCTCCTATTAATAACCCTAATATTCCTCCTAATATTTCTATATGCTTTAATTCTTTTTTTGCAATTGATATAATTATTTCTTCAACCTTTTGTATTTCATAATTATTTATTTTATCTTCTACAATTTCTGATATTCTTACGTTTTCAATTGTTTTATCAACCATTTCATCAATTAATTCCTTTATTGTTTTATCTCCTTCTTTTGCAATAAAATCATTCACATAGCTTAATATCATCTTTTTCACTGTAGAAGGAATAATGGAAGGCATTTTTTTGTCTACTATTTCATTCACCTTTTGCATAATTTTAATCTTTATTTTATATATATCATCTTCTTCTATTACTCTATCAATTATTTCATGAATAGATAAAAGTTCCTCTTCAACTACTAAGCCAATACTTTTAGCTACTTCATCTTTTCTTTTTGGTATTAGACCTTGTATTTTAAAGTTAATTATAGGAATATTTATAGGATATAAAGGTCTAAAAAGCAATTTAATTGCTACTATGTTTGTAAGCCAACCTATAGTCCCTCCTATTATCATCATTGTTAATATTTCCAATATTGCCATTTAAATTCACCTCATCTTCATGTTAACCATGCTATTATATCATATTTATCTAATTAAAAAAACTTCTAAAGTATACTTTAGAAGTTTTTTAATGTTGTTTATGAATATCAATTTTTTCATCTATACTACACAAATTACAGCCTTCACATATTAATACATTATCATCAAATAAACTTTTTATTATTTGTATCACATCATCTTGTTTTCGATTACCTAAATGTACAATCACCTTCTTAGGAGCAATTGTTATAAGTGAGCTTATTAAAAGATCATCATATCCCATTTCATTATATTCCATTTCCTCAGCAATTTGCTTAAGATAATTATTATCAATAATTTTCATATCATTATCATATAATAAATATCCATCTTTCACAAAGAATATATTTACTATTTCAAATTTAGGAGTTTGAATTTCCATAAAATATTTTAACATATTTATAAAATCTTCAAATTCTTTTTCTAATATAAACTCTTGTATTATATCATCAACTGTACTTTTTATAAAATTCCTTAAAAACTTTAATCTAAAATTTATAAAACCTTCTATATTAATACAATTATTTTGACTTAAATAATCTAATAATAATTTATTAATTTTTGCTTTCTTGCTTAATCTAGGTTTTATTAAATTATAATCTTTATATTCTTTTTCTATATAATATAAGCTTTTATTACATATATTATCTATATCAACATCTTTAAAATAAATATCTTTATTTGCTAATTCCTTTTTAATCATATAAAATTGATAATTTTCTAAAATTAAATCTGATAATTCACTAGCTATATTATCATTTATAATTTTTTTTATATATTCTTCATTTTCTTTTTCATCTATAAAATAACTTAGCTTTGATAATTCACCTATTTTATTATAAATTTTCTTAATATCAGCAATACTATCTATAAATTTAAATTTATTATTTAAAATATTTAAAACATCACAAATATCACTATTATACTCAATTGTTAAACAGTACATCTTTTCACTCCTTTCTGCTGTAATAGTAGTATATGTTTAATGATTACTGTTATTCAATTATTAATATACATTATATTCAATTATAAGGAATTATTGCTGTAATAAATTTTCAAATAAAAATAACCCTTGATAGCATTATATGCAATAATGCTATCAAGGGTTTAAAATAGTTAAAATGGAGGCGGCACCCAGATTTGAACTGGGGATAAAGGATTTGCAGTCCTCTGCCTTACCACTTGGCCATGCCGCCATATATAATACTAATTGTCCAACAGAATTAATTATATCATATTTAAAAACTAAAATCAATATTAATTTTAGTTTCCTATATCAAATAAAATAAAATCTATAGTTGTAATTACTCCAAAAATAAATAACAATTCATCATTTAATAAAATAGTATCAACTTCATATGCTTCAGATAAAAGTATAGCTCTTTTACTTATATTAGCTATTTTTTTATCATTATCCCAAATTTCAAATTCCATAGAAGAAGGATCACCTTCTAATCTATATCTTTTTTTATCTTTATTAATTATAAAATTATGCCTAAATAATATTCTGTCATATAATATCTCACCTATTAGACTTTCTTTTTTATAAATATTAAATTTTTGATTGTTTGCAGTATCTTGAATATTAATAGTCAAAATTTCTTTTTCTTTTTCATCAAAAAAAGTAAAAATATTATCATTAAAATAATTAGCTTTTACTATATCATATAATAATTCTTGTTCTGAATTCTTAATAGTTATATGAGTAGATTTATTAGGAATATTTTTTTCTATTTTAAATTTCATACTATACCTCCATAATATATATAAAATATTATATCACATATAGGGAAATAATATAATTGAGGTGAAGTATTATGAAAAAACAAATTTCAAGTAAAAAAGAAAATTTTTGTTTTGAAAAACCTAATTCAAAACAAGCAATTTCAGATATACATCACGAAGAAGGAGAAGCTAAGGTTCCTATTCCTAGTTTAGATCAAGTAATTGAAGCCAAAGAATGGGTAGATAATGTAGAAAAATAAAAGACAAATCAATTATGATTTGTCTTTTAAAAATCTTCTATGTGATTAAATCTAGCATCTTCTAACCATCTTTCTGATTTTGTTACATGATCTAACATATTATCTATAGCTTGATAATGTTTCTTTTCTTCAATTATTAATCTTTCAAAAATTTTCTTATCACATTCATTTTTTGCATTATCAACTTGTTTTTGATAAAACTCTATTGTCTCTTTTTCTAATTCTAAAGCATGTCTATAAGCTTTTACTGTCTCAGAAATATTTATTTTAGCATAAAGAAACTCTTCATTACTTTCATTTTCATAGGAAGTGTCTTTGTCTAATCTTTTACTAAAAATTGTATCTACATCTTCCATATTAATTTCACTATTACAGTCAAAATAATTTTCTTTTATATTTTTTATTATTTCATAATGCTTTTTTTCATCTTCAGCCATCATTCTAAAGATATTCTTTATACCTTCGCTTTCTGTTTTCTTCATTTGTTCTTTATAATACTGTTCCCCTTCTTTTTCCATTTTCATAGCTATTTCATAAATATCCATTTAAAAACCTCCTTATATTCATTAATTTAAATATACCCTTAAATATTTAATATTAACAAATAGGATTTATGCTTTTAAATTCTATCTATTAAATCTTGAAGTTCTTTTTTCTCAAAATTATATTTTTCATTACAAAAATGGCAAACTAACTCCGCATTCTCATCTTCATTTATTATACTTTCAAGTTCTTCTTTACCTAAACTAATAAGTGCTTTCTCCATACGATCCTTATTACAATCACATATAAATTCAACTTCTTTTTTCTCTGTTATTTTCATTGAAAACTCACCAAAAACTTGTTCTAGAATATCTTCAGGTTTTGATCCTTCATCTATTAAAGATGAAATAAATGATAATATAGTAATGTTTTTTTCTAATTTAGATAAAACTTCTTCTTCTATATTTGGAAGAACTTGAACAATAACTCCACCTGATGCTTTTACACTTCTATCTTTATCTATTAATACTCCTAATGCAACTGCTGAGGGTTGTTGTTCTGAAGCTGTGAAATAATTTGCTATATCTTCAGCAATTTCTCCACTAACAATATTAGATTGTCCTACATATGGTTTTTTAAGTCCTAAATCTTTAATCACTATTAATTTACCATTTTCACCTACAGCTTTACCTACATTTAACTTACCATCTTTTCTATCTTCAACCTCTACTTGAGGATTAGAAATATAACCTTTTACTTGACCTTTACTATTTGCTACTGCAAGAATATTGTTAATAGGACCATCTCCTCTAAATTGGAGGGTTAATTTATCTTTATCACCTTTTAACATAAAACCCATCATTGTTGCCCCCGTTAAAGTTCTACCTAATGCAGCTGTTGCTACTGGAGATGTCTGATGAATACTTCTAGCCTTTTCTACCATATTAGTAGAACTAATAATAAATACTCTAAAAGAAGCATTTTCATCACTAGCTCTTATTATATAATCTTTCATAATAAATCCTCCTAATTTTAATCATTTGATACATATTATACCCATAAAATAATAGTTTTACATAAAAAAATTAAGACCCCACATTGGAGTCTTAATTGCTACGTTAACTATATATTAAATATTATTATATTTTCTTATAGTTTAGTGATATTAGTAGCTTGTGGGCCTTTTTCGCCTTCAACTATTTCGAATTCAACTTCTTGACCTTCTTCTAAAGTTTTGAATCCGTCACCTTGAATTGCTGAATAATGTGCAAATACATCTTCACCATTTTCTCTTGTTATAAATCCATAACCTTTAGTTGCATTGAACCATTTAACTGTTCCCTTTTCCATTAAAAACATTCCTCCTAAAATCTATTACCTGTAGATATGTACTATATACTATCTACTACTTCTATAGTCTATCATAGTATTTTTTTTATGTCAAACAAAATTTTAATTTTATTTCATTGCTACAAAATTAATTCTTGTACTATATTCTTTGGGTCCTTCAAATGATAAACCATCAAAAGTTGATATTTTTTTAAATCCAACTTTCTTTAATAATAACACAATTTCTTCTACATGAAAAGCCCTTTCTCTATGAAATTCATTAAATCTATGATAAACATCATTTTCTTTTATAAAAAATGTAAGATAGAAGTTACTTATATTATCTTTAAATTCATTCTCCCATGTATAAAAAACATCATCTTCATCATGTACAAATGTGTTATCACCTATAACTTCAGACAATTTATAATATGAATTAATATCAAATATAAATATTCCTTCATTGTCTAAATGATTATAAACATTTAAAAATGTTTTTTCTAAATCTTCAATATTTACTATATAATTTATACTATCACATATACTTATTATTGAGTCAAACTTTTTATTAAAATTAAAATCTAGCATATTCATATTTCTTATTGATACATTTTTATACTTTCTAAGCTTTGAATATGCTATGGATAACATTTCTTCAGACAAATCAAAGCATTCAATATTATATCTTTCTTTTGCTAAAATTTCTGTTAAGTTTCCTGTACCGCAAGCCATTTCTAATATATTTTTTGGTTTTTTATCAAATTTATTAAATATATCTTTTATGTAATTATACCAATCCATATAATTAATATCTTTTTTCATTAATTTATCATAAATCAATGAAAATTCATTATATGCCATTAAATCTCCTCCTTATTAAACTAATCTTTAGTTATGCTTCTTTTTTATTTAGTTTTTGTTTTTTATCTTTATTTTTCTTTTTTCTAACATTTATTAATCCGCCAATTTTACCAGTTTCCTTTGCAGTTAATCCCCCCCATCCAAGTTTCTTAACTTTATCTGTTAATCCTAATTCCTCAGCAATTTCATATTTCATCTTATCTTCAGGGGTCTCCTTTTTCTTTTTTTTAGCCATTTTATACCTCCTCATCATTATTATGAGAAAATATAAATGAAAATATACTCTTGATTTTAGTTTAAATAAATGATAAACTAATAGCTGTTGGAAAATTACTACTTTTCCCACTCCCCTTTAATAGCGTAAAGCTATTAAATATTATGGCCAACTCCCCCAAGTTGGCCTTTTTTATTTATATGCTAATATATTTAATATTATAAATCCTACAAATGTTATTATAATAGGTATATACTGAAAAAATCCTTTTTCCTCTAAATTGTTTTCTTCAAAATTTTCAATTTCAACTTTTTTATTTATGGATAATTTCTTATAAAGAAATAACGCAATTGCCCCTGAAAAAAATGAAATACCTAATAATAAAAATGATGATGCTAAAAGTGCTGTTGTTTCCGAAACATTAGGACTAACTCCACCAGCTGATTCAGTAACTGCATCTATATTACCTAAAAGATATGTTAAGCTCCATGCAACTGCATTATTAGTAGTATGAGCTATAATACCAGATACTAATGAATTCGTTTTATATACTATAAATCCAAAAACTACTCCTAAAAACATAGGTCCTAATAAATTCTGAATATTAAAATGAAAAACTCCAAAAAGTAAAGCAGATATAAATATAGCTTTTTTATACCCTTTTCCTTCATAAGATTTCATCATAAATCCTCTAAACATAACCTCTTCACATATTCCTGGAGTTACAGCTATTATAAACAATCCTAACAAATAAAAACTACTGGAAGTTGGTGTGGGTATAGGATTTGGTTTTAATTCACTAAATAAACTTATAAGTATTAACATTATAGAGTTAAAAAATGCTCCTAAAGGATATATTAATATAGTTATTAATATTATCAACAATCCATCTTTCACTTTTATTTTATTTAATCTTAAAACCTCTTTTATGTTATAATTTTTAATTTTCAAATATATAATTACAGGTAATAATATTAATATATACTCTGTTATAATAAGTCCTGAAAATAAATCATAAGACTGTGCCATACCACCAATAGTAAGTAATAAAACAGCAATAATTAAATAAAAAATATTAGTTTCTAATATTTTAGGTCTATTTATTTTTTCCATATTATCTCCTTAAAATAAGTATTATAAATAAGCATTAATATTAATGCTTATTTATCTTCAAAAACAAATATATCTTCTACATTTCTATAGTAATCTCCATAATTTAAACCATATCCTGCTATAAATAAATCTGGTATTCTAAAACCATAATAGTCAGGTTCAATTTCTACTTCTCTTCTTTCTGGTTTATCTAAAAGAACACATGACTTTACAGACTTTGGATTTCTTTCTATTAAATATTCTATAATGAATTTCATAGTATTGCCTGAATCGACAATATCATCTACTACTAATATATCATAAGCTTCTATATTTGCATGTAAATCATTAACTATTTTAACTTTACCTGAAGATTGCTCTTGATTTCCATAGCTAGATGTTGTCATAAATTCCACTCTTACTTTTAAATCTATTTTTCTAACTAAATCCGCTGTAAAAATAAAACTGCCTTTCAATAAAGAAACTACCAAGAGATTTTTGTCCTTATAATCATTTGTAATTATTTGTCCTAACTCTTTTACTTTGTCAGCTATCTCTTCTTTTGAAATAACTACTTTACATTTTTCATCCATGAAATCAACTCCTAGTATTCTTATATTAATCTAATTTTAAATTATTTAATGACTATTTTATTCCAATTCATTTATCATGTCAATACTGTTAATTAATCGTCATTAATTCCACTTAAATAATTTCTTATTCTTTTTAACTCAAACAATATTTTATTTAATGTATATTGAATTGAAGCTCCTATTATAAGTATTATTAATGCAAATATTAATTTAAATTCTATGTTAAAATCCATTTTTACACCTCCTTATATATATTATAACAAAAACAGCCATTAATGGCTGTTTTATTTAATATGCTTCTGATTTTAAATTTGATTTATATATTTCATCTTCATTTTCATCTTCATTGTTTTCTCTATTATTATCATTTTTTATATATTCTAGTTTTGAGATAGATACTTCAAAGGCCATTTTATTTACTACACTTCCATCTGAAAGTCTTTTTTGATATTCACGACTTTGTATTCTCCCCCATATTTTTATATGATCACCGATTTCTAAATTTTCACAAAATCTTGCATTTCTTCCCCATGCAATACAAGGAATATAATCTGATTTGTTATAAGCTCTATTAACAGCTATTAGAATATCAGTTATCTCTCTTCCAAAAGGAGTTGTTCTATAAATGGGTTTTTTACATATAAATCCATCTAAATAAATTTCATTTGGCCTTTTAATTTTTTCTTGATATTCTTCTTCACAAGGTATGTATAAATCTCTAGCAAAAATAGTTAATATTAATTTATTATGACCATTATTATACCTATTATAAGACCTTAATTGTCCTTCAACTATAATAGTTTTCCCTACCTCAATATCCAAGTCTATTAACAATCTTTCTGATACAGTTACAGGCAATATATCAGTATGTTCACTTAAACGAGGGATCTCAATATTATAAATATAAAAAGATTCCCCATACATTTCATGACTGAATACCTTGTCTTCAACCACCTTTCCCACAATAGTTACTGAGTTGCTATTTGCAACATTCTCCATAAATGCCCCACTTCCTTTCCTATTCTTATGTGATTTTGGATCCTAAAATAATATTATTCATTGAATATTATAATTATGAATAATTATTTTAATTTTATCCTTATCAGTAGTAATGAATATTAACCCCCTAAATTTAATATTAGACATAAGTTCTAAAATTCCTTTTTTTATATAAATAAAAATAGTAGAAATTTCTAAGAAATTTCTACTATTTGTTTAAATATCTCGTTTCCTTTATTCATTCCTTGTGAACCTAATAAAAGAATTATATCATCTTTATTTGCATAATTTATAGCTTTTTCAATTGAGCAATAAAGATTATCATAAAGTTTATATTCAACTCCATATTCACTAAATGTATTTTTATATTGATTTACTTCATCCTCATTAACCATATCATTAATATCTACAATATCATCACTTAAAGTAATAATTATTTTAGGTTTATTTAACACTTCATACCAGGAAGCTAAAATATAAGCATTTTCTTTATTTATTTTTACTCCCCTATTACCTCTGATAGCATTTACTATTATTATTTTATTGTATTTTAAACTTCTTACTCTATCTAATACTGCTTGATAACTTGCTGGATTATGACAAAAGTCATCTATTACAATAAAGTTATTGTCATATATTTTTTCGAATCTTCTTGAAATATTTTTTATATTTGAAAGTGCTTTTTTTATAATGTTAATATCAATATCATAATATAAAGCACAAGATATGGCTGCTAAGCTATTATAAACATTATAAATCCCAGATACATTCATAAATATATTAAACTCTTGTGGTTCATATTCATTTCCTTTATTTGAAATTATACTTCTTTGAATACACACAGTAAAACTTAAATTTTCATCCATTTGTATGCTAGATGCAGTTATACTTGACTTTGAATTAAGTCCATAAGCTATAGTTAAAACGTGATTGTTTCCTTCCAAAATTCTCTTTGAATTATTATCATCTATATTAATTATTGCTAATTTATTTTTATCTAATGAATTAAATAATATTTTCTTGCTATTTAAATAATCTTCAAATGAATCATGAAAATCCATATGATCTATATCTATGTTTGTTAAAATAGCAACATCAAAATTGATTCCATATGTTCTATACAGCTTCAATGCATGTGATGAAACTTCCATTATAACAAATTCTATATTTTGCTTTTTAAGTCTAAATAATATTTCATATAATTTTTCAGAATCAGGCGTGGTCATATTAATATCAATATATTCATCATTTATTTTTAAGCCTAATGAACCTATAAGTGCAGTTTTTTTATTAGCCTCTTTAAAAATATCATCTATTAAATGAGTAGTTGTTGTTTTTCCATTTGTTCCAGTTACCCCTATGATAGTCATATTCTCTGTAGGATAATCATAAAACTCATTTAAAAGTTCTGCCAACTTAATTCGTGAATTTTCAACTTTTATTATAGGAATTTCTTTATTTTTAATATCTTTTTCCGTATATATTATAACTGCACCGTTATTTATAGCTTCATCTATGTAATCATTCCCATCAAATCTTTGACCACATATAGCTACAAATATAAAACCTTTTTTTACTTTTTTTGAGTTACCTGTTATTCCTAGTATTTTTTTATTCATTATATGCATTTTAAATCTCCTCTATAAAGTAAATTGCAATTATTATCTTTAGTTTTCACAATTATTATACCAATAAATATTACTTTTTATATTGTATCCCTCTATGATCTATATAATAATCTTTTTTGTATATAACTTCAGAAATAGGTACTATTTCATATCCTTTTTCTTTTAGCTCTTTTAATATAATAGGTAAATATCCTGTTACATATTTAGCATTATTATGAAATAAAATAATTGATCCTGAATTTATATCTTTTATAACTCTATCTACTACAGGTTGAACTCCTTTTTCCTTCCAATCTAAAGAATCTATACTCCATTGTATTACATGATAATTATTTTTATTAGAAACTTCAATCAACCTATTATTATAATCTCCATAAGGTGGTCTAAATAATACAGTAGTTTTTCCTGTCAATTTGTGTATTTTTTCTTCTGTTTTTTTTAATTCCTCTACTATCTGCTTTTCACTTAGTTCAGACATATATGGATGACTTGAGGAATGGTTTCCAATCTCATGCCCTCTTTTATCAATTTCTTTGACTAATTCTGGATATTTATCTACCCAAAACTCTACTAAAAAAAATGTAGTTTTAATATTATTTTCATCTAAAATATCTAGAATTTCTTTAGTAAATTCATCTCCCCAAGCTGCATCAAAACTTATGGCAACTTTTTTATCATCTCTATCCACTCCATATATTGGTAGCTTTTTATCAGTAGAAAATACTTCTGCTATATTTGGATCCGAACTTTTTATGAATATTATACTCAATACTAATAAAATTATTGAAAATAAAATTATAATATTAATCTTTTTAAATAAATATTTTTTCACATATATCACCCCATATATTATAATTACTATATTATATTAGGTGATATGCTAAATTAGTAATATAAAAAAATTTAATGCTTACTACTTGTCTTTTTATTAATCTTGTTATAAAGATTAGATGCTACTATGGCTGTTATAGGTACTGTAAATATAAGACCTATACTTCCTGCTAAGGCTCTTAATATTTCAGATGCTATCATATCTCTATTTATAATATCAATTATATTGAAGTCATGTGCCATGAATAAAAGCATCAAATGTATGGAACCGCCAGAATAAGCTAATATCAACGTATTAGACATAGTTCCCATTATATCTTTACCTACATTCATTCCTGATTTTATTAATTGTTTTGTTGTCATTTCAGGATTAGCTATTTTAATTTCATTTATTGATGAAGCTATTGACATACTCACATCCATTACAGCTCCTAAAGCTCCTAATATTATTCCAGAAAATAATATTCCTTTAAAATTAAATGAATCTCCTTGTTCAACTAAACTTAACATTTGAGCTTCTTCTGTTCCAAGTCCAGTAAGACTTGCTAATTCACTAATAATAAGTGTAATAAGTCCTGCAACTAATACTCCACCAGTTGTTCCGATTATTGCAGCTAAGGCTTTTCTATTAAAACCTGAAATTATTACAAGAGTAACAGTAATTATACAAATAGAAACTATAATAGATAAATAAATTGGACTATATCCTTTTAATATAAGAGGTAACATTATTTTTAGTACTGCAAAAGCAGTTATTAATAATGTTATTATAGCTTTTAATCCTTTTAATCCTCCAATAATCAAAAGTAATAGAAAGAATATAATACCTAAATATAGAAGGTATTTATCACGTGCAATTTCTGATATGTACCCTTGAATTATTTCTCCACTTTCATCTTTTTCTAAGTATACTAATACATCATCATTTTCTTCTACAACTATATTATAAGCAAACATACTATCAACATGATTTTCTACTATTATTTTTTCACCTTTATCTTCACCACTTGTAATTTCCAATTCAATGGTTTGTATTGTTGTTGTTTCCCCTTCTGCATAAGAGGTCTCTTGTTCATCTTCAGATAATATTTCAAGAACTTTCGCTCTTACAGGTTCTGGTTTTTCTTCTGCATTTTGATCAGCAAATACAACATTAAAATTAACAAATATCATTGTAATTAAAATTATAAATACAAATATTTTTTTATCCATAGTATTCTTCTCTCCTTTTAAAAGAATAATAATATACTTAACCATTAAATCATTGATTCATTCATTAGTCAATAAATATCAAATTTAAATTACTAGAATAATTAGTATTAATACATGAATATATTTATTGTATAAGGGGTGAAATAAATGAATATATTCCATGAAACAAATATGAAATCTATTATAGAATTTATATTTGGGTTAACAATTTTCATATTATCTATAAGACTCTTATCTTCCTACATGGAAAATAATTTAAGTAATAAAATCAAAAATATTTTAACTCATTTTACATATAAAAAATTTAATGGATTAATAATAGGTATTCTCATAACAATAATAGTTCAAAGTAGTAGTTTAGTTATTGTACTTGTGATTATATTAGCTCATAGTAATGTATTAGATATAAAAAAGGCATTACCAATTGTATTAGGTTCAAATATTGGCACAACATTCACAGGACAGATTACAGCCTTTAATGTTGAAAGTATTTTACCTATAATAATACTCTCAGGTTTAATATTATACCTATATAGCACAAATAATAAATATAGATTAGCAGGTAGTTTTATATTATGTATATCTTTTATTTTTATAGGAATAGAACTTATGGGTTCATCATTGTATAAAGTTACAAGCTCTAATTATATATTAAAAAATATAGGATACGTATATGATAGTAAAATTAACTCTATATTATTTGGTTCTTTTTTTAGTGCTTTGATTCATAGTAGCTCAACATCTATTGTGCTGCTACAATTAATAAGTGAAAAAGAAATAATTCCACTATTATCTTCTATATATATATTATTTGGATTAAACATAGGTACATCTATTGATGCAATAATAGCAGGCATAAGTACTAATAATTATGGTAGAAGAATCGCTTTATTTCATCTCTTATTTAATATGCTTGGTGTCATAATATTTTTTTACTTAGGAAACCTATTAAAAGACTTAGTATTAATTTTATCACCTTATAATATTTCAAGACAAATAGCAAATGCACATACTATTTTCAACATAACTATAGTTATATTAATATTTCCATTTATTGATTATATTTCTGATACTCTTAATCCAAAAAAATTAGGTAGTTAACTACCTAATTTTTTTCATAAATATATAACTCTTTATCTTTTATCTTTGATTTATCAATATTTTGTTCTTCCTCTTTAGGAATAGTTAATATATCAGGAGCACCATCACTAATGAATTTTCTAGATGGATTATTTTCAAATCCTTTCATCCAATCATACATACCTACTCCATCTACTTGTGTTTCACTAGCTCGTACTCTTTGAATTCTTAAAGGGTCAAACTCTTTATCTATAGGCGACACACTTGGTTTCCATCCTACATTTAGAATAGCAATATTTTTATAACTAGTACCATCAAAACTACCTTCTTCTAAATACTTTTCTAGTGAATCATTTGGCCTTCCTCCATTAGCAAGTGCATAAGTATTAACTTCATAATCTGATACTATAGAATTTATAAACTCTACTTGTTTTGCAATATATTCTTGCACCTTCTCTTCTGAATTTACATTAGTCATATCATTATGATCTATAGTATGGTTTCCTATATCCATTCCTTTATCTATTATATAATTCAACTTATATTCAATTAATTCTGGTTGTCTAAAAGGATTTGTTCCATTTATAAAAAATGTTGCTTCAAGTGGGAAATCTGGATGTTTTTCATGAAATTCTTCTAATATTCCTACAGCACTATTTGGATTTACTTGTTTTTCTCCATTATTCTCTATTATATCAAAATTATTTTGTCTTCCATCATCAAAAGTTAAAACTACCGGAGTATAACCTGCTTCTGTTGTTATATTATTATTTACTAAATCTTTTAAACTAATAGGTCTGTATCCTTTATCATAAAGTGTTTGTAAGTCTCTTCTAAAATTTTCATGTGTTCTATCCCATACATCTTCCTTATCAGTTATTCCATGATACATAAGTACCATTATTTCACCATTTTCATTAGGATTTAAAGATAAATCAATATCTTCTTTAGTTATTTTTTCTTCTTTTTCTTTATTATTTTCTTCTTTATCCACTTTTGTATCATCATTATTTGTTTGTTTATCTTGATTTATATCATTATTATCTGTAGTAGTTTCTTTAGATTCTGATTTACAGCTACTTAAAGTTACTAAAATAAGTAATATCAAAAAAACACTTAAAATTTTTTTCATATTTTCCCTCTTTTCTTATGTTTTTATTCTACAATTTATTATATCAAATATCCATATACTATTAAAATATATATCTTTATTACAAATTTAATAATATGTAATATATCTATTTTTTATATTTTTGCTCATTAACTTCCAGTATCTTTTTTTGACATTCAGGTTATATTAATATTACAACAGAAAAAGTTGTATATCAAAATTTTAGGAGGTCTTTAAAGTGGCTAATAATACAAATAGAATAGTAGTTCCAGAAGCTAGAAAAGCTTTAAATCAAATGAAAACTGAAATAGCAAATGAATTAGGTCTTACAAATTATGATAATATAGATAAAGGAACTTTAACATCTAGACAAAATGGTTATGTTGGTGGATACATGACTAAAAAATTAGTTGAATCTGCACAAAGACAAATGTCAGGTAAATAAATAATTTAAAAAAAGAGAAATAAGTTTAAACTTATTTCTCTTTTTTATGTTATAATTTATATGATTAATAGTATTAAGGGTGATATAATGTTTATTGAA
Source organism: Senegalia massiliensis (assembly GCF_900626135.1). Lineage (NCBI taxonomy): Bacteria > Bacillati > Bacillota > Clostridia > Eubacteriales > Clostridiaceae > Senegalia > Senegalia massiliensis. Next base: position 43,825 of record NZ_LR130786.1, read on the forward strand.
AATAGTGATGAATTAGCACAAAATAAATTAATATTATTGTACATTTTTAACAAAATTGATTATCCTACTACAAATTCTGAAATCACTCAATTTGTTTTAGAAAATAATCAAATGAATTATTTTTTAGTACAACAATATTTAAGCGAATTAGTAGCATCAAATTTCATAACTATAAAAACTAAAGATGGTAATGAATATTATAATATAACAGAAGAAGGAAAAAAAGTTCTAGAATTATTTTATGAAAGAATAGCTGCTGAAACAAAAAATTTAGTAGATAGAAAGTGTTCTATAAAAAATGAAGAAAAAGTTAAAGAAAAGCAAATTATAGGCAATTATTATAAAAAAAATGATACTGAATACATTGTTAATTTAAAAGTAGTTGAAAATGACAATACTTTATTTACACTTTCATTAAATGTAGTTTCTAACGAACAAGCAAAAATGATATGTAAAAATTGGAAACAAAACCCTCAAGTTATATATAAAAAATTCATAGATATTCTTACAACAAAAATGGATTAATCTTTTTATCTTTATAAAAAGATTAATCCATTAGGTTCTTTACCCACATATATTTGATTAACTATAGAATTTTTATTTATATCAAAAACTAAAAGTGAATTTTTAACTAAATCAGTTATATATAATATATTGTCACCATCCCATAATATATCATTAGGCATTCCTCCAAGATATATCTTATCTATACTATCTGTAATATAATTTATCTTATATAAAAATCCATCACCACCATTAGTAGAAAAAATTATATTCTTGTCTTTTAATATAACCATATCTAATAATGTTTCTTCTATAAAGATTCTCTTTAATATTTTTTGATTTTTCAAATTTAAAAAAGAAATTGAACTCTTCATGTTTTCGCACTCACAGGACAATATCAACATATTCTCATCCAATATATGAAAGTGTAATGGTAATATATCCATATAGATTTTCTCATCTTTATCTTGATTTAAATCAATTACACTTATAGTATATTCATTACTGTTAGCTATATATAGTTTATTATTCTGTTTATCAATTTTTATATCATGAGGTTTTTCACCAACAGATATATTTTTAATCAAATTAAACTCTTCTATATCTACTATAGATATAGAATTAGAATCACTGTTTGTAATATATATATATTCATCAGAAATTGCTATGTGGCTAGGACAACAACCAACATATACTAAATCAATAATTTCTCTTTTAGAGATATCAATTTTTAGTATATTATTACCATAAGAATTTACTAAATAAATTATATTAGGTTTTGAATTTTTAAAAATAGAATGGGTCCTATAATTGAATACTTTATCATCTATCTTATGTTTTATCTTATCAAAACACATATCAGTATAATTTACTTTAGACATTTTAAAATCCTTATTTGGTTCTATTATATTTAGAGAATTCTCTCCGGAACTAGAAACTATGATTTTTCTGTTCTCAAACTGATTCATCTTTTCACCTCTTTTATTCTATATAACACTTTATGCTAATAGATAAAATTAGGTGAATACCCCTTATTATTAAAATAATAAGAGGTATTAGTTTATCTTTCTTTTATTAACTTTCTCACTTCACCAATTAAATATAAAGAACCTGAAGCAACAATCAAATCTCCTTCATTATATTCATCAAAGCATAATTTTATAGCTTGTTCAATACTTTCTTCTGAAACTACTTTCTGATTAATTTTATTAATTTTTTTTGCTAAGTCTTTAGAACTCATAGCCCTTGGAACTCTAGGTTTTGTAACTATTATATTATCAGCATGTGGTATTACTATGGATAATATCTTGTCTACTTCTTTATCTTTTAGCATACCTACAAGTAAAATTAATTTATTAAATTCAAATAAATTCTCTATGTTTTCTACCAAGGACTTTGCTCCAGCCTCATTATGAGCACCATCTATAACAACTTTAGGATTATTATTTATTATTTCTAACCTTCCCATCCACGCAGTATTTTCAAGTCCTTTTCTAATATTTTCTTCACTAATATTTATTTCATTATTATCATTTAATATTAGTAACGTCTTAACTGCTAAACTTGCATTATATACTTGATATTTTCCTATTAAATTTATTTTTAAGTTTCCATATGTTTTATCTTTATGTGAAATATTAAATACTGAGCCTTTATCATTACATTCATCTATGCTAATATCATTAAAATCTAAAAACATAATTTCAGATCTTTTTTCTTTACTAACATTTACAAGGACATTATGAGCTTCATTTTGTTGAGTATAAGAGATTACTTTAGAGTTTTCTTTTATGATTCCAGCTTTTTCATATGCTATTTTTTCTATAGTGTCACCTAATATATCCATATGATCTAAAGATATAGGAGTGATTACAGATATTAAAGGTTTCCCTATAATATTTGTAGAATCATATCTTCCTCCAAGACCTACTTCTAATGCTATAATATCAGTTTTTTCTTCGAGAAAATATACAAATGCTATTGCTGTAACTATTTCAAATTCAGTAGGATGATTATATCCTTCCATTAACATCTGTTCTACTTTTTCTTTTACTTTTAAAGTAACTTCACTTAATCTCTTATCACTTATATTTTGATTATTTATTCTTATTCTTTCATTAAAAACTTCTAGGTAGGGCGATGTAAATGCCCCTACCTTGTATCCAGATTCAAATAATATACTAGAAATGAAAGAAGTGGTTGAACCTTTACCATTAGTACCTGCTATATGAATAAATTTTAATTTATCATGTGGATTTCCTAATAACTCTAATAATTTTTTTATATTATCTAATCCTAATTTACTTCCAAATTTTCTAGTACCATGTATAAATTCTAATGCTTTATTATAATTCATATTCCCACCTCTTTATTAATCTTTTTTATCTATAATGTTCTCTAATCGCTCTACAACTTTATCTAGCATCCCTTCGTATTTTTGTTTCTTCTCTCTTTCCTGATTAACTATAGATTCTGGAGCTTTTTCTACGAATCCTTTATTTGATAACTTTCCATTTACTCTTTTAATTTCATTTTCTAACCTTGATTTTTCTTTTTCTAATCTTTCTATCTCTTTATCAAAGTCTACAAGCTCTTCAAGAGGTAAAAATATTTCAGCACCTTCTACAACAGCACTCATTGCATCATCTGATATTCCATCCTTATTTTCTTTTATTTCTACACTAGATGCTGAAGCAAGTGTAGTAAAGAATAATTCATTATTCTCTAATATTTTTCTTTTATTATCATTTTGTGTTACAAATATAACCTTTGCTTTTTTAGAAGGAATAACATTCATTTCAGCTCTTATATTCCTTATGTTTTTTATTGCATCCATAATAAAATCAATTTGTTTTTCTGATTCAATAAAATTATATTTATCATCATTTTTTGGCCAATTAGATACCATTATACTTTCATTATTCTCATTTATATAACTGTATATCTCTTCTGTTACAAAAGGCATAAAAGGATGAAGTAGCTTATTTATATTCCTTAATACATGTATAAGAACATTTTTAACTGTGATTTTATCAGCTTCATCTTCTCCATATAATCTAGGTTTAACCATTTCTATATACCAATCACAATATTCATTCCATGTAAAATCATATATCCTTTGTGCTGCAAGTCCTAATTCAAACTTATTTAGATTATCATCAATTTCCTTTATAGCACTGTTTAATCTAGAAATTATCCATTTATCTTCTACCTTTAGATTTTCATTATCTATGCCTGTAAAATTAAATTCTTCGCCTAAGTTCATTATCACAAACCTAGAAGCATTCCATAATTTATTAGCAAAATTTCTGCTTGATTCTACTCTTTCAACATAGAATCTCATATCATTACCTGGAGTATTTCCAGTTATAAGAGAAAATCTTAAAGCATCTGAACCATATTCATCTATTATTTCTAATGGATCAATTCCATTTCCTAGAGATTTACTCATTTTTCTACCTTCAGAGTCACGAACAAGCCCTGTAATAAATACATTTTTAAAAGGAACTTCTCCGATTTGCTCAACACCTGAAAATACCATTCTTACAATCCAGAAGAATATAATGTCATATCCAGTTACAAGTACATCAGTAGGGTAAAAGTATTCTAACTCTTTAGTGTTTTGTGGCCAACCTAATGTTGAAAAAGGCCAAAGCGCTGATGAAAACCAAGTATCAAGTGTATCTTCATCTTGAATTAGATTTTCTGAGTTGCATTTCGTGCATTTTTCTGGTTTCGTTTTAGATACAATTACTTCACCACAATCTTTACAATAATACACTGGAAGTCTATGTCCCCACCATAATTGTCTTGATATGCACCAATCTCTAATATTTTCTAACCAATTTAAATAAATTTTTTCAAATCTTTCTGGTATAAATTTAAATTCACCATTTTTTAAAGCTTCTATTGCAGGTTCTGCTAAAGGCTTCATTTCTACAAACCATTGTTTTGATATAATAGGTTCAACTATAGTATCACATCTTTCACAATGACCTACATTATGATCATGATCTTTTATTTTTACTAAATAACCTTTATCTTCTAAATCAGATACAATTTGTTTTCTAGCTTCATATCTTTCAAGACCTTCGTACTTTCCACCATTACTATTTATTTTAGCATCATCATCTAATACTTTAAGATTTTCTAGGTTATGTCTTAGCCCTATCTCAAAATCATTAGGATCATGTGCTGGAGTTATTTTAACTGCACCAGTTCCAAACTCCATTTCAACGTATTCATCTTTAATTATTGGTATTTCTCTTCCTACTAGTGGTAAAATAAGTGTTTTACCTATTAAATCTTCATATCTTTCATCATCTGGATTTACTGCAACTGCTACATCACCTAGCATTGTTTCAGGTCTTGTAGTTGCTATTTCTATAAATTTATCTTCCCCTTTTACAGGATATTTTACATGCCACAATTTCCCTTGTGATTCTTGATGTTCAACTTCTGCATCTGAAATAGCTGTAGCACAACTAGGACACCAATTTATTATTCTATCTCCTCTATATATTAACCCTTTTTCATATAATCTAATAAAAACTTCTTCTACTGCATCACTTAAACCTTCATCAAGAGTAAATCTTTCTTTTGACCAATCGCAAGAAACACCTAATTTTCTTAATTGATTTTTTATATTTCCACCATATTCTTCTGTCCATTCCCAAGCCTTTTCTAAAAATCCTTCTCTTCCTAAATCTTCTTTACTATGACCTTGTTCTTTTATACGGGCAACTACTTTTGATTCAGTAGAAATACTAGCATGGTCAGTTCCAGGAAGCCATAATGCTTCATAACCATCCATTCTCTTCCATCTTGTTAAAATATCTTGAATAGTACTATTTAATGCATGACCCATATGAAGATTTCCTGTTACGTTAGGAGGTGGCATCATAATAGTAAATGGTTCTTTATTTTTATTTACATCTGCTTTGAAATAACCTTTATTATTCCAATCATTATATAATCTGTCTTCAAATTCTTTAGGATTATACGTTTTCGCTAAATTTTCCATTTAATTCACTCCTCTTTATTTTCCATAAATCATTAATATAACTGAAATAATAGTAAGTAAAAGACCTGATACTTTTATTTTAAGTAAGGATTTCAAATCTTTTATCTTCCCTTTATTATACTGTCTATCAGCACCTAAAACTATTACACTACTAATTAAAAATATTACTATACCTAATTTAAAAATAAGACCACCCCTTATAAACTAAAAAATACCTCCATCCTTATATAAGGACGAAGGTAATCGCGGTACCACCTTAATTTCAATTCTGAAATTGACTCTCTTAGTTTTAACGAACATTGTCCGTTCAGATTTACTACTAGTTCAATCTGAAAGCTCAAAAGCTACCTTCAACAAAAGTTTACTTCTGAATCCTTTCAGCCAAGGGATTCATTCTCTAAAAGTTCTCTTGTCTACTCCTCTTTCTCATTGCCTCTAATTTTTATATTATATATAATTATATATTTATTATACTATTATTGTCAACATTAATGCATAATTAAACTAATAGTAACATATATATTCCTTCAAAATATAATAAAGTATAGTGAATAAATTTTGGAGGTGTATCATGAAATCTAAATTATTAGCAGTAATATTAGTAATTTCTTTATTTATCTTGCCAATTTTATCAGGTTGTAAAGATGAAGCAAAGTTAGAAAAAGTAAGGCTTATAGAAGTTACCCACTCTGTTCTCTATGCTCCACAATATGTAGCATTAGAAAAAGGATTTTTTGAAGAAGAAGGCCTTGATATAGAGCTTACAAATGGTAAAGGTGCAGATAAATCAATGACAGCTTTACTATCAGGAGAAGCTGATATAGGATTTATGGGACCTGAGGCAAGTGTGTATGTATATAATAGTGATAAAGATAACTATGCTATTAACTTTGCACAACTAACTCAAAAAGATGGTTCTTTCTTAGTTGGAAGAGAAAAAGATGATAATTTTACATTTGATAAATTAAAAGGTAAAACAATTATAGGAGGAAGAAAAGGTGGTATGCCAGAAATGATTTTAGAATATGTATTAAAATCTAAAGATATCACACCTGGTAAAGATGTAGAAGTTAGAACTGATATACAATTTGCTGCAATGGCTGGAGCATTTTTAGGTGGAGAAGGAGATTATGTAACCCTATTTGAGCCTGTGGCTTCAGAATTAGAAAAAGAAGGTAAAGGACATATTGTAGCATCCATTGGGGAAGAAGCAGGATATGTTCCTTATACATGCTATAGTGCAACCAAAGAATATATAAAAGAAAATCCTGAAATAATTCAAAAATTTACAAATGCTGTTTATCGTGGTATGGTCTGGGTCAATGAAAATTCTTCTGAAGATATTGCTGAAGCTTTAAAAGGACAATTTCCTGATACAGATAAAGATATATTAATATCTCTTGTAGAAAGATATAAAAATCAAGATACTTGGAAACCTGATTTAGTTTTAACTGAAGAAGGTTTAGAGCATATGATGGACATAATGGAACTAGCTGGAGTACTCGATAATAGAGCTCCTTATGAGCAAATAGTAAATACTGAATTTGCTAAAAAAGCTATGGAAAAATAGAAGTAGGGTTAACCCTACTTCTATTTTGTAGATTAAATAATATTAAATTTCATATTTAAATAAAAGCTCGCCATTCTCATCTTTTTCGTTCATATATTTAAAGCCAATACTCTTATATAAATTATACGCTGCTTCATTTCCAGGAACAATACTTAAATATATAGTATTTACTTTGTATTTTTCTAAAACTATGTCTATAAGTTTATTCATTGCAATTCTTCCATAACCCTTACCTTGATACTTTTTATCTATTAATATTCTATCAATCCACGTATCTTTATTAGGACCAAAAGAACCATACATAGCAAATCCAATAATTATATCATTCTTATATATAGCTACTGGATTCCACTCACTATACATACTAGCTTCTTTTAAACATTCATCTACAGTTTCAATAAAATTTTCTTGTGTACCTTTTAATTCTATTTTTCTAACTGCTTCTTCATTGCTTTTATCAATATTTCTAAAGTTTATATTGCTCATTGTATTACCTCATTTTCATCCTAAGTTAATCTATATTTCTACACCATAGCTAAAATACCCAAAATTAATAACAATATAGATATTTTTTAATAATAGTATTTTTAGATTAGTAACCATAAAAAACCTCAGTTTTATATTTTGACTCTTCTTTATTTTTAATCTCTTCTAATAAGGATTTAACAAATCCACCTAATTCATAATTATCAATTTCATTTAAATCTACCCATTCGTATTCTTCTGCTTCTTCATTTAAAACTACATTATATGAATCTGTTTTACATATATAATCAATAAATATAAAATGTTTATCTTCATGAAACACTTCATTATAAACACTTTCTTTTATGCTAATCAATTTAATGTCATATATTTCCAATCCAGTCTCTTCTAATATTTCTCTTTTCAATGCTTCCTCCATTTTTTCCCCTAACTCAATATGACCACCAGGAATTATATATTTATTATTCCATTTATGAGATTTGCAAAGAAGTATTTTATTATCAGGATTAAATATAACTGCACCTACTGTTGTTTCTGGATATTTCATAATTATTAACTCCCTTCTTATTTTTTGATTTTTATTAAAGTAAGAAAATACTATTCCACAAGAAAACATTTTACTAATAAACTAAATCTTAATTCTACAAACTTATCTTTACCCAATAAGTTTTAAAGTCAAATAGATTAATATTTCTATTCTTATTCCCCTTTTATAAATATTTACAATAAAAAAGAATAAAAATATTTATAAAAATTATATTATTTTCATTCTTTATCTCGTATTTTATTTTTCCTCACTAACCTTTACTTCTAAATCTAACGATTTATAAGATTTATTAAAACTTTTACCTCTAATACATAATAAAGCTACCGACCATATAACTATATTTACTAAGAATAAAAATATTGTCAAAATTATTTCACCTCCTTGTTTATTTTTTCTTTAATATGGGGTATAATAATAATACAGAAGTCGTTGGATTTCATTTAAATTAATATTAGTGGTTTAAAAGTAAGTAGTTAGTGGCTACTTACTTTTTTTGTGTCTAATTCTATAATTAATCTTTTTATTCTTATTTTAATGTTAATTGAACGCTTTGAATTACATACTATATACAATCCTAACAATGAAGAAATAGCTAGAATTATATATTTAACATTTTCCACTCACTCACCTCTTTTCATTAGTTTATTCATACCAACGACTTCTGATAATTAAGCTGAGTTATCTATATTAATTTAATAAACTAATGATGTTTACACTATAATTATATCATTTTAAAGGCATAGAATCTAGTAAATATCCATATTATATTGATTTTTATATTTTTAAAAAAGATTAAAAGATAGAGGAATTAGTATAATATTATACTAATTCCTCTATCTCAATAATAATTATTTTTGATGTTTCTTTTGTCATAACAATTATTCATCTAATTCGCCTACTACTCCTTCTATTCGAGGATCTCCACATTCTAAATGATTTAAACTATCTTCACCTACACCACCTACTGTGTCTTCTGGATCTATTTCTATCAAACCTCCACTGCCAGATGGCTCACTAGGTTTAGATTGTGGCTTATGTTTACTTTGAGTAGTAGTATTAGAACTACTTCCATTACTAGAAGGTTTCTTGTTTACAGTGTTATTTTTTTAGGTGCTGATGATTGAGTAGCTGTGTTAGTATTATTTGTTCATTTACAATTAAAAGTGACCCCTCTTTTACGAATAAAATTGAACCCCTAAATACCTCTATATGTTAAAATATTTAAGTCACAAATATTTTAACATATAGAGGTCATGGGGTAAAAAATGTTTATGATTGTGAGAATGTTAAAAGACTTTTCAAAAGTGGTATGAAGATAAAAGCAATCGCTAGAACTATGAAAATGTCTAAAAACACAGTAAAGAAATTAATTAAACCAGAGGAGGCACCAAGATATAAAAGGGAATATTACAAGACAAAAGTAGATAAGTACAAAGAACAAATAAGTGAATGGTATTTAGAGCCTAAATACGATTTTAATGGAACTAGAATTTATAGAGAGTTAAAAAAGCTAGGATATGATGGAAGTATCAATCCAATATATAGATTTTTATCAACTCTAACAAATGAAAAAAGGGAAGTAAGTAAAAAGGCTACCGAAAGAGTAGAAACCCCTTACGGGGATCAACCCCAATTTGATTGGTCACCATATAGAATTGAAATAGGAGGAATTTCGTTGGAAGAAAATGGTTACAAGGTTATAGTTGATTGATAATTTATACTACAATGGAAGGGGGTCAAAATCAAGTGTGAAAAAGTTTAAAAAGGAGTCAATTTTACTTAACAATCTACATTATTCTTGGACTTTGATACTGTTGTAGGTTTAGGCTCTTTCTTAGGTAATGATTATATAAGATATTCACTATTTATATATCCTTCTTTATCCTTATACTCTATTCTAACCCAACCATTTTTAACTTCACCTGTAATATGTATTTTCTGATGTTCATCTAAAACTCCAAGCTTTTCACTATCTACTGTAGCATCTTATCTAACCGTTAAATAAGTTCCAAGCAATAATTAGTTTAACATAACTTCTTAGCCTATAATAGGTGTGGGCGTTTTTACGGTTACAGAAAAAGTGAGTAAAGAATTAGATAATACTATTAAAATGGTTTTAGATAAAGGTATAAAAAGAGAAAAAGCAAAAGAAATCATCGAGGTAATATTAAGTTCATCAGAAATAAATAAAATCAGTAAAAATAGCAATGCATACTATCCTAATAGTTCAAGTATGCCATTTAGTGATTATTCTATTACTAACGGTAGAAGAGCAATACAGAACTTGTTAGAACAAAGATGTTCAAGTGATTTGAACTTAAGTTTTTAAAAACAAATACAAAATATTTAATCTATATTTTGATTTAGGAGAATATCTATGTGTTGAAAGCAAAAAGTTATATATTATTAAACTATAGATATTAGATATACCATGTCCTGACTGGCTTTAAAAGCATATTCACTTTAAATATACAAGTTAAAAATTGTATGAAAAAATTAAACAAAAAATTGTCAACTATTATTTGACTGTATCCAAATCTATTTTTTTGTTGACATTTGAAATATCTAATAGTATAATATAAGTATAAGAGCTGGTAACTTAATGATAAAGAACCTTACATTTTATAAGGAGATGGAGCGTTTGATTCCTCCCCAGCTCACCAATACAAACAAAAGGACACAACCAAAGTAGTGGTATATTAAATGGTGTAGTCCTTTTTTAATGAACTTTAATTCATTTGACATTTACATTAAATTAAAAAATTAAAGTGATTAGTTTCAATTTAATATCGAAACTAATCACTTTAATTTTTTGAAATCTAAATTGATTATAAAATTGAATGTATTCATGTATTTTTATAATTAAACCATCTGGTATAAAAATTAACTTTTAAGTGCCAACCTATTATTGTTCTCGCATACAAATTCACTGTTGAAGCCAAAATTTATACATATGGAAAAGTTGGTGTTTCTCTTACATCATCTAAACTCATAATAGCCATTAATAATCGGCTTAAACTACAACCTATTCCACCAGTTTTTGGCAAACCATATGAAACAACTTTTACAAGATCTTTATTGATTGAAATATGTGGATAAGCCTCATGCATCATCTCAAATTGTTTTTCTAAGGATTCAATTTGTTCTTCGTAATCTGCCTGTTCACTACCGATATCACTTATGTCGACTCCATTCAAATACAACCAATACCTATCACTAAACCTATTGTCTTCATCTAGTTTTTTCATTAGTGGAGTCATACTAGAAGGCAAATGTGTTAATATAATAGGTTCGGTAGTATGAATTCTTATAGTTTTATCTATTATGTTACCAATAACGGTAGAAGGACCTGATACATCTGAGCATTCAATTCCAATTTTTCTTGCTTGAATCCTTAAATTATTAATATCTGATAAAATATCAATATGGGTTTTATTTTTAATTACTTCATGTGCATTAATCTTTTTCCAATCATTTTTGCTACATTCAATTCTTTTCTTGTTAGGTAAATGGATACAAGGTTCTCCATTAAGGTCAATTAATATCTTTTCAATAATTTCAAGGTTAAGTTCTAACATATATTCTGCATCAGCAAAAGATTTATAAACTTCCAAAAGTGGAAATCCAGGGATATGTGTATTATCAATACCTTCATTCCTAAATGAACCCGCAATTTCAAATACTGAACTAAAACCTGCAGATATTAATTGTTTCAGGTATAATTCAGAGGTTACTTTCAAATATCCACTCCTTTTTAATGCTGTAATTTTAGTTGTAAATGGTGTAGAAACTCCACCATTAAAACTAGAAAAAAGAGTTGGTGTATTATATTCGCTATAGCCTTTATCCCATAAAGTCTTTCTTATACTTTTATTAATTAATGAACTAATTTTCACAACTTCCAATGAATTATCATTAACTGAAAAATCTAAGAATCTATTTTCAAATCTTTTTCTCTTATCTACTAATTTCTTCGGAAATATAAACCTACATTTGGCTATAAGCTTAAAATCAATTACAACAATTTTTTTTATTTCATCACTATAATTTTCTATACCAATGACTTCTATCCAATCCCCTGTATCTATATATTTTAAAAAATTATAATTAATACTTTCATCAGTTTGCAATAATATTTTCGAATCAAAATCTTTAAGAATAACATAACTGCTATACTTATATTTTCGAATATTTAAAACTCTTCCATTAATTCTAACCAAATCAGTATTGTCTTGGGAAAATGTTTTATCAAGAACCTCTTTGACACTAATTGCTTTATATTTACTAAAGTCTTTGCTGACAAATTCAGTCCTATAGCTATCTAATTTTCTCAATCTGCTTTCTGTAGACTTAAAATCCATAATTCACTTCCTTTCTTATTACTTAATCACTTTGGGCAATTGTTCTTTATCAACTTTCCCATTAATATTTACTGGCAACTGAGTCATCAAGACAAAAAACTCAGGAATCATGAAACTTGGCAAATATTCTTTTAAGTATTCAGTTAATTCTACAAGTGAAATACTCTTATCTGAAACAATATAAGATGTCAAAAACACTTGATCTTCTGAATCTTTATTTGCAAGGACAACGCTTTCAGATATATGGGGATATCGTTTCATTACATTTTGAACCTCATCTAGTTCAACCCTCATACCTCTTACCATTACCTGGTTGTCTAGTCTGCCAAGAAATTTTATGTTTCCATCAGAACACCATATTCCAACATCTCCTGTCATGAAAATCTTTTCATTACTCTCAAATGGACTATTAATGAATCTTTCATTTGTCATTTCATCCTGATTATAGTATCCTCTACTTACGCCTATACCTGCTATGAAAATCATTCCAGGTATTCCTACAGGCATTGGGTTCATAGCATTATCTAAAATATAAATTTTATAATTTGCAATTGGCTTGCCAACAGGTATATAAAAATCATCATTTTTATTACATTTATAATAACTAGCACATACGGTAGTCTCCGAAGGCCCGTAAGTATTGTATACATTAACAAAATCAATTAACTTAGAATAATTCTTATAATGTATCACATCACCACCTGAAATAAAACATTTTAGTGAGGATGGAATGATTCTTTTATTAAATTCATCTATCAATAAAGGAAATCCACTTATTATTGATACTTCATTTCTTCTTATCACTTTTAATAACTTGTCAACATCGTCCTTTTCTTCTTCTCTTGCAATCACAAGTTTACCACCAACCATCAGGATTGGAAAAATTTCTTCTACCGATATGTCGAAAGCTACCGTTGAATTTTGTAACATTGAGTCTATCTCACATAATTTGAATTCATTTAAAAATGAATGTATATAGCCAACCACATTTTTATGTTCAACAGCAACAGCTTTAGGATATCCAGTTGAACCACTTGTGTAAAGAACGTAAGCTAAATCTGATTTTGAATGCCTTTTAGGAAGTTGTTTGGTAATGTTTTGATATTTTGTTTCTTCATTAATATTTAACCAAATGTATTCTCCTTTTAAATTAACATTTTTAGCACTTTTCTTAATGACAAGCTTACTATTGGCATTTGTTAGCATAGTATCTATTCTTTTTTTAGGTAAATTCAAATCTATTGGCATGTATGCAGCACCCGATTTAAGAATGCCCATGATTGATATCACCAATTCTATATCCCGCTCCATAAGGATACCAACTATCTCCCCTCTTTTCACATTCCAGTATTTTCTCAAACGATATGCCAACGCGCTTGATTTATGATTTAGCTCCTCATATGTTATGTTTCTAGTACCACAAGTAATCGCAACACTATTAGGATAATTCTCAAGGTTTTTTTCAAACATAGAGTCAATTGTTAAGTTTTCATTATACTTGAGAAATTTGTTGTTGAAATCTTTTAATATCAATTTGCTTTCGGAACTAGTAAGAATCTCCATATTACTTATTTTTTTATTGCTGTGTTTAAAAACTTCTTCAAGAGCATTCTCAAAATGGCTACACATACCCATCACCGTAGATTTATTAAACACAAACTGATTATATTCAACATTATATGAAATCCTACCTTTGCTCAATTCAAATAAAAACGTTATATTGGAAGGTATGTCCTGTTTAGGTCTTTGGAAGTATATTGATGTCATGTAACTTGTTTTTTCAAGCATTCTATCAACAATTAATGAATCGTGAACATGTTCTAGGTTTTCCTCACATTGATTATTAACTTTATTCAACTCTCTTGTTAGTTCTTCGATTTGCATTTCACTGTTACAGTTTACTATTAATGGATAGATCTTATTCAAATACGATACCAAAAATACAACTTCTTCATAATTATTATATCTTCCAAGAACGATGGACCATGCCGTATATATAATTTCTTTCATCTTTTCAATATCTATACCTTCAGTAGGTTCAAAACTTCTTGAAATCTTATCAATGCTTCTTTTATCACTAGACTTTTTTTGATTATCAAATGGTAATAATTGTTTATTAGGAATCTGATTTAAATATTTTACCCAAAATATATTTTCTTTGTTCATATCTCACCATTTATGTTTGAATTGGAAAACTCAAACACTCCTTTCTTTATCTATTTTAAATTAAACATTCGTGAAACGCCATAACCTAAATAAATACAGGACATTTTTTTCTATAAAATAATATAACTCCTCACTGATTTATGATAAAAATAAAGTGAGACTCTACAAATCCACAAAAACCTGAAAGGAGTTATATATAATACCACAAAAATAACATTCTTTGGTAGAGATTTATTCTGATTGCGAAACTTTTTTAAGTAATAAATCTAAATTTCTTTCATTACTTGAAGATAACATATCCTACAGATACTTTTTAAATTAATTTCCTTAAATCTTCAGATCATTTAAGAGAATTTTGTGGGTTTAAAAAAGGTCCTGACGAATCTAAATTCACTCTTTTAAGAAAGTTTTTAAATAGATCTTCAAGTTTTCTATGATAATCTTATTGATTTTAATGAATAAATATGCCAACAAATTGTCAAAGTTAAAGCTTCTATGACTATTTTTGATACCTCAGGAATCGAAGCTTTCGTTACTGAAAATAATTTTAAAAATGTTAATAAAATTATCAAAGAATTAAATTTTTTAAAAAAAGTAAAAAGTTTTGATGATTATTCTGACCCATATAAAGCAGAATATTATTTATGTCTTCACATGCTGCTTGTAATACTGATATAAAGCGACTATATATTAATGGCCAATTTAAAATCAAAAATTTATTAAAATTTAAAATTCAGATTTGTTAAATTTTAATTTTAATTTGAAATATTTTTACTTATATTATTCATTTTTTAAAAATGGTTTCGCAATTATCTATCTATTTTAAATTATAGTAACAAACCCTAATTAAGCATTCTTTATCTTTAATAGTATTTTTCGTTATATTTTATCCTGCAAAATATATTAATTAATTTCTATTCTAATTCTTAATATCATCTGCGAACTTTTTATTATTCTAATTCACTTCTTCTCATTGGTTTAACAGGTGGAAAATAAATAGTATCTCTAATATTAGTAACATTAGTTAAAATAGCTAACAATCTATCTATCCCTAATCCTATTCCAGACATAATTGGCATACCATATTCCATGCAAAGTACATATTCCTCATCAGCTTCACTTGCAACTTCATCACCAGCTTCTCTCATTTTTTTCTGTTCTTCAAATCTTTCTTTTTGCTCTATCGGATCAACTAATTCCGAATATGCTTTTATTAACTCCCATGAATTAACTATGAGTTGAAATAACTCTAACCTTTTAGGATTATCATCGCAGGTTCTTGAGAGACATACAAGTTCTGTTGGGTATTCTGTTACAAAAGTAGGCTGAATTACATGAATTCTACTATACTTTTTATATAGTGCATCTAATAATGAACTATATGTAAAATACTTATCATACTCAATATCTAAATTCTTTTTCTGTATATCACTAACTAACTCCTCATAAGTGGTTACTTCATCAATATCGATATCTACATATTTAATTAACAATTCCCTAAATGTCACCTCTGGCCATTCTCCAGCAAAATCAATTTCTATTCCTTGATATGTTACTTTAGTAGATCCCATCAATTTTATGATAATTTCTTGTAACATTTTTTGCATAAATTTCATATTATCTTTATAATTCCAATATGCAACATAATATTCAAGTAATGTAAATTCTTGAAGTCTTGATGGATCAATCCCTTCGTTTCTAAAACATTTTCCAATTTCATATATTCGTTCATAACCACCAACCATAAGTCTTTTTAAATATGGCTCATGTCCAATTCTAAGAAATAAAGGAATGTCCAGAGAGTTATGATATGTTTTAAAAGGCCGAGCAGCTGCTCCAATAGCAACAGGCTGAAGTATCGGAGTTTCAACCTCCATAAAATGTTCTTCATCTAAATATTTTCTAATAAGACTTATCATTTTACTTCTTAATTCAAATCTTTTCCTTGTATCATCATTCACCAATAAATCTAGATATCGCTGTCGTACACAAAGTTCTGCTGAATTAAATTTCTCATAACTACTAGGAACAATCCTTAAAGCTTTAGATAATAAATAACACTCTTCAACCCTTAGAGTTTTTTGATTTCCTTTTGTACTATAAATTTCACCCATTACACCAATAATATCTCCAGTGTCTAAGTTGTTAAGATAGAATTTATATTCTTTATCTCCTAAATCATCTACTGTAAATGAAACCTGAAACATTCCACTATAATCTTTTATATCCATAAATGCAATTTTCCCTAAATTTCTTATTTTCGAAATTCTTCCGGCAAAAGATACTCTTTCATCTGCATTAAAAGAATTTAAATCTTTAGCAGAATGTGACTTCTCAAACTGATTAGGATATAAACCACATTCTCTATCCTTCCAATTATTTCTTCTAATTAAACGTGATTCAAAAATATTATTCATTATACACACCCCTCCTATAATATGTTTAGAAATACTTTTTAATTAAGGCTTCTAGCATATTTTTATTTTTATCAAATTGAATAAAAGTAAAATAATTATCAAAGGAAAATTCTTAACACCCTAGCAAAACTTTAGGTTATTATTTAAAAAGCAAGTTTCCTGTCTTAATTATCATAGGCCTCTAACCCAAATGCTACATCCCTTTTACTAGACCAATAGCAAGGTAATTTTAGCAGAAAATATTATAAAATGTTTAATTTTAAATGGTCTTAAAACTGTTTTTATTGCTTTAGAATCTACTTCTGTATATACCTCCATATAGCTAACTTTTTATCTTAAAATCAAGAATTAGCTGCATTTGATGCTAAAGTATATTGTCTTAATCAAAAGTCATTCATAACTATAGAAATCATTTGTAGATATTGATAAAACAGATCCTTTAGATGCTTTGATTATAGCAGATTATGCTAGAGCAAGAACTATTACCAGTTCTCCTTGGTGAGGTTCCCAATTTCTAGGTCTACAAAGACTTATTTGTCATAGATTTCATTTAGTTGAATGTATCACAAGAGAAAAATCATATATGGTATCTAAAATGTAGCTTAAATTTAGTTAATTAAAAGTATTAGAAAGAGATGAAAAACCCTCCTCTAACAATTTTGGTGCTATTTCGACAACCATTTTAACTGATTTTTTATCTCTAGATGATATTATTTATACTCCGATAGAGGATCTAACTAATTTTGTTAAAGAAAAAGGTGAAAATCGATTTAAAAATCCTTTAGCTACCGCTAAATTAATTAAAAAAGCAGCAAGAGATTCCTATCAGTTAGACAAAGTATCATATGAAACTTGAAATATTTATTTAGCTTCTTCACTAACCCTTATCAATATTTTTGAAAAAGAAGTTAAAGTTGTTGATAAAGTTATAGAAAAAAATATTAAAGGTCCTAATACTACAGAATATCAATCGTTAATATCTATACCTGGAATTGGTCGAGTTTTTTACTGTCTAATTAAGTATAACCTATTCATACTTTCGAAATTGGATCTATAAGTGTTTTTGAATCCAACAATGCTTTAGCTAAATACGCAGGATTTACTTGGAAATAAAAACAATCAGGGAATTATACTTCTAATAATACTAAAATGACTAAAACAGGTAATAGATATCTTCGATATTATATGGTTGTATCGACTAATACTGCTAAAAACAATATTACAGTATACAGAAATTATTACTACAAAAAGTTTAATGGGTCAAGCACTTATAAAATAAAAGATCACTTGCACTTACATCACGTGAATTAGTACGCCTGATTTTTAGATTGTCGCCTAACTATTGACATTAAAGCTTCATTTATTTTGGGGTTTCATTAGAGGGAATATTACACATTCTCTAATTGGTTTATCCATCATCATAGAGAATAGTCTCTCTGAAAATCCGAAACCAAATGCAGGAGGCATTCCATACTTCAAAGCCTCAACAAAATCTTCATCATGATTATGTGCTTCTTCGTCTCCTGCTTCACTCATCATTCTTTGTTCATTAAATCTTTCATCTAAATCTAAAGGATCATTTAACTCGCTGTATCCATTACCCATTTCTGATCCAGCAAGAATGATTTGCATCTGTGCAACCTTTCTAGGATCTTCTTTAAGTCTTTTTGGTAATGGATTAAGTTGAACCGGTTGTCCTACTAAGAATCCAGGACCAGACAAGTCTTTTCTAACAACTTTCCATAGTAGATCAACAAGTCTCCAGTAACCTAGATCAGGATCAAATATGACATCAAAAGATTCAAGTTTTTCTTTAATGTCCTCTAAACTCGTATTATAGATATCAACACCTACATTTTCTTTTATAACTTCTTGAAAATCATAAATTTCCCATTCTTTATCCATATCTATCTCAAATCCACGTGATATGAATTTTGAGGTTCCCATTAATGCTTTAGTAATTTTCCTGTACAACTCTTTTGTTATCTCCATTCCATCGCTATAATCAGCATATGCCCAATAGAACTCCATTTGAGTATAATCCTGTAGATGTTCATTACTCATACCTTCATTCCGAAACTGTCTTCCAATTTCGAATGTCTTTTCAAATCCAGCAACCAATAGCTTTTTCTGCCATAATTCACCCATAGATATTCTTAAGAATACATCAATACCTAAAGCATTGTGGTGTGTCTTAAAAGGTTTTGATGCAGCTCCACCTGATGAAACTTCAAGTATTGGAGTTTCTACTTCTAAAAAGCCTTTTTCAAGTAAGAAGTTTCTGACTGTGCTCCAAAATATTTGCTTCTTTATAAAAAGCTCTTTAACATCTTTATTCATAATAATATCAAGATATCTTTTTCTAAACTTCATGTCTTCATCTGTAATGCCATGGAATTTATCTGGTAATGGCTTAAGTGCTTTCGTCAAGTGTTTATATGTTTGAACTCTTACACTCAATTCATCTGTTTGAGTTTTGAATACTTTGCCTTCAATTCCAATTATATCTCCAATATCTGTTTGATTGTATACTTCAAACTCCAACTGAGTTATCTGATCCGCTCTAACATATACTTGAATTTGACCTTCCACATCTTGAATATGCATGAAACCTGCCTTACCTTTGCCTCGTTTTGTCATAACTCTTCCAGCTAGAGAGACAGTTATATTTTTTTCAAGTAGTGCTTTTCTTGAATATTGAGAATAATTATTGATCAATTCTTTTGAGTGAGTTGATGCTATGAATTTATCACCAAATGGGTCAATACCTAAATCTCTCAGCTTGTTCATTTTCTCAGTTCTAATTAATTCATGTTCACTAATTCTTTTTACATTTGAAAATTCTTGAGTATTCATAATTTTATCAAACTCTCCTTTTTTATAGTTCATGATTTTTAATATTAAGTCATATTTCTTAAACAAAAATATATGTGATAAGATTCCAGAAACAAATCAATAAAATTTTAAGTACTATAATCTTAATATCAGGCTCTTTTCACCTATAAATTATATTCTTACCTTTTACAGTTAGCATGTCAGTGCAATGGTCAACTTACATGTAACTTAATTGTTAGCTTTTTCAATATAAAAGCCAATTATCCAATATTATTAACTTAATAATTGTTAATTACTCTAAAGTCCTTTAAAATAATCTATAACTTCATTCAATTTATCAAAAGAATCTTCATCTTTTCTAATAGATACTTCAAAAATCCCAACTCTTCTCATGCTATTTTTCTTCATGTCTGGGATTTTATCGCCGATTTTCCAGTCATACTTCAAACCTTTAACAAACTGAAAATGTTGTTTTAAGTCAGATAAAGAAGGGAGCTCTTTTATATCTTTCCTTAAGACTGGAATATATGAAAAACCATATGCTTCATCTGATAATGAAGGTTCTTCAATATTAAGTTTTAATTGTGTACTTGCAACCAACTCATTGAGATTTAACCCAAAAAGAGATTGATAACAATCTACAATCATTCCACCCCCAGGTCGGGCACCACACTCACTGAATACATATTGCCCACTGCTACTAAAAAATTCTAAATGAAAAACGCCATTCTGGTAATCTAACGACTTTAAAGTTTTGGTCAAAAAGCTTTCTACTTCTGAGTATAAGGCTTTATTTGCTTCTGGATGTACTTGAATGGCTTTAACCACATGCCCTTGATTTATTTGTATAACCGGCTTTTCATATTTGCTGACGCAAAAAGTGCCTAACTTACCATCAACTATATAGCCATCAGCAAAATATTCTTGACCATTAACAAACTCCTCTATTAAATATTTCTTTCCTTTATTCAATTTGTGTGACATTACTATTAAATTCTCAAATGTATCAATCACAAATGTTGAATTTGTTGCAAACCCATCAATAGGTTTTATAACAATAGGATAAGTTAAATAAATATCTTCATTTTTTAATTCATATAAATTTTCTAATATCTGTATTTTTGTTACAGGGACACATTCTTTTGCTTTTAATTTTTGAAGATACTTGTTTCTCATAATAAAAGATTGTTCATAGTTCTTAAATTTTTTATTTATTAGAAATTCAAGAAAACCTGCAGTTATCATACCTCCTTCATATGAAGTGATAATTGCGTCATACTTTTCCGGTTTACCTATGAAAATTGCGGATACTTGATCTAGCTTTCTTACATCTTCTACATATAACCTTTTCCTTACTTCACTTAAATTGTCTCTATCTTCTTCATAATCCCATTGATCTATTAAGTTATCTACTATTATGTTACTTCTTGTGCAGTGCTCTATTAGCTTTTTATTATGACCTACTATTAGAACTTTCTTTTTCAAAACTTCCACCACTTTCAATAATAAATTTCTTGAAATCAGACACAACTTTTTCTAGATTAAAAAACGTTTCTTCTTCACTTTTTCCTTTAACAATAAATCTACCTATTCTAGATGAAGTTGACGCATTACTATCAGGTATTCCCATACCACATTCCCACTCATACTCAAATGCAATCAAATCCTTATTTTTTTCCTTTAGATAGTCTGCGGATGGCAATTCAATAATTACTGTCGGACTTGGCAAATAGCTAAATCCAGTATTAGTACTAATTTCTTTAAAGCTTCCTTTATATTTTTCGGGCTCTAATTGAACCAAATTCATGTCAATATCAAAATTGTACTTGAATTTTTCCTCGACTAATGTTCCACCTAATCTGGCGGCACATTCGCTAAAAACTATCTCTCCATTTTCATTTAAAAAGAATTCTAAATGGAATACACTATTTCCTAAATCAAGAGTTGGCATTACTGAATTAAGTATAGTTTCCACCTCATTATATAAGTCTTCATGTTCACTCTTCTTTAATGAAATCCCTTGTGTAAGTTCTCCATTATAAATATTTAACAACGGCGTTACATATTTAGAAACAATAAATTGCTGAAGTTTATAATCTGAAAACCATCCATCAACATAATACTCAGTTCCACTAACAAATGACTCCACAATTATAGTATTAAATCTGTTATACATAGCATCCAGTTTCGGTTTCACTTCTAAAAAAGTTTTTTTATCAGTAATTTTATAAGTAAAAATTGTTCCTGTACCAGAGTTTGGCTTAATAACAAATGGGGTTCCAACTAATTTTTTCAAATCATCAAAGCTAAACGCCTCATCATATTCTGTATACTTAGGCAATTTCACAGCACCCGCTAGTTTGGTTTTCTGGATGATCTTATCTCTAAAAGAAATTGCCACATTAGGCAAAATATAATCAACAGAAAGCAGCTTTGCCATTATAGATACATTCACTAGTGTATATTCATAAGGTGAAATGACTAGATCTATATCCTCTGCCTGATTTCTCATTAGTGAAGATAACACAAAAAAATCATTAGTACTATCTTTCACTTTTATTCTCATTTCATGATTCTCAGGACTAGGTAAAAACTCTGGATCGTCCCAATCGTCTATTACTTGAATTAGTTTGATATTCTTATTTCTAGTAGATTCTACTAATGATTTTTTAAATCCATAACATAAAACATTCTTCATTAAGAAACACCTCAATATCTTGAATTTTTTCTTTAAATTAGTTAGTTTATTATAATCCATAAATTCATAGTAAAAGCTCTTATCCTCAAGCATTTTAATGAGCTCCTCTATTATTTATATATTAATAACAATGTTGCTAACTAATCAATTAGTTTGCAGTGATCATCTGATTTATCAATTATATTAAATAACGAAAGGTTGGTATAGGAACAACCGTATATTTTATATTCTTCAAATAAAATACTTCGAACCCGCACCTCAACACTTCTACCAAAGCCTATACCCATCGGGTTTTCATTCTTATAAATTATAATAATTCCCAAAATAGAATCTGATTTGATTTACCTTCAATTTCTCTCGTTTCGCTTAATCTATATATCTATTTCAAATAGTTAGTATCAATTATTTCGATTTTAACATTCTCATTGAACTTAATAAATTTATAATCGTTATAATGCTCTTTTGAAACTTGTAATATAAATTTAAGATCTTCTCTAATGAATGAATTAAAAACTCCTAAAGTCATGAATCAAGTTATTATTTACTGCATTATATCTACTAAAAATCATTATATTTGCAGTCCCTATATATCAAAATCATAAATTTATTTGTAAGTATTCATCTTAAACAAATCCGAATTACTGGGTAATCCTTAAATTCTCTGTTTTTAACAAAATTATTTTTTAATATTCACATATGGAATTATTGGAAATGATAGTCAGTTCCATACCGTTATATCTCAGTAGAATCTACAAGTTTAAAGTCTTCACTAAAAATACTAAGACCTTATTTATCAATTTATTTCTAAGTCCACCAAAATTAACTTTAATCATTTTCATAGTCCAAATATGTTTTTGAAGTTGCTGGCCCTTTGCCATTTTGATATTTCCCATCGTATAAAGTGATTTCTCCAAGTGGCTGCCAAAAAGTCATTTGACCAATACTCATATTGGGGTAAACAACAACATCTTCCGTTGGCATAAACTGGAATGTGATCCTTCCTTTATAGCCAATATCTATAAGATCAGCGGTTACATGTACAAATAATCCTAGTCTTGCGATTCCAGACTTTCCATGAATTATAGGTACGTAGAAATCACTTCCAATCACTTCCATACTTGCTCCTAAACAAAATTCACCCTTATTAAGTTTCAAGCCTTCTGGAGGTATTTTAATTTTTTTATATGGATTATCTAGTTTTGGATCCAGTACATCTTGAGTATAGAATATTAATTCAGGAAAAAGAGATAAATCATATGAGTTTGTTGATAAATTTTTTTTGTTAAAAGGGTTAATATCAATTTTCTTATTTAAATATTCTTCATAAATTTTATTTCTTGTCAATATCATAATATTAATTGTATGATCAATACAGAAGCAAAAATCATACTCTCCTTTCATTTTATTAATTCTAGTTGATTGTAAAAATATAAGCTTACATTTACAAGACTATAATCGAGGAAAATATAAACTGCATACAATTGTCTTCAATGGCGTACTTATAATCTTAAGCAACCAACATCACACCTCAGTTTTCAAGGTATCTAAACAAATGTTTGTTTCATTAATATGCTTTCTCTGGGATCACTAAAATTGTTGTAATAGTGTTGAGTTTTCTCTACTTTTCCATAGTTCGTCCAAAATGATACTTGTCCAATTACCATTTTATAATTAAGTACGATATTATTGGGAGAATAGATTTCTAGTGTCCATTTATGGCTTGATCCTGTATGTCCTAGATTTGCCGATATTTGCAAAAATAATCCTAATCTTCCAAGTGAACTTTTCCCAATCAATGACATTGCATATCTACTTGAACCTATTTCCTCATATGTTACACCTAAGTATAAGGTGTCTTTTTTTATAACGTAGCTTCCACGTTCCTTCAAATCTATTACATTGAATTTCAATCTGCTATCTTCATCATAATATGCTTCTTTTAAATATTGTCCTAACCTATAGTTGTAGCTATCGCGTTTTATTTGATCTAAAGAAAATGGTTCTAAAGAAATTTTACCAAGCTTATATTCTTCATGTATTTGTTTACCTGTTAATATCATATTCTAAAACAACTCCACATATCTTTCCGGATAGATATTTTTTCTATATCTTAAAACTAAAACTGAATATTCTTGATACTTTCTTAATTCGTTAGTAACTTCTTTGATCTTATACAATCTATCATAGATGACTGGATAAAGATCTTCACAGTTTAAGTTTTTAACTGCTCGTCTTGTAATACAATCACAATAATATGAGATATCTTCTTCACTCTCAAATCTTAACTGATTTCGATCTTCATACAGTATCTCGAAATCTTTATATAGCTTCATAACCTCATCATATGGTTCATGCGTTACATCTATGCCAAACATCTGCTTACAAGAATCAAGAACTTCACTTGGAACTTCTTTTATTGCATAAAACGGAGAAGCGAGTAAGTAGCCATCATCATCAAAATAACTTATAATGTTTTCAACCATTTTCCTAGGATTTGAAAAAAACTTCAGACCTCCACCAACTATAACATGTGTGAATTTTTCGTTAGTTTTAAAATTTAATCCATCTTGAACAAAGTACTCTATATTTGCACTTGGCGAATAGATTTTCTTATTTTTGATCGCACTCTCAATTGCATACCTTGATAAATCAAAAGCTTTACCACTACACTTCGTTAAATGCGCTATTTCACGAACCTGAAATCCTGTAGTACATGCAATTTGAAGAATATTTGATGAAGAATCAATATAACTATGATTTATCCATTTATTTAAGGTTGTGAATGCACCTGGTAAAACGTTCCATTGGTTTATTAAACCTACAAAGTCTGGGTATGGCATGTTTTCAATAATTAGTTTATTCAGCATTCTAACATCTCCTTAAAACATTTTACTTATTTCATTTTCAAGCTTTAAATATGATTTATTCAAAATTTCAAAATCCTTTTTAGTACCCCACCAATGATTATCATTATCATATATTGTGTAAGATTCCCAAGTATCTGATAATCCATCTTTCAATTCATTATAAATTAGTGAGCCCGGTAATGGAACAAATCTGTACAAAGAAATTCTATCAATATTTTCTCGATTCTTTCTTAGAAATTTTATAGTATCTTCTGTTGTAGATTCATCTTCACCAGGAAAACCATGCATCAAATATAGCTTAACCGGAAGTAAATGTTTTTTACATAGTTCTAAAGTCTTTTCTGCCTTTATTATTTTTATGCCTTTTTTCATTTTATTAAGCAACTGTTGAGAACCTGTTTCCATTCCAAATCGAATTTCTTTACAATTGTTTTGCGCAAATGTTTTTATTATATCTTCATCTACAGTATTCAATCTACTATTACACTCCCAATCAATTTGAAAACTGCCTAGAATATTGGCTACACCAATAGCATGTGTTTTGTTGAAAGTGAAAGTCTCATCCATGACCGTAAAGCCATCGCATAGGGGGTACTGTTCCAATAGTTGTTCTACTTCTTTTTTTATTGAATCTAATCTTCTAAATTTAACTTTTTTTCTATTTTGTATTCCGCAAAACATGCACTTATATGTACATCCTCTAGATGTCATTATACTCAAAACATGGTTTTGAGTACCTCCAACTCTTCCGTCTAGATACAATAATGTGGGAGGTAATAAATGCCTTGCTGGAAATGGAATAATGTTTATATTTGTTTCTATCGATTCTATGATTCCTCTATCTACACAGCCATTCTTAAACCAGTACCTTAAACTTTCTTCTGATTCCCCACGGAAAACAACATCTGCTTCTAATTTTTCCAGCACTTCATCTGAATTTGTAGTAGCATGAGTATTGCCTACAATTAAAATTTTAGATTTCAACTTAAAAATATTACGCCTCTCTAGAAACATTGGAAATGTAACTGCCGCCGTTATACTTAAACAGTAAATATCAGCCTTTGGAAAGTTGTCTTCTTTAAAGTGATTTTCCATTGGAATGACTTCTACTTCATATCCATTTTCTTCAAATATTGAGCATATATAAAGCATTCCAAGGGGGGGGAATTCATTTCTATCTTTATAATGAATTTTATCAGTATATTTTGGGTATACAAAAACTACTTTCATTTAACATCCACCTCTATCTTTTTGATGATGTGTTCAAATACTAACTCCTCATCTTTATTATTACAGTCAATAACATACCCATAATTTTCTCTTGTAAGAAGTTCTTTATACATTGAGGAAACTTCGTACTTTATCTTTAATTCATCTTTCTTACCAAAATCTTTTGCCGTATCTCCTCGACTTTTTTGTCTTAATTCAGATATCCTTGGATCTAAATCTAAATAAACATATAAATCTGGTTTTGGAAAAATCCCTGCAATATGATGTAATAATTTTACATCCGAACCTAAACAATAAGAGTACGCTATTGAATCATAGTAATACCTATTCATAATCAAAAATTCGCTATTATTGTTATTTGATAATTCAATAGCATTATTTACATTAATCCATAAATCATGAATTAATAAGTTAGAAACTAAATTTGATGAATAATTGTCTTCGTAGCTAGTACCTATAGGAGAATTTTTTTGAAGTTCACCTATATAGTATCTCGGTTTATAACCATCACATATCTCGTATTTAATGTTATGGGACTTAAAATAATCTCCTAACTTATTAACTTGGGTAGTTTTCCCAGAGCCATCAAGCCCTGCAAATGCGATAATTTTTAAACGAATATTTTTTCACCTCACTATTGTAAATAAAATGACTTCTTTTAAATTTGTCTTGATTGCAAATTAAAGCTATTGACTTGTAATTATCTAGACATACACTATATTCCAGTCCTTGAATAAGCATCTTATAAGCTTCAAATATCCCCGTTTTTTCTATTTCTATGTTTTTACACATTTTGTACTTATCACTCTCCAAAATGGTGTAAGAGCTATCGAAGTAGGCTTGCAAATTTTCTGTCCCTTATACTTCGCCTTCCTTGTTTAATATTCATTTATATTCACATTCAATTTTCTCACCCTTAAAACAATTTTAATTTTCCAGATAAAATTATTGTTATTGCCCCAGCTATATAATAGAACATTCCGAGAGTTATTGCTCCATTATAACCAATACTTAAAAATAAAAAATTTAGAAAAAATGGGCTGAATATTGTTCCTATACTATTTAACAATGAAGTAATTGCGAACATATTAGAAACATTGCTCTCGTCACTATAAATATATATTCTTGCATTTAATAATGGTTGCAAAATACCAATAGATGAACCAACAAGAAAATATATAGCAGGATTTACAAAGTTGGGTTCTATCTTTAAACTGAAATAAAATATAGATAAAACTAAATAGCTAAAAAAAATTGAATATCCAAAGGGAACTTTGATTTTGCTAAAAATAGCTTTTAAAAAACTACCTGTTAAAGTTCCTAATAAAAACATTGAGCTAAATTTTGCAATACTTTCTAAAGGTGTCACAGAAAAATACTCTGAATATACAGTCATTACAAAAGTCGAATTACCCATCAACAAATTCAAACAAAATGTTAGAATTACAGATTGAAAAATAATTTTATTCGATAAAAATTCGCTAAATGCCAATCTTAAATTAATATTTCTAGTTTCAGTTATTTTAGAGTCGTTGAGAATTAATAATTCAATAAGTGGCACTAAAAATATAATAGCATTCAAAAGGGCAATTAATTCCAATGATAACAGTTTATTAATACTTGGAGAAATTATATACGCAAGTGACATTCCAAGGGTTGAAGATAAGTATATAAGATTTGATAACGAGTCAATTTTATTAATGGGAATTACATCCTTTTCTATTTTGTTTTGATTAAGATAGAAAACAGTACCAAACAAATCAGAAATAAAGTTCAAGATTACTATAACTATAATCCCAGCCATATTTTTGAAATCAAAGAATAAAAAACCACAAATAATTAAGTAGCATGAAAATCTTGTAAAACTCGAAACTAATAATATATTTTTAATTGAATAGTTATTTATTTTCGTAGAAATAATTGGGCCAATAAGTCGCGGAAAATATTCTAGAACAGTTACAAGCGCAATCATCCAACTTGAATATTTTGTTAAAACTAAATAGTTAATAAATATAGGATAGAATAATATATCTCCTATAGAAGACGTTAGATTTGCAATTAATAACGAAACTGTATTTCGTATTCTCATAGTAGTCCACCTACATGTCAATATTTTTTATTGCCTTAATTGTTTTTTTGAAAAAGTTGATTTATTTTTAAATAAGACAAATAAAATTTACATAAACCATAAATGTATTAACTAGAATAAATATTTCTGTTTTTTTAACACCGGGAATGAATTATGAAATTTACTCGATTATAACTTCCATTATTCAGTTCATAGATAAATTATTTAGTTTAACATGACAAGTCATTTTCAGCAACTTTATCAAAAATTCCTTAATTAGTAATGTCTATATTACTGATTACAGATATTTGTTTTTCAAAGTCCAATTTATTTTCTAAAAAAATTGAATTTTACAAATCTTATTTAATACAGTTTAACAAAAAGTACATTTTTTGTCAATAATAAGTGCCTGGATTTTTCGCAAAATTCTGATTAACATATAATAATGTCCTCTTATAACATTTATGATGTAAGCGTAAAAACGGTTCTTTCCATAGTTAGTTGATTAAATAACTATTCCATAATATAATATCTATATATAAAAATTTTGGAGAAATAAATATTGGAAGGTTTAGTTAAATTATTAGATAAAAATTTAGAATATATAAATCATGAAATAATAGAAGATACTATTTACATAAATGTAAAGTCAAGTAAAGAAGAATCTTTTCTAATAACCAACTATAATATACTCCTTCAATTATCCAATCTTCTTTTTATAATATATTACTTAGTTCTTCTGTTCTCTTTTCTATAGGCATTTTTATTCCATAAGTTTTTACTGTGTTATCCAAAAAATATTGTCTAGATCAAAGTGTTGGATATTATACTTCTTTGATATTTGTTTCGCTATATAAGATTTTCCCGTTCCGCTACCACCTATAATATGTATTTTCACAATATATCCCCCAAAACTTAATTTAACTTATCTACTATCTATATCTAAAACTTATTTTATCTAAATATTAATAAATTAGTTTTCATGCTTATTACATCATATAGATAATTAAAATTTTATTCATATATTTCATTAAGCAATGTAAAATCTATAGTTTCATCAATAATTTCATAGTTATATATAAAGTGATTATTTTCAAATTTAGTAATTTTATTATCTTCATCATATTTTTCTTCTAAAGTTGTTACAATGATTTGAAAGTGATTTTTATTAAAAAAATATATATCTATCTCATCATATCCACTACTACCACTAACCATTATTCTTTTAATAGGAAGTTTATTTTCTATTTTCATTTTTTATTTGTTTCTACAACTTTTAAGCTATTAAAATATTTTAATAATCTATCTATATCATTCCTATCTAATTTAGAAGTATGTTGTATATTTCCATTGGGAGGTTTAATAATAGTACCTGTATCAAATTCTGTTTGTATTGAATACTCATGTTTTAAATGATTTATTATTTCTTTTTGATATTTTTGATTTCCAGTACAACCTAATAAATTAAATAAAATGATAAAGATTATAAAATAATATAATATCTTATTCATAAAAATCTCCTTTAAGGCTTATTTTCTGTTTTCTTAAATAGATTTACAAAAAATTTTCCTATGCCTAATGTCTCTCCAATATATCCTGAAATTTTTATAAATATCTTTGTAATTACTATCCATATAAATAATAAGGCTAATAAACGTCCAATTACTTGAAAATCCATAGTTTTCTCCTCTTTATTATTTTAAAAATTAATTAATCTCATATCTAAACTAAATTTATTCTACAAATATTCACTAATTAAATTAATTGACTTATCTGTAGCATCTAATTCAATTATTGATCCTATTGGCATTGTAAACATTGGATGTGTATGACTACAATCTACTTCAGCTAAAAAAGGAAAGTTATATCTGCCTATTACTTCTTCTAATATTTCATATGGCTTCCTTTTGCTTCCTCTATCTTCAAAAAGTTCATGCTTTCCTAGTATCAATCCACCTATCTTATCAAATATATTATTGGCTTTTAGCATAGCAAATGAACGCTCTATAGTTTCAGCACCTTTTAAAGAATCTTCTATAAACAATATGTCTCCTTTTTTAATTTCAGGCATGTATTCACTTCCCCATATACCTGCCATTGTATTCAAGTTCCCTATTATTAATCTACCTTTAATCTTTCCTTCATTTATAGTTATCCACTCATTTTTATTCGATTTTTTGCTTCTATTTTGACTTTCCCAATCTATATATTCCTCAGTCCACATTTTTGGCATTTTATAATTATAAGGTATATTAATTTCTTTAACTAAAATATCTTCAAAATATTTAAAATTCAGTTCATTAAAAGGTTCTATTTCTCCAAATGAAGCTACTAATGCTGGCCCATAAAAAGTAGTTATTCCAGTTTTAGCATAAATAGCAAATAATATTGCTGTCATATCAGAATATCCTATAATTATTTTAGGATCTTTTTTTAAAGATTCATAATCTATATATGGTACTATTGAATTTGAATTCATTCCACCTATTGTAGAAATAATGCATCTTACTTCTGGGTCTCTTATTAACTGATTTAATTCTTCTGCTCTATCTTTTATACTACCAGACCTATAAAAGTCTTTTTTATCTGTTAAATTTCCAGCTTTTAATTTAAATCCTTTATTTTCAAGAAATTTTTTACTTCTGTTAAATCTATTAGGGCACAATGCAGTAATAGGTGTTGATGGTGAGAAAAATCCAATTGTATCTCCTCTTTTTAGTTTTTTTATCATTTATTTTACCCCCGTTACTTAATATCTATTTGTATAAAAACTTTATTTTACTATTAAATATTCAATTAACCTTTATCATAATTTATTCTATATATCTTTACAAAATCCTTTTTTATTACAAAAGGACCAGAGATAGTTTATTATTTATAATATCTCTGGTCCTTTACACATATATCTTTACTAATCTATTTTCTATTTTTATATAAACTTATTTTTGCAATCTTTTTTCTTTTATAGTTCTTATTTTATTTTTTAGCAATCCATCTTTCATTTTTTCTTTTTCTACAAAAAACATAGATAATCCTCCAGATCCTACATGAGTTCCTACCGCTGCCCCCATTTGCATTATATAAATTTCTCCATCAAAATCTGTTTCCTTCTTAATTTTTTCTTGTAAATTACTAGCTATATTTATATCTGTAGTATAACCAATAATAATGAAATCTGTAATATCTTTATCTACTCTTCTTGTAAACTCATCTATATAATAATTTAATGCTTTATTTTTTCCTCTTACTTTAGATACTATTGCTCCTTTACCATTTTTCATGGACATTATAGGTTTAACTCTTAAGACTTTACCAATTAATGCACTGACATTAGTTAATCTACCACTTTTTATTAAATTATCTAAGTCATCTACACAAAGAAAGTGCTTAACTCGGGTTTTATGATTTTCATTGAACTCTATTATTTGGTCAAAACTATAACCTTCTTCAAGTAATTTAGCAGATTTTACTATTAACCAACCACTTCCATGACTCATAGATAAAGAGTCTACTACGTGTATTTTAATATTAGAATCTTTATTATTTTCATAATAATAATCTTTTGCTATAACAGCAGACTGATATGAGCCACTTGTTCCACTAGACATACAAATACATAATATTTCAGTATATCCATCTTTAACTGCTCTATCTATAATTTTTAAATATTCTTCTGGGCTAGGCATTGATGTAGTTGGATTTTTATCTAGAGATCTTTGTACTTTATAAAATTCATCTGGCTGAATATCTATCTTATCTTTATAACTCTTTCCTTTAATAATAATATTAAGAGGCGCAACTCCTATATTATAATTATCAATTATCTCTTTAGATAGATCACATGTGGAATCTGCCATAATCTTAATCATATTTATCCCACCTTATATTTTAATATTTTATCATTCGTCAAATTTCTACAATATATTTGTTTTTACTAGTATAGCACATATTTAATCAATTAGGTATATACTATATATAAAAAATCTCTTAAATAATTATTTAAGAGATTTTATGTAACAATATAAGTTACTATTACTATGTTTTTATTGTTTTTTTGCAACTATCATAAACCTATGTTCTGTTCCAACAATATAACCTTTTTCATCTAACTCTTTTTTTAGTTTACATAAGTTCTCAAAGCAAGAATCAACTGAAAAATTAGGAAACTCCCACTCAATAATCTTAGCAAAATAAACTAGTGCTCCTATATCATAGAACTTACTTTTTGGAAAATATTCATGAGAGAATAATATTTCAAAACCAGCATCTTTTAATATTTTAATATTATTTTCTAAGTCATGATTTAAGTATTGATGCTCTAAACCATCAATTAATTTATATGCTAAATCATTATTATTTTTCCCTCCAACCTGCTGTGTTATAAAAAAACCATCTTTTTTTAATATTCTTTTTACTTCATTCATATCAAAAGCCTCATGTTTATTAATAACAATATCAAAATTATTATCCACATAAGGAATATTACTATCTTCTATTATCTGTTTTACTTCTATTCCTAATGAAGATAATTTCTTTTTACATAGTTCTACATTTGGTGGATATGCTTCTGTAACACTTGTTAATTCATAAGGGTGATTTAAAGTTAATAAAAATTCTCCACCACCAGTACCCATATCTAATAATCTATGAGAAGGATTAACATACTTTAATATAATTTCTTTATAATTCCAAGGAAGTTTCTCTTCTTCATATCTTGCATCAATATGGGAAAAGTCCCAGCCCTTAAATGTATATTGTTCTTCTTTTTTCCATTCTTCTTTCAAATTGTTATAGTTCATTATAATCACTCCCTTGACCCTTTTGAAAAAATTACTAAGAATACTAAATCAAATTTCTAGTAAATTAACACTATGTACATATAAATCTTCCTCTAATTATTCCAACTTTACTCTTTAAATCAATAAATCTTAATATATATATTTACTATACCACTTACAAGTAATATCAATAACTTTATCCCAATCTTTTCTCATACCATGTTTTGCTCCCTTAACAATTTCAAGTTTTGAGTTATCTATTATTGTATTTATTGCTTTTTGTGACCTTTCTAACAACTGTAACTCTTCTTGATCCTTGATATTGTCTCCATGAATAATTAATATAGGACAGTCAACATTTCTAAATAAATCCTTTTGATTGATTTGCTCAAAATCCATCAAAGTCTGATTAGTAATTTTATGTTTTCTATTTGTGCAAAAATAAAAGAAACCTTGTTTATGTAAATTATCTAACTGTTTTTTGGAAAAATAATCATTCCAATCATATTGCATACTATCTGTTAATGCTCCAACTAAAACCATTGTTATTACTTCTTTTCTATAGTTTTTTAAACATGCCAAAGTTCCAAAGCTATTTCCAAACAATCCTATTTTTTTATATCCTTTCCCTAAAGCAAATTGAATAGCAGAATTTAAGTCATCCACTTTATTTGTTAAAGTTATAGAATTGTCGTCACTTTCTCCACATCCACTAAAATCTATTGCTAAAACATCGTACCCAACTTTGTTTAAAGCTTCTGCCAAATCATCAAATCTACCATTTGATGATTTATCATTAGTAAATCCATGAGCCATTATGATTATAATATTTGAATCAGCTCTATATAAATTTGCAACAATTTTCAATCCTCTAGAGTTTTTAAAATTTATCTTTTTGCCATCCATAGTTTGAGACATTATACTCCTCCCTTGATATAAAAAATTCATTAATTTTTTGATATAAATAAGGCTGAATTAATGGATAAGTTAATGTTTTGGGTATAGTATCAAAAGGTTTGACTTCTCCAATTTCAGAATTTGGTAATTTACCAAGAGATTCTACATTTGAGTAAAATAATTGCCCAAAAGATTCAACTTCCTTTCTAGATACTGAATATATACAAACTGGAATAAGATTAAAATCTTTTGCTCCTGTTTCTTCAATCAATTCTCTTGAAGCTGTGTAATTGATATTTTCATTTTCTTCTCTATGACCACCTGGAATTTCCCAACTTAATCTTTCCTTATGTCTTACAAATATCCATTTATCTTTATATCTTGACATAATAACTGCAAATTTAAGTTTGCTATCTTCAACTGTATTTAATTCATAAAAGTTTACCTTTAACACTTTAATTATTCCTTCTTCCTTTTAATTTTTATATAATATAATTTCAAAAAAATTTATTTTCTATATTTCATTATTTTCAGAAAAATACTCTATATTATATTTCTACAAATTTATCTAAATTCCTTCTTTTAGATATTTTAAAGAGGATACCCTAATACTAGGATATCCTCTTTAAAATTTTATTTATTCTATATTTTAAACTTTAAAATATTTTCTTGCATTTCTGTTGCTAATTTTGCTAAAGACTGACTAGCTGTTGCTATTTCCTCTATAGATGCTGTTTGCTCTTCTATTGATGCAGAAGCCTCTTCAGTACCTGCTGCATTTTCCTGTGATATAGCTGATAAATTCTCTATCATTCCTATAATCTCTACTTTCTTTTCTTCCATTTCTCTTCCTGAATAATTAATATTTTTTATTACATATTCCATTCTTTCAATTGCCTCATTAATTCCTTCAAATTTTAAATTAGTAATTTTTACACTTTCTGATTGAGCATTCATTATTTCTCCAGATTCCTTCATTTTACCGACTGCATCTGATGTTTTTCCAATTAATTCCTCAATGATACTAGTGATTTCTTCTGTAAATACAGTTGATTCCTCTGCTAACTTTCTTATTTCATCTGCTACCACTGCAAAACCTCTCCCTGCTTCTCCCGCTCTAGCTGCTTCTATTGCTGCATTAAGGGCTAAAAGATTAGTCTGGTTAGCTATATTTTTAATCATTTGGCTAGCATTTTCTATTTTACTTGCACTTTCATTAGTTTTTACAATAACTTGATTTACTTCTTTAGATAATAAATTACTTTGTTCTGTCTTCTTCGTAAGGTCCTTTAGACTTTCAATTCCTTCATTTTTTAATGTATGTACTTCCTTAGTAGAATCATTTAAATCACTTATATATACCTGATTCTGTTCTATCAAGTGTCCTAATTTATTAATATTTCCTGCTCCATTATCTGTATTTTTTGCTTGTTCATTAGCTCCATTAGCTATTTCTTCTATAGTTTTCGCCACTTCTTCAGCTGCTACTGATGATTGCTGACTTGTTGCTGTTAATTCTTCAGATGATGATGCAACTTGCTGAGACATATCAGATATATTTCTAATTAAAGTAATAAAATTTCTCTGCATTGTTCCAAGAGCTTTAGATATTGTACCTATCTCATCTTTTCTATTTAAATATTTCTCAGTTTTGCTATCTTTAATAAATGTTAAATCATATTTAGATAATCTTTCAATCATTTCTGATAACTTTGTAATTGGATTTGCAATATTTTTTGCTACTAATAGTGCAATTAAAATAACAATACCAGTTACTATTGAAATTAATATAAGACTATTTAATAATAAACTATTCAGTTCGGAAAAAGCTTGTTGATGTGGTTGTTCTGTAACAACTCCCCATGAAGTTTTTTCTATAAAATTTGTTGAACTAAACATATCCACATTACTTTCATTAGTGTATACTTTTGTATCGTTAATGCCCTTTAATGCATCCTTAACTGCTGGATTTTCTGCTCCACTTTCCCCATTTAAAACTTTTTCTTCAAAATCAGGATGTGCAATATATGTTCCTGATGCATCCACTAGATATCCATATCCTTCATTTCCAATTTTAATACTTGATACAATTTCTTGTAATCCATTTAGATTGATATCTCCTCCAAGTACACCTATAGTTTCACCATTTCTTATAATAGGTACTGCAACCGTTATGCAAGGATTATTAGTTAAACTAGATATGTATGTAGATTCTGAAATATGATTTTCTCCATTTTTTGCATCTATGTACCATTCTCCGTCGCTATAGTCATACTCACTATAATCTTCTACAGATACATCACTAGTACTTGCTTTTAACATACCATCTGCATCTGTTACATATATAAATTCATAAGATGGATAATTCTTCTGAAATTCGCCAAAAATTTTCTTAAGTTCTAAAGGATTCATTTCATGAACGCGTTCATCACTAGCTAAGTATTCTAAAAGTTTTGTATTTTCGTTTAAAAAATAATCTATTCTTTCTTTTAGATTTTCATTCACATTTTTACTGTTTTCTGTAATGTTTCCATTAATCATATTTCTTTGCTCATAGTAATTAATCCCCGTTAAAACTAAAGTAGGTATAAGAGCTACTAATACTAACATAATTACTAATCTGCTCTTTAGTTTTAAATTTAATTTCTTCATCTTTTGATACACTCCCCCATATACATATTAATTTATTTTATATAAGCATCTTATTATCTTTTTCATCACCCCCTTAAATAAATTTAAAAGGAGAAGAAGTTAATCAAGTAACTTCTTCTCCCATGTTTTTTCTATTCTGCCATTTCTAAAGCAATTTTCATCATATTAGTGAATGCATTTTGCCTTTCTTCAGAAGTTGTTTCTTCTTTAGTTACTAAATTGTCAGATACAGTAAGTAAACATGCTGCTTTTTTTCCAAGTACTTTTGCATTATGGAAAAGAGCAAAAGCTTCCATCTCTACAGCTACACAGCCATACTTATTATAAATCTCTTTATATTCTTCAAAATTTTGTCTGTAAAATACATCAGAAGAATGGATTCTTTCTATACTCACTGGAATTTCTAACTCCTTTGCGTACTTTTCAAGACGCTGGTTTAATTCTGGAGTACCTTCAATGACATCACTTTCATAACCACCTTGTACTTTTGCATAACTAGATTCACTCCAAGCATCCTTAGCTAATATTACATCATATAGTTTTGCATCTGGAGTATAAGCTCCACAAGATCCAATTCTAATAATATTTTCTACATCATAAAATCTGTAAAGCTCATAAGAATAAATTCCTATACTAGGCATTCCCATGCCACTTGCCATAACAGAAATTCTTCTTCCTTTGTAAGTACCAGTATATCCTAAAACATTTCGAACTCCATTAAACTGTTTTACATCTTCTAAAAATGTATCTGCTATAAATTTTGCTCGCAAGGGATCCCCTGGCATTAAAACAGTCTTTGCAATTTCATTCTTATTTTTTGCTTCAATATGTGGTGTTGGTATCATAATATTTTCTCCTTTATAATTTAATATATAACCCCTACCATTAAAATTAACTCTAGGGTTAGAAGATTTAGTAATAGTACTTAAATTCTTCTTATAACTAGAATTGTATCTAACTTTGTTTATATTTTCAAGATTTATCTATTTAATAATTTAAAATTTACTATTTTTGTAATAATTTCATCCATTTTTACAATGATTATTTAAATTTTAACATACAGCTTATATCTTTGCAATATAATACTAATGTTATTAACATGAGATGATAATTGATTTATAGTTTGCTTTTTATAATCATGTCATGAATCTCCCATCCCAAATCCCCTGAACACCACCCTTGATTTCCTAGTATAACAACATCAATATTAAAGGATGGATAATAATATAATCTACAACTAACTCCATACTCTTCTCCAGTATGTCCACAACGAATTACATTGTTGTCTTTATCCAAAATAAACCAATTCCCATATCCATATTTCCATACATAATCTCTAAATCCATTTGATCCTTCATCTAATACATATGGCATAAGAATTTTATTAGCCATATCTTCTCCTAGTATTTTTGTAGCTCTTAAGGATTGTACAAAACTTATAAGGTCATATGCAGTTGATGTTGCACCACCATCAGAAGCTGGAACAGGAGTAGCTGTGTAAATGTTTTTCTTCCAAAGAACCATATTATCTTCTTCACTTTCTATAGGCTCATAACCTTCTGCCACATTATTATATACTTCATCTAAGCTTATAAAATCTGTATTATTCATATTTAATTTAGAAAATATATTCTTTCTTACATAATCAAAATACGATACTCCTGATACTTTTTCTATAATAAGCCCTAACAAAATATATCCAGCCCCATTATATTGAAACTTTTCTCCAACGTTATATATAGGTTCATCATAAGCAAATAATTGAAGATAATCACATAACTTTTTAAAACTATAAATAGGTTTTTTAGACCAAAGTTCCTCCCATTCATAATCACTTCCATTTTCATCGAAGTAGTCAGCTATACCCGATGTATGTGTTAATAAATTATGTATAGTTACTTCTTCAGGTATTTTTGTATTATCTAGTTCCAAATATTTAACAACACTTGTATCAAAATTAATTTTTTCATTTTCTATTAGTTGTATAATTGCTACTGCTGTAAACATCTTTGATATAGAACCTATTCTAAACTTTGTTTCTATTGAATTTTTAATACACCAGCTTCTATTTGCATATCCATATGATCCAGAATATATTTCTTTATCTGATTTTTTTATTAAAACAACTCCACTAAATTCATTATTATTACTTTTTTCATTAAGTAATCTAACAAGTTCTTCTTTAAACATATTTGCTTACTCCTTTTTATTCTTAAAATTTAGTATAACATCACTACAGTTTATTATATTCTACAAATTTTTCTTTCTTAATAAATTTGATGTCATTAATTTCTTCATCTTCAGTATTAAAATTATATCTACCTACTATATATTTAATTAAAAACTTAGTTGTTTATTATTCTTTGTAACTAATCTATTCTCTTATACTTTCAATAAAAGAAAAACTAATTTATTATCAGCTATTTTCAAAATCTTATATTTACAAAATATAACCTATATAATTAAATCTGTTCTACCTATTTCTTTTAAAGCTTTATTAAACTCCTTTGGAAATTCCTTAGGATTTTCAAGGATTTCAAATACTTTTTCTTTTCCGTATGTGTCATGTATTAAACCCCAAATTTCGTTTCCAAAATAATAGTTTTTAGAATGTTTTAATTTAGGGACCTCTTCTTTTTCCTGTAGTTTAGTACATGAATTTAACCAATATTCAGATATTATTTCTTTAAGATCATCTAAATCTTTTATTTTACCTATTCGAATTAACTGTATCTGAGAATTAAATTCATTAAAAATATCATAAAACTCATCTCTCAGATAATTCCATGTAAAAGTATCCATCCCAACATTTTGTTCCAGATCATTATATATCTTCTTTGTTAAAATTCCTTGTCCATTATTACAATACTTAACAGCAAGTCCTTCAAATGCTAAAAAATAATAAAGATACTCTTCAGGATTGAATTTACTTATATTTATTTCTTGTGAAAATTTATTATAACCTATATGATGTACTTCATGTCCAATAAACGATTTAAAACTATTTAAGTCGTTTATATTGCATACTTTAAAAAACGATAAAACATCAAAATGAATACAGTTTTTATATGGCCAACCAAAGCTATTGCCTATACTTATAGTAAATATAACATCTAAGCTATCAAAGTTTATATATGAAGGTAATCCATTGATAGTATATTTAAGTCCTTCCTTAACGATAGATTCATCAATTAATAATAATTTTTTTATTTCTTTTTCATAAAAATCTAAATTATTAAAAAAACATTTATACTGAATATGATGAATTCTAAGTCTTTCATTTTGAATATCTTTAGTGTCAAGTTGTTGTAAATTAATAAAATAATCTACAAACTCTTCTTTTGTAATATTTGTAATTGGAAGTCCTTTAGTATTGTATCTTTCAAATTCAACTTTATAATCATCATGTTCTAATAAATCCTCCAATTCTTCTCTATATAATTTTCCTTCTTTATGTCTTTTACATAATTCAAGCATCTTAAATACAGTCTTATTTCTAATATTTATATTCAATAATATACTCCTTTCTGACTCTTAAAAATTAAATATTATTTTTAACCATTTTTATTTTTTCATGTATTTCACTAAATACAACATAGAGGAATATTATATTCAGTAAGTTTCCAATGCTTATCTTCTCTTTCAACCATAGATGGATATTTTTTATCTGTTGAATAAGGATATTCGTTAAAACTTTCAAGGATCAGTTCATTATTAAAATTACCAATCTCATTGAGTTAAATTTCTTTAAGTGTAGAATTACCATTTATGAACCCTTCAACATCATAATATTGTGACTTAATATGACTATCAACTCATTCGTTCCAATTCTTTTTATTCATTTCAAAATAATTTTTCATAATTTTCATACTACTCGTATAATAAAATTGAAAAATAAAATAAATGTATTCTAATCTTTTGTTATCTTTTTAAAAGCTCTTTCTAATTCTCCGTTAAAAACTGCGTTTAAAGATTTCTTAGCCCATTCAGGAAATTTAGATCTTTTATATGCAAATATTAAAGTAATAAGAATTGAAAGACCATCATCCATTACTTTTTCAGTTTCATTAATATTACCATATTCTTTTATAAATGCTTTTCCAGCCTCTTCTGATAATGATGAGCATACATTCCTAATGTCACTATACCTATAACCTATTCCTAATAAATTATAGTCAAACATTATTGCCTTTTTTCTATGATTACTCACTGCAAGATTAGTACAATAAAAATCATTATATGTTAGAGTTTTTTCAAGGTCTTCAATTTTATTAAAAATTAAATCATAATTATCTAATATTATGCTCCATACTTTGTAACCACTAGTATTAGATCTATATTTTACAAGTTCAAGATTTTCTTTTGTAATAATATCAATTTCTCTATAGAAATTATCACACTTATCAACTATATATTTTTGCCCTTTATTATGTAAGTCTAGATACCATTCTGCTAATAACCTTGCTACTTCAATATCTGATAAATCAGACTTTACTCCTAATCTATAATTTTCACTTCTTTCTAAGTCTTCTAGTAAAATACTTCTATCTGTATGGGCAAACACTTTAATCGTTGATATATTTAGATCTTTAAGAATAGAGTAATTTTTTATTTCTCTTTTATATTCTTTTTTGAAAAAATACTTAATTATATAATATTTATTTTTATAATTAACTCTAAATAGATAAATTCCATCTTTATCTCGTATTTTTTGTAAATCAATATGATTGGTTTCAGATAAGCCAAGTTTAAATAGTTCTTTGTATATATTTTCAATAATATTCATATATTTTTCCTTTCTTTGACTTACATTTATGATGAATATATTCTAATTGCTTTAATCAGTAAAAGTCAATGTAACTGCTTGAACTAAGTCCATTTCTTTAAACCTTGAAGGTGAAAAGAAATTTTCTAGAGAATACGCTCTCATCATAGTACCACTGTCATAAATCATAATAGCAATAGGTATTTCTTTATTAATTTCAATCCTTTGAAAATCCCTCAAAAAACTTTTCGAAGATGCTGAAATTTCATTCTCCATTTTTAATGAATCAGTTTGGTATGAAGCTCTTCCCATTGTATTAATATTAAAATTTATTGCATGGTTATCTTTAAGTATCATTGCAAATGTCCCTTCTAATCTAGAATCCGGCTCAGCATATACCTGGCCCCCTCCTATAACATCCCAATTATTGTTACTATTTAAGACATAAACATTTAATTTAAGACTTTTTGCATCTTTAGGAGCTTTAAAAGATATTATATTTACATCATCTTGAATTTCTAATGTCTGAAGAAGATAAGTATCACTTTCTGACAATTCATAAGGTTTAATACCTTCCTTACTGAGTAATTTAGATATACCTGTGTTGTTTGAACAACCAGAAAAAAACACTATTGTAATAGTTACTACAAATATTGTAAAATTTTTTTTAATCATGATTTCCCCCTCATAATATAAACTTTTCTTGTAACTGTCTAAAGATTGCTAACATCCCTCATGTATTAATTTTATATTTACTAGATAAAAACAAACCATTCTATAGCGACAAACACTATTCCTACTATAACTAAACTAAGTAAAATAGACCAAATTATATATTCTTTATTATATTTACTTTTTTTAAGAATATAACTATCTGTAAAATATACTATAATCCCAATGATTAACATGATTCCAGCTACAATGATAAAATCTCTTATTGTTAATAAATATTCGTTAGGTAAATTACTCTCTATTCCGATTGTTCCATTTATAAACATTATAATCGATAAAATATAAAAACTTATGATACTTGTTAATCTATGTTTCTTTCTGAATCTTTCATGCTTTTCATAAATAATTTTATGTTGTTTAGGATTAATAAACATGAAATACTTATCATAATATTGTTTATTATAAGAAAACAAAGTTGCCATAATAAAAAAAGTAGCTGATAATATAAACATTACCTTAGTTACCCCTAATAAATAACTTAATCCTAAGTATAGTATGGTAAGAAAAGCCATAGATATAATAGTTCTCATACTAAACCTCCATTAATTAATATTTTATAAGATAAATTATCTTATATATCTATATTAATTATATAGTAATAAAGTCCAACCTCACTTCATTAAAATTAACTGATGGTATGCCTAATGTCCTGTTATTGAATTCCCCATGACAATCTGACCCTGCTGAAACTAACATGTTATTATCTCTACAAAAATCTAAATAAGAACCTGAATCTTCTAAATTTCTTAAATATGGAGAAAAACACTCAATTCCATCAATTCCGTAATCTCTCCATTCTTCTAATAACTTTAAAGATAACTTCTCTCCATTTTCATATGCACTTGGATGAGCTAAAAATGAATATCCTCCTGCATTTTTAATTGTTTTTATTACTTCCTTAGGACTTTTAAAAAGTAATTTTTCTTTACTTAATTCTACCAATTTAAAATATTCATCTAAATTTTTTATTATTCTCTTATCAAGTAAATAATTTAAAGAATCCCATCCACCTCTTTTATTATCATATTCATATGAATAATAATCTTCAATATTTTCTATTTTATTTATGGTTTTTATATATTGAACTATTTTATAATTATATTTTTTTCGCTGAAACTGATTAAATTCTAATAACTCATTTAATTTAAAGTTTTTATAGTCAAAATCATATGCAGTTATATGATACTCTTTCCCTTTATACGTAGTTGAAATTTCTACACCAACAGTATAATAAATATCATTAGGTATAATATCCATCATTCGTATACTATTATTAATAGTGTCATGATCAGTAATAGAAAAAACTTTAATATTTCTATCTATTAAATGTTTCAATAATTCATCTATATCCCATGTTCCGTCTGATTCATTTGTATGAATATGCATATCAACTTTATATTCAATATTTTTCACTTAGTCACCTCAATTTTTATTTGTTTGAAAATTCTAAATCAATACTTTGACATGTAAGTTAGAAGTCATAAAATATCTATGAATATTCTAATTACAGTTTATTTCTATTTAGTACTCGAATTATTACATCTATTAGCTCTTTGTTTTCACCTGTATTTAATAATCTAAAGTATAAGCTACGCATAAAATTCTTTATATTTAAATCTTTACAATAGTTTTTCATGGAATCATCAAGCTCTTCCAATTCTAAAAATGATTCTATCCATTTTGTTAATTCATCTTCTAGAATAATCTTTCTTGAAATAATACTCATTATAGCTGTTACTAACCTCTCATCTTCTTCATGAACATATACATAAGTTCCTATGCTTACTTTATATTTAATATTTTCAAGCATATTCTTAAGTTCATCAATTCCAATTTCTTCACACATTGCTAATTCATCAAGTGCATCAGCTGTATGAGCTACGGAATGCGCCCATCCATACCCTGCTACGTATCCACGCAAATCATTTTCATCTTTAAAGTACTGTGTAACTTTTCTATATATATATCTAGATTCTTGTTTATTAAATAATTTTTCTTTACGATGAGAATAGATAATTAGTGCTACTATCAATATGGAAAAAGACCTTGTAAATACTGCTGTCTCATCCTTTGAATCAATTTTATAAAACAAATGCTTGTTATCAAGAGCTACATTTATGATTTTCTTTAACATTTCTTTTTCAATCTTTTGATTTCCTATCCACCTCGCTAATGTAGAATATATTAGATTATCCCTTAGTTCAGAATCTAAACTTCCTATGTTCTCTAGCATTAATTCAATTAGTTTTTCTAAATTTATTTCATCAGGTATAGCATATTCATTCTTTGCTATTATTTGTAATTTT
The DNA here is from genome assembly GCF_900626135.1 of Senegalia massiliensis. Classification (NCBI taxonomy): domain Bacteria; kingdom Bacillati; phylum Bacillota; class Clostridia; order Eubacteriales; family Clostridiaceae; genus Senegalia; species Senegalia massiliensis. The sequence continues at coordinate 88,727 of NZ_LR130786.1, forward strand.
TCTTTTAAATACTCCATGTGTTTTGTTTCTCCTTTCAATTAACTTCTTCTTTCTTTTATTCTACATATATTACCAAACTCCTTTTTTCTTATAAAAAAATCAGAAATATTCCAAATGGAATATTTCTGATTTTTATACTTCTAATTTTATTGAATTTCCTGAAGTATCTTTTGTATATACTTTTTTACCTTTTTCAATAATTTTATAATTAAGTTTTTTCAATCTATTAATAGTTTCTTTCCTCATATCTTTATTAGGAAGTTTAATTGTATAATACTCCATACCAACTGAATTTTGTGGTAAAGGACCTACATCAGTTCCATTCCAAATATTTAAACCTACATGATGATGGTAACCACCAGAAGATAAAAATAATGCTGATTTTCCCATCTCCATAACCACATCAAAACCTAAGCCATTAACATAGAAATCCTTAGCTTTTTCTAAATTATCTACATGAAGATGAATATGTCCTATTATAGCATCTTCAGGCATCCCAATCCATCTACTATTTTCTGATTGTGATAATAAATCTTCATAATCTAAAAGTCTGTTAGACATTTGTACTTTTTTATCTTCCCATATCCATTTACTACTATCAATGTCCGAATATATTTCAATTCCATTATCATCTGGATCTTGTAAATATATTGCCTCACTAACTTCATGATTTGCTCCTCCAAGAATAGGATAATTTTTTTCTTTGATATTTTTTAAAAACGATCCTAATTGTAATCTATTAGGTAATAATATTGCAAAATGATATAACCCTGTTCTCTTTGGTATCTTTTTTATAACATCTTTAGGTTGTCTTAAATTTATTATAGGTGTTGAACCATCAATAGTTAATATTAACTCTTTTTCTTTTTCCTCTAAAACTTTAAATCCCATTATATTTTTATAAAAATCTAAGGACCTCTTCAAATCCTCTACCTTTAATTCTATTTGAGTTACATATATATTTGATTTGTTATGAAACTTTCTCATTTACATCACCTTTCATTAAACTTAATATTTATATAATTTTATTATACCCTTATAATTCACTTTAAAATAATTACATGAAGCTCAGTAATAAAGTTATTTAATAAATTACAGTTTATATAATTTTTAATCGGGTACTCATTTTATATAGAGGTTTAAAGGAGGTATATAATTATGACATGGAATAAAAATGATTATCCTGAATCCATGAAAGATTTAGATGACAAAGTGAGAAATAAAGCCATAGAAATAGCAAATGAACTTTTAGATGAAAATTACTCAGAAGATAAAGCAATTCCTATTGCAATAAATAAGGCAAAAGAATGGGCTGAAAATCATGTTTCTGGTTCAAAAATCCATCATATAGTTCCTAATGGAGATAATTGGGAAATCAAAAAAGAAAATAGCAAAAACGCTAGTTATAAATTTGATACAAAAAAGCAAGCTCTGGATAAAGCAAGAGAAATGTTAAAAAATGAAACAAAGAGTGTTATAGTACACAAAAAAGATGGTACTATAGAAGATGCCCTAACAAATTAGAAGTAGGTTTTTATCCTACTTCTTTTTTTGATCTAATTATTATATAATGAATTTAAGTTATGCTATTGAATTTACTTTCTAGGAGGTAAAAAATGAAGAGCTATCATATGTCAAATATATACAAAAAAATATCTAATAAAATATTAAATAATGAAGATATAAAAAAAGATGATTATTATAAAGAAATAAAAGAATATTTTAAAAGCGATATATTCTTGAAAAAATTAGATAGTATTATGAAAAGCAAAGATTTTAGTGCTAATAATATTTTTGAATTATTATCTGAGATATTTAAAAAATACGATAATAAAGATAAAAATTTTTGGTTGAATTATTTATATAATTATATATTATATAAATCTTTTCCTCATGCAATAACCGTTGAATTGAAAAAACAATATAATACTCCTGCTCTAATTTTTACAATTATCTTTAAAGTATTTACTGATTACGAAAGAAACAATGAAAATTTACCAGAAGGAAGATATCCTCTTAAGTTAATTTCTAATTCAAATATTAAAAAATTTAATATATTAAACGAATATAAACAGTTTAAAAAATCATTTGAAAATAATTATGTATATGAATTAATGAAATTACACCAAGAGATAACAGGACACACTACTCTAAATCACGTTACAGGTGTTCATTATGTAGCTATGCATATTTCTTATCAATTATATCATCTAAATTTACCAGTAGACTTAGGAGTAATTTCAGGGGCTGCTGCAGGACATGATATAGGTAAATTTGGATGTAAAGGTAAAGAGCTGAAACGTGTTCCATATTTACATTATTATTATACAGAATTATGGTTCAAAAATAATAATATCGATTATATAGGTCATATTGCTACTAACCATTCCACTTGGGATCTAGAGTTAGAAAATTTACCTATAGAATCTCTAATTCTTATATATTCTGACTTCAGAGTGAAAAATAAAAAGATAAATGGACAAAATAAAATGCATATATATTCCCTTAAAGACTCTTTCGATATTATTCTTCAAAAGTTAGATAATGTTGACGTACATAAAGAAAATAGATATAAAAAAGTCTATGCAAAATTAAAAGATTTTGAAGATTACATGTTAAATTTAGGAGTTAGTCTAGAACCTGAAGTTATTAACTCAGAATCTCCTCCTAGTAAACGTTTTTTACTGATGGAAAATGAAGAAATTGTAAATCATTTAAAGTATAGAGCTATAGAACATAATATATTTCTTATGAACAGATTAGAAAGTGAATCTTCTTTAAGCTCAATATTAGAAATTGCTCGTAGTGAGAATGATTGGAAAAAATTAAGAGGATATTTAAATATATTTGAAGAATACTCAACATATTTTACTCAAAGACAAAAAGAAATTACTCTTGATTTTCTATATGACCTCTTAATGCACAAAGAAGAAGATATAAGAAAACAAAGTGCTGAATTAATTGGTATTTTAATTGCACATTATGACGAAGAATATAGAAAAGAAGTTCCAGAAAATATGGAAGTAGAAAATGAAAAAAATACTAGTTATGATTTACTAGATAAATATATTAATTTAGTAATTTCTCCAGATCACAAGATACTAGATACACATAAAAGATGGATGGGATTAAGTCTTAAAACAATAATATCCTCTATTTTGTCTAATTGTAATAAGTCTCAAAGAAAAGAATTTAGAAATGTAATATTAAATTATTATTCTAAAAGTGATTTAAAAACTGTAGATACACAGTTCTTCTTGTTACAAACAAGTAGTCATATCCCTTTTAATTCTGATGAAGAAAAAATTATTGGTGATATGCTATCTTTTATAATCGATACATTATCAAGTGAAAATGAAATAATTAAGCTTACATCATTACAACAAGTATATAATATAATTTTTAGAATTGATAAAGATAGTGTTTTCATCAATAATGTGAAGAATTATCTAAGATATAATTTAGTTTATTCAAATATACCTTCAGAAAATTATATCAAACTTAAAATTTCAAAGAAAATAAAAATGGATAAAAATATCACTAATATATTTTATTCATATTATAAGAAAGATTTTTCTAAAACACCTGATATATTCTTAATGAATTTAAAAACTGCTACCCATTGGGCTATTAAGAAAAATAATATTGAATTACTCTTAGATTATATTATTGATAATCATGATAAAAATATAATTCATACTGCTATGCATTTCACTAACCTAATAAAAGTAAGTGCAAATGAAAATGTGAGGAATCATGCCGGTGATGCATTACTTAAAATATTTCCATTTCTTTCATTAGATAAAAGAAATGATGTTACTGTTGAACTATTAAGAGCACTTGAAATTCAAGGATATCATTTTACAAAATATATTCCCAATTATTTGGGTCAATTAATACTATATCTTCAGCCAACAGAATTAGATGAATTAATTGATGACTTTATTGATAAAATAAAATCTAATAACAGACAAATTCAATTTTTAATATTAAAAACTGTTGGTATAGCTATACAAAACTATTCAAACTATAATGATCTTTTTTCAGAAAGTGAATCATTTTCTAATAAAAGATTTACAAAGCTATTAGGTATATTACTAAATGGTCTAGTTAATTATGATATTCAAGTTAGTCAAGAAAGTTTTAGAATAATAGGTTCTGAGATTTTTGGAAGTAATATATTAGATTTAAAAGAAAAAAATATTATATTTAAGCATATAGCAAAAAAAATATTGAATTTGCTCCCTACTAAAGAAGAAAGTGAATTATGGTTTCTAAATAATTCTGCTTCATTAAATAACATATATAGATTTATTTCTGATTATATCTTTATAAATGGAAATATAGATATAAAACATACAAAAAAAGTAGCTTTTTTTCCAGGTACCTTTGACCCGTTTTCATTGAGTCATAAAATGATTACCCAGGAAATACGAGATTTAGGCTTTGAAGTGTATTTACAAGTGGATGAATTTTCATGGTCTAAAAGAACACAACCCCATGAAATAAGAAGAGAAATAATTAATATGAGTATAGCTGACCAATTAGATATTTACTTATATCCAGAAGATTTACCTGTTAATATCGCAAATGACAGCGATTTAAAAAAGCTTAAGGAGAATTTCAAAGATAAAGATATATATATTGTAGTTGGCAGCGATGTATTATTAAATGCTTCTTCTTATAAAAAGAATAAAACTGCAAATTCAATTCATAATTTTCCTCACATAATATTTGATAGAAAAGGTGGAGGTTATAATGAAAATAACCTTAATGATATTGAACAAGTATTAAAAAATATAACAGGTGACATTATACAACTTAAATTACCTTCAAAATACCAAAAAATCAGTTCAACAAGAATAAGAGACTATATAGATGAAAATAGAGATATATCTCAATTAATAGATCCATTAGCTCAAAATTTCATTTATAAAACAGGTGTATATAAAAGAGAGCCTCAATATAAGATTTTACTTCAAACTCAATCAATTAGTATAGAGATAATAGATAATATAACCGATACATTAATTCAACATCTATCTTCTACTATACTTAAAAAATATGATAGCTCTTATGATATGTTGAAATTAATACAAAGTAAATTAAATCCTAGAATTATATTATTGAGAGATATTAAAAAAGATACTATTATAGGTTTTTCAATATTTCATTGGATTAGATCTAGTAATCTATTTGAACAATTTAATAATAATCGCATATCTGAATACATTAGAGAAAATTCTGTAGGACGAATAATATCTATCGATGGGATATATATTAATGATAATTCTAGATTTAATAATTTGGATCAAATTTTACTTACAGAAACATTATCATTTTGTTTATCTAAAGATTATACTTATGGAGTATTTAGAAATATTATAAAAGACTATCCTACAAAAACATTAAACGAAGTTTTAATACTACAAGGATTTACTAAAATAAATTTTAGTAATGAAAAAAATCCAATATATGCTGTTAAAATGACAAATCCTTGTACTTTAAATTTAGACTTAGAATCAATTCTTAAACCTGAGTTTTCAAATAATAAAAATATAAGAAGAGCAATTGTAAGGACAAGAAAAAGAATGCAGAGAGTACTTACATCTCTATACCCTGGTCAACTTATTCTTTCCTTTGATAGAAATATACTACATGAAAAAATGATTAAAAAGATTTGTGAACTAAATAATGTTTCTACACAACAAACTACTCCTAAAAAAAATGGAGAAAAAATGTGTGTACCTTTTGGTAGCATTTTAAATGGCAATATTGTTCCAAATACTGTGACTAAATCACTTCATACAGAAAAAATGTATTCTCCTGATATTAGTGATTTTGACATTGAACCATTCCCCTATTATATGAGTTTAGATAATCAAATAAAGATGATTAATTCATTTAATAGACCTGTAATTTTAGTAGATGATTTACTTAATAAAGGGTATAGGATAAAAGCAATTGATCCTTTACTTAAAAAAGAAGATATAAATGTAGAAAAAATAATAGTTGGTATATTATCTGGAAGAGGAAAAGAGCTTATGGATATACAGAATAGAAAAGTTGATTCTGCATATTTCATACCAAATCTAAGAGTATGGTTTAATGAAAGTGCTTTCTATCCTTTTATTGGTGGAGATACAGTATGGAGAGGAAATAACCCACTAAGAAATATATTACCTTCTGTAAACTTTATACTTCCTTATACTTCTCCTATTTTTATAAAAGGAACAGAAAATAAGACTCTTTATGAATTATCAAAAGTATCACTATATAATGCTATAGATTTACTTTCTACATTAGAAAATGAATATCAAAAAAAACATGGAAGAAATTTAACTATAAAACAATTATCTGAAGTATTTTTATCATCAAGATATCCTGATAAAGGTAGCGATATTGAATACGATATAAATTTAAAGGCTTCTCATTATTTGAAAAATGATTTAGAACAACTTAAACGCTTAGAAGACATAATAAAAAGATAAGAGGTGTATTATGAACTTATACCAAATAGATAAAAATATTTATGGATTTTCATTTCAAAAATATAATTTTAAAACAGCTAAAAAAGAAGATTTAATCGATTCTGATAAAATTTATTATTTATTTAAAAATGACCCATTAAAAAGCAGGCGAAGCTACATTGTCTCTTCTCCTTCTCTATTATCTTTAGAAAAGGAAGATATAAATATTTTAAATAATAAAGATAATATAGTCGTAGATGAATGGATTAAGGAAAAAATAGATTCCAAAAAAGTTATTGCTCTAAATATAAGTTATCCAAATTGGAAAGATGTTTTACATCAAAAATCAAGAAAAAATTGGAATATAAATATTTTGGCTCTAGGAGATGTAGGTACAACTTTACTTACTGGATTAAAGCTTTTAGGTGGAAATAAAATCTCAAAAATAGGTATATACGATAGAACATTAGAAAAACAACAAAGATGGGAAATGGAGATGAACCAAGTATATTCTGCATTTAATTACAACTCTCCTGAAGTGAAAATAATAAATAGAGATGAAATATTTGATTGTGATATGTTTGTATTTTGTGCTTCTAAATCAGTTCCAAAAGTAGGTAGCAATATAAAAGATGTAAGAATGGCTCAATTTGAAAGTAATTCTAAGATTATAAAAGAATATGCTATCCAATCTAGAAAAGAAAATTTTAAAGGAATATTTGCAGTAGTATCTGACCCAGTAGATTTACTTTCTAAAGTAGTTTTTTTAGAAAGTAATAAAGATGAAAATAATAATATGGATTTCTTAGGATTAGCTCCTGAACAAATTAGAGGATATGGACTAGGAGTAATGAATGCTCGTGCAGTATATTATTCAAAAAAAGATTCTAAATTAAATCATTTTCTAAAAGAAGGTAGAGCTTTTGGTCCTCACGGAAAAGGTCTAATAATAGCAGATAGTATAAATAATTATAATGATGACTTATCATTGTATTTAACTGATAAAGCTAAAAATGCAAACTTAGAAATGAGAGATATTGGTTTTAAACCTTTTATAGCACCAGCTTTATCATCAGGAGCACTTTCTATTATGGATACTATAAATGGAAATTGGCATTATAGTGCTACTTTTATTGGTGGAGTCTTTATGGGATCAAAAAATAAACTTAAATATAATACTATAGAATTGGAACAATTGAATTTACATGACAATCTATTTAGTCGAATAAAAGAAACATATGAGACTTTAGGAGAAATTATATGAAAAAAGTTTATTTAATAATGTCTAAAAATCCTTCAAAGTTTTTATTAAAAATGGTAAAGCATACTTTAAATAATAAAGATTATATATTGATTGATGACTATAAAAATATACCTAATTTAAAGAACAAAAAAATACTATTTGCAGTAGAATTAGATGATTTTGGTGGAAATATATTCATACAAAAGATTTTTAATCAATTATTCATTTTAGGAAAAGATTCTCTTAAAAACTCTATAGGATCAGTTTTAATATATAACAGTAAAAATGATTTATATACTAAAACAATGGCTCAAAATATTATATTTAATGCAAATATATTAGGTTGCACTTTTCCAGGCAGACCTTTAGTAGAAGCTACAAAAAGTCTGCTAAATATGAAAACATTAGCCAATGCTAAAAATATGACTTTAAAAGAGGCACTTTTTTGTTCTTGTGATACTCTTGGTAATAATTTAGAAAATTTTAATCATAAAAAATTAGAAAAACCAAAGCTATTAGTACTTCATTCTAGCAATTATGAAACATCAAATACATTAAGACTTTGGTCTATGGTTAAAGAAAATTTAAATAATATGGATATAAAAGAAATTCATATTGCAAATGGTACAGTCAGAGATTGCATAGGTTGTCCATATACCACTTGTAAGCATTATGGAGAGAATACAAGTTGTTTTTATGGAGGTATAATGGTAGAAGAAGTTTACCCTGCTATTTTAGAAGCTGATTCTATTGTTTGGATTTGTCCTAATTATAATGATTCTATAGCAGCTAATTTAAAAGCAGTTATAAATAGACTTACAGCACTTTTCAGAAAAACAAAATTCTATGATAAATCCATTTTCTCTATTATAGTATCTGGTAACTCTGGAAGTGATGCTATAACAAAGGAACTTATAAGTGCATTAAATATCAATAAAACCTTTAAACTTCCTCCTAATTTTGCTATTATGGAAACTGCTAATGATAAAGATGCTATTTTAGAAGTTGAAAATATTGAAAAAAAAGCATATGAATTTAGTGAAAATATAACTGATTTTTTACAAAAATAGGTACTCCATTTGGAGTACCTATTTTTTAAAATAATTTTTCTTTAATAAACTTTATACTTCTAATTTCTTCGACAATGAACTTGAATTACCATAATCCTCACATCATTTAATTAGCCACCACTTTATCTTTTACAATAATCCCATCATATAATTCTATTAATCTATTTCCATATAAACTTTTGCTTTTATCATGAGTAACTTGAATAATTGTAATACCATATTCATTATTAATATATCTAAATAATTCCATAATTCTTTCACCAGATTTACTATCTAAATTACCTATTGGTTCATCGGCAAGTATAATACTAGGATTAGTAATAACTGCCCGTGCTATAGCAACACGCTGCTGTTGTCCCCCTGATAAATGACTTGGAATATATTTACGTTTATCCTTAAGACCTACTATCTCTAAAATCTCATCTAATTTTTTATGATATTTTTTTACACGTTGACCACTCATTGATATAGGTAAAAGTATATTTTCTTCCACGGACAAATTATGTACTAAGTTATAAAATTGAAACACAAACCCAATATCAGATCTTTGTATTCTACTGATTTCTCTATCCTTTAATTTTTGAATGTCTCTATCCTTTATTAAAATTTTACCTGATGTTGGAGCATCTAAACCTCCCATTAAATACAACAATGTACTTTTACCACACCCAGAAGGTCCCATAATAGATAGAAATTGACCGTCCTCTACGTCAAAAGTTATATCATTTAAAACTTTTGTAATATTATTTCCAGACCCAAAATTTTTGCATATATTCTTTACTTCAATAACTTTTTTCATTTTTGCCCCCCAATATTTCTAATTGTTATTACTTTTAATTTTAAATTTAGATTAATAATTTAATATATAAACTATTCATATTTTATTTCTTCAATTACATTCATTTTTAAGATTTTAAATATTGGAATTATTGCTGTTAACATAAGAATTACAAAAATCGATGCTACAACTATAAAAATATCTCCCCATTGAAAATTAAATTCCAAATAAATACCTATAGAACTCAATAATACCCCTAATAATTTACTCATCCAAATACTTAATGCTAAACTAAATATACATCCAATTAAAAAAGAGGTTACTATTTCAAAAAATATCATTATATTTAACTGGGCTTTACTCATAGATACGGAATATAAGACGGCATATTCTCGCTTCCTCTGTATAAATCCTATAACTTGATTATTTACTAATCCAATGGCTGAGAGTAAAATAGAGAGTATTAAAAATACCCATACAGTTGATAATAAACCACTTACTTGTTGTTCTTGATTTTCAATAAATTCATTAAATGTTTCTGCAGTAATATTTTCTCCAGATAATTCTTTATATAAAGTTTTTTTCATCTGTTTTAGATTCTTATCGGTACCTACATATATATTGCTAGGTATATCTAATATGTCTTTTTTAAATTGATTCTCAGAAAATACTAGTGTATTCCTAGATATAGTAAATATAGATGAATCTATAGTTCCCGCTATATTTACTTTAATTTTTTTGCTTTTGAAATCATCTGATTTAATTTCTAATTTATCTCCTATTTCAAATCCATTCTTTATAGCATAAAACTCATCTATCATAACCTCACCATTTTTAAGATTTTCTATTTTTCCATCTTTGTTTTTAACTCCAAGTCTTTCACCTTCAAGCCCAGATAAAATAAGATTCATTTCCTTTCCATTGATCGTCGGATTATTCATATAAGTATAAAGAAACTGAAGGTCTTTTACTCCTTGGACTTTCTTTAATTTTAAATAATCATCTTCCTTTTTTTCCATTCCATATAACTGAATATCTAATTCAAAAACATCTCTTGCTTTTATAAATAGATTTTCAAGAGATAAAGATGTTATAAATATCATTAAAATCATTGAAAGTGAAATGACTACAAGCTTAATATTAGAATTAATAATTTTACTAGTTGAAATATTTTTTGCTCCTAAAGAAGCAGCTTCTCCAAATATCATTTTATTTATCTTAGTCATGAACAAAGATAAATATTTAGTTATAAAAGGTAATATTAATATTCCTCCAACCATAGCTAATACTAAAGCTAATATGGTAAAAATAATATTGTATAAATTGTTCATCTTATACAATATATAAGAAAACCCTTGGAATACAAAACCTAATACAGTAAGAACAATAGAAACTTTTTGAATAGAACTTAATTCTTCAAATATTAAATTCTTTATAGAGTAATTTCCAATCTGATAAATAACATGTATAACACTTATCAATTGAATTATTATAGCAAATATTAATGAAAATATTATGTATGCATAATTAATTGGTGCTGATGTTTCTCCTAATGGAACATTAGATACACTCTGAGCTATTGTCCCTAATATTGTTTCTCTAAAATAAAGTCCACAAACAACACCTAAAGTTCCTCCCAACATACCATATACTAAATTCTCCAAAACAAGTATTACATTAACTTTAATTTTACTTGCTCCTAAGCTTCTAAAAGTCCCTACTACAGGAATTCTTGATAATAAAATAACCTTAGCATTAGAAGAAATAACATAATAATTCATCAATAAAGCTAATATCAAAATTATTAACAATACTTGACTAATCATATCAATATTAGAGTCCATTGTCTCCTTATCAACTAAAGATTCTATTATAAAATCATCATTATTTTCTTGAAGTGCTTTAATACTATTTTTTATGTTAGATTTATCAGTAAGACTAATCATTAATACGTTACTTTTATTTTCTTGTTCTGTTATTTTTTCTACTTCAGAGTTGGTCATAACTACAAGATTTTCATTGTCCACACCAAAAAATAAACCTGTATCTTTAGCAATAGCTCCTATTTCATACTCCTTTACTCCTATTTGAGTTTGAATTAAAATTCTATCGCCTAATTCGTATCCATAATTTTTAGCTAATTGAGGACTAATTAAAATCTGATCATCTTTACTAATACCAAAATTATCCTCTTCTGAAATCACAAATAAACTCTCATCTAAATAACTTTTTCTATTACAGCCATATAATTGAAGAGTCAATAAATCATTATTATCAACTACTCCAAACGTAGTTATAGCTGATAATTTATTACTAACATCAATATTATTAGTTTTAAATTCATTCTCATTAAAAAAAGGATCCTCCGTATTTTCATGATTAACGATCATATCGTAACCATGATATGATTCTTCATGTAACTTTTCATACTTATGAATAATATCATCACGAGCTACAAGGTTTAAAAATACAATAAATGTAGAAATCATAAGAGAAAATAAAATCAAGAAACCTCTTAATTTATTTTCCCAAATATTTTTTATAATGTACTTCATAAAAATACCCATATCTTTCCCCTTTATTATAATATTTTTAAAATATATTAACAATATAGCAAAATAAAAACAATTAGAAAAAATTTTTTTATCCTATTAAACATTTTATATTTATTAAGTTAGATAATTATGTACTTACTATTTCTAGTATATATTATTTTTTTCAAAAAAATTGTCATTTATTGTTGAAATAAAATAAAATACTACAAAAATAGGTACTCCAAATGGAGTACCTATTTTTGTAGTATTTGTATATTATATTTTTCTGCTAACTTATCTAATTTCTTTTTGAAATATCTTAACTCATAGAAGTTTCCTCGTTCTTGAATATCAAAGAATTCTTCTCTATAATCATCTATTTCTTTTACCTTTCCTGAGAAATAAAGGGTTTGTATTTTATTTAGTATCTCTGCTACTAAACTACTTTTCACTTGAAACATTTCTTGAGCTTCAACTATTTCTTCTCTAATTTCAGACATTTGTTCATCTAGATTAGATGCTGAATCTGCTGCATTTTTTAATTTAATTTTTATATGTTCTGGCATATTACCTTCAAATTTATAATTAAGAGAATGTTCAATAGTTGCCCAAAAATTCATAGCAAGTGTTCTTATTTGTATTTCTGCTAATATATCTCTTTGACCAAAGGCAGTATGAACAGGATATCTAATTATTATATGATACGATTTATATCCACTTTCTTTTTGATTTTTTATATAATCTTTTTCATATTCAATTTTTAAATCCTTTCCATCTCTTTCTTTTATCAAATTTACTACTTTGTCAATATCCTCAACCATTTGGCACATTATTCTTATACCAGCTATATCTTCCATTTTCTCAGTTATATCATCTAATGGAATATTAAGACGTTTAGATTTATCTAATATGCTTGATATTTTTTTGACTCTACCTGTAACAAATTCAATTGGAGAGTATTCATCCATTTTTCTATATTCATTTCTTATGCTTTTAAATTTTATTTTTAATTCTTCAACTGCTTGATCATAAGGTATAAGCACTTGATTCCAATTTTGTATCATAAAACCTTAACCTCCCCTGAATAGCATATGATACTAAATAATATTCTACATATAATAATTAAATTACTTTTCTATTCTAAAACTCTGCAGATTTTGTCGTTCTAGGGAAAGAGATTACATCTCTAATATTACTCATTCCTGTAAGATACATTATAATTCTTTCAAATCCAAGTCCAAATCCTGCATGTTTTGTAGTACCATATTTTCTTAAATCTAAATACCACCAATAATCTTCTTTTTCAAGTCCAAATTCTTTTATTCTCTCTTCTAATTTCTCAAGGCGTTCTTCTCTTTGACTTCCTCCAATTATTTCTCCTACACCTGGAACTAATAGATCCATAGCTGCAACAGTTTTATCATCATCATTTAATCTCATATAAAATGCCTTTATATCTTTTGGATAATCTGTTACAAACACTGGTTTATCAAATACTTTTTCCGTAAGATATCTTTCATGTTCCGTTTGAAGATCCATACCCCATTTAACTTCATATTCAAATTTTTCATTTGATTTTTCAAGTATGTCTATTGCTTTTGTGTAAGTTATTCTTTCAAAATCAGAACTTGCTACATTTGTAAGTCTTTCTAAAAGACCTTTATCTATAAATTTATTAAAGAAATCTAATTCTTCTTTTGCATGTTCCATGATATATTTTATTATATATTTCATCATATCTTCAGCTAAATCCATATCATCATTTAAGTCTGCAAAAGATATTTCTGGTTCTACCATCCAGAATTCTGCAGCATGTCTTGCAGTATTAGACTTTTCTGCCCTAAAAGTTGGTCCAAAAGTATATACATTTCTAAATGCTTGAGCATAAGTCTCAGCTGCTAACTGTCCACTTACGGTAAGTGATGTTTCTCTCCCAAAAAAATCTAAAGTAGAATCTATTTTTCCTTCTTCAGTTTTTTGAATATTTTCAAGATCTAATGTTGTAACTCTAAACATTTCTCCTGCACCTTCTGCATCACTTGAAGTAATTATAGGTGTATGAGTATATACAAAATCTCTTTCTTGGAAAAATTTATGAATAGCATAACTTGCTAAAGATCTCACTCTAAATACTGCTGAAAAAGTATTACTACGAGGGCGAAGATGTGCTATTGTTCTTAAGTACTCAAAAGTATGTCTCTTTTTCTGAAGTGGATAGTCACTAGGTGCCTCTCCTTCTATAGTTATTTCACTAGCCTGTATTTCAAAGGGTTGTTTTGCATCTGGTGTTAATACTAGTTTCCCTCTTACTATTATAGCACTACTTACTGAAAGTTTTGTAACTTCCTTAAAATTATCTAATTCATTACCTATTACTATTTGAATTCCCTTGAAAAAAGTTCCATCATTTAATTCTATAAACCCAAATTTTTTAGAACTTCTAGATGTTCTAATCCAACCTGAAACTTTTATTTCCTTGTCTTTAAATTGTTCTTTGTCTTTATAAATTTCTCTTACTAAAATATTTTTCATTTTTTTACCTCCTTATTTTTTTGCAAAATAAAAAATCTTCTCTCCCTAAAAAGGGACGAAAAGATTCCGCGGTACCACCCTAGTTGTCTTATGACCAACTCTAATCAAAATAACGGTTTGTATCCGTCTAATCCTACTCTCAAAAGATTTCAGTTAGAAACTCAAGGATGTTCTTCAATATAGTATACATGTTGAACTTTCACCATAATCAACTCGCTAAAATGTTTTTCTATATCTACTCTTCCTATCATAGTCTATTGAATATATTGTAACCTTATTGTATTATAGTTATTATAATATATAAAAAAAAATAAGTAAAGTATATATTAATTTAAAAGGAGTGTGAAATATGATTTATATAGAAAATAACAATTTTGACCCTCATTATAATCTAGCATTAGAGGAATATGCAGTAAAGGGATTAGACTTAGATGAAGATATACTTATATTGTGGCAGAATGAACCTTCAGTAATCATTGGAAGAAACCAAAATACTATTGAAGAAATTAATAAAAATTATATTGAAGAAAAAGATATTAATGTAGTTAGAAGGCTATCTGGTGGTGGAGCTGTCTATCATGACTTTGGAAATTTAAATTTTACTTTTATAACTAAAAACTTTAAATCTAATGTAAATAATTTTAAAACGTTTACACAACCTGTAATAGATGCATTACAAAAACTAGGTGTTAATGCTGTTTTCCATGGAAGAAATGATATTGTAGTAGATGGAAAAAAAGTTTCAGGTAATGCACAATATTTCTTTAAAAATAAAATGCTTCATCATGGGACAATCCTTTTTGATTCTACATTAGAAGATATTGTAGAAGTTTTAAATGTAGGTGATGAAAAAATCAAATCTAAAGGTATAAAATCTATTAGAAGTAGAGTGACTAATATATTACCTCATTTAGAAAAAAAGGTGTCTATGGATGAATTTAAAGACATTCTTTTAAAATTTATACTGGATACTGATAATATAGAAGAAAAAGAATATAAGTTAAGTGATCAACAGTTAAAAGAAATTGAAGAACTTAAGAACTCTAGATATGATAAATGGGAATGGAATTTTGGTGAAAGTCCTGAATTTGAAATTCAAAAACAAAAGAGATTTGAAGGTGGCTCTTTAGATATAAGATTTACAGTTAAAGATGGCAAAATTAAAGATTTAAAAATCTATGGAGACTTCTTTGGAGACAAGGATGTTAACTCTTTAGAGAATAAATTAATAAGTGAGAAATACAAAATAGAAGACATAAAAAATATACTTGATGATATAGATATTGAAAAGTATTTTTATAATATAAATAAAGATGATATTTTAGAATGTCTCTTTAGTTAATAATCTAAATAAAAAATAGCAGCCTTAGCTGCTATTTTTTATTTGAATATGTGAATTGGTTTATCTATTATTCCATGAGCTGCTTCCATTACTGTTTCTGATAATGTAGGATGTGGATGTATAGCCTTAGCAAGCTCATAGGCTGTTCCTTCAAGCTCCATAGTAGTTACAGCTTCTGCAATCATATCTGTAGCTGTTGGAGCTAAAATGTGAACTCCTAATATCTCTTTGTATTTATCATCTGAAACTATCTTTATAAATCCATCAGTTTCACCTTCTGCAAGTGCTTTTCCATTTGCAGCTAATGGGAATGTGCTAGTTATTACATCATATCCCTTTTCTTTTGCTTGTTGTTCAGTTAAACCTGCTACACCAATTTCAGGGAAACTATATATACAAGATGGAACTGTATTATAGTTTATAGTAGATTTTTCTCCTAATATATTTTCAACTGCTGAAATTCCTTCAGCACTTGCTACATGAGCTAACATATATTTTCCATTTACATCACCTATAGCATATATATTATCAATATTTGTTCTCATATGCTCATCTGTAACAATACCTTTTTTATATTTTTTAATATCAATATTTTCAAGGCCTTTTAGATTTGGTACTCTACCTATACTAGTAAGTATTTTGTCACCTTCAAATACTTTTTCTTTCCCTTTAACTATAGTAGTAATTTTGTTATCTTCTATTTTTTGTATATCACAATTATATACTATTTTCACACCATCTTTTTTCAATATTCTATTCATTTTTTTACTTATATCATCATCCAGACTTCTTAGTATTTTTTCAGAACGATGTAGGATTGTAACTTCAGTTCCTAAGGCATTATATAGTGTAGCAAATTCTACTGATATTACTCCACCACCTAATATTAGTAACTTTTTAGGTAAATTATCTAAATCTATAACACCTTTACTTGTTACAATATATCCTTTTTCCATTGACTCTTTAAAACCAGGTATATTAGGTAATCTAGGAGAAGATCCTGTAGCTATAATTATATTCTTAGTATTGATTTTTTCATTATTTATTTCTATAGTATTTTTATCAACTATATTACCAAATCCATTATATATATCAACACCATTTTTCTTTAATAATGTCTCTACTCCTCCTGTTAATTGGCTAACCACTTTATTTTTTCTATCTTTCATATTTTCCCAATTTATTTTTACATTTGATTTATCTTCTAAATCTATACCATATTTTTCTGAGTTCATCATATATTTATATATTTTTGCACTTTTAAGCAATGTTTTAGTAGGTATACAACCCCAATTCAAGCACACACCACCAATATTTCCATCTTCTATAATAGCAGTTTTTGCACCCATTTGAGCTGCTTTTATAGCAGCTACATAACCACCAGGACCTCCACCTATAACTGTAATATCATAATTAGTCATTTGTATGCCTCCTAACTTAATAACAATAACATAGGGTCTTGTAAATATTCTTTTACTTTATTTAAGAACCTACCTGCATCTGCACCATCTATTATTCTGTGATCTATACTTAAAGAAATAGGAACAATATCTCTTATAACTATTTCTCCATCTTTTACTACAGGTTTTTTAGTTATTCTACCTATGCCTAATATTGCTGCTTCTGGATATTTTATAACAGGCACTCCATAAGTAGAACCTACTGCTCCATAATTAGTTATAGAGAATGTTCCACCACGAAGATCTTCTAAGCCTATTGTTCTATTTTGTGATCTTTCTATTAAATCATTCATTTCTTTTGATATTTCTAAAATACCCTTTCTATCAGCATTCTTAACAACAGGTACCATAAGTCCTTCTGGGGTATCTACTGCTATACCAATATTATAATACTTCTTCAATATTATTTCTTCATTTTCCATATCATAACTTGAGTTTAATATTGGATATTCTTTTAAAGCAAGAGTTATTGCTTTAATTATAAATGGCATATACGTTAGTTTTATACCTTGTTTATCAGCAATTTCTTTTTGTTCTTTTCTAAATTCAACTAATTCTGATACATCAAAATCATCCATAGATGAAGCATGCGGTATTACTGATTTTGACAATACCATATTTTCTGCAATAGTTTTTCTCATTTTAGATACTTTAACTCTTTCTACTTCTCCATCTATTTTGATTTCAGGAATATCTATATCTTTACTATAGGATTTTTTGTTATTACCTTTAGAATCATTTTTTTGGTCAGATTTTTCTTTCATTTCACTAGCTTTATATATATCTTCTTTCATTACTCTCCCATTTGCACCGCTGCCATTTATACTATTAATATCTATTCCTAAATCTTTTGCAAGTTTTCTAGCTACTGGTGTTGCTAGTGATTTCTTTTTAGAAGTAGTTTCTTCTTTTCCTTCATTTTCGTCACTACTTTCTAATACATCTTCTCCCACTTCTAATTCTCCTACAACTCCAGCCATATCTTTTCCTTCATCTATTGTTTCTTTTCTTGTTTCTCCTTTTTTTTCACTTTTCTCTTCTACATTTTCACTTTCTTCACCATCATCTATTTCTACAACCACATCACCTACATGAATAGTATCTCCTTCTTCAGCAAGTAATTTTGTTATTACTCCATCAACTGGTGAAGGAATTTCTGCATTTACTTTATCAGTTTCTACTAAAAATAATGTATCTCCATCTTTTACTTCATCTCCTACATCAAACATCCACTTTAGAAGTTTTCCTTCATGTATTCCTTCTCCTATATCTGCAAATTTAAATTTATACATTTTTTATCACCTCTCTAATACTTTACTAATTCTTTTATTTTATCCATTATTCTTCTTTCATCTACCATAAAGAAATGTTCAGATTTAGGTAGAGGTACTGTAACATCAAGTCCTGTAACTCTAGATGGTGGTGCTTCTAAATAAAGAAACGCTCCTTCATTTACTATAGATATTAATTCTGCACCAGGACCAAATGATTTAACTGCTTCATGAACTACTAAAAATCTACCTGTTTTTTTCACTGATTCTATTATTGTTTCTTTATCTATAGGTGATATTGTGCGTAAATCTATTAGTTCTACGGATATCCCTTCTTTTTCTTCTAATGTTTTAATAGCTTTACTTGCTTCTCTAACTAATGCTCCCCAAGCTACAACTGTAATATCTTCTCCTTTTTTTACTACCTTTGCTTTTCCAATAGGTATAGTATAATCTTCTTCAGGCACTTCTTGTTTAAATGCTCTGTATATCCTCTTAGGCTCCATAAATATTACAGGATCTTCTTCTCTTATTGCTGAAAGCATTAATCCTTTTGTATCATATGGTGTTGAGGGTATAACTACTTTAAGTCCCGGGATATGTGCAAATAATGTCTCTGGACTCTCTGAATGGTGTTCAGGTGATCTTACTCCTCCACCATAAGGCATTCTAATAACCATAGGTAGTTTATATCTAGAGCGAGATCTATTTCTCATTCTTGCAACATGGGCTACTATCTGATTATATGCAGGTAACATAAATCCTGAGAATTGTATTTCTACTACAGGCTTAAGTCCATTTATTGCCATACCTACAGCTGAACCTACAATTCCAGCTTCAGCTAATGGTGTATCAAACACCCTTTTTTCACCGAATTTTTCTTGTAATCCTTTAGTGGCTCTAAAAACACCACCTTCAAGTCCTGCATCTTCTCCATATACTACTACTGATTTATCCTTTTCAATTTCTTGTTCAAGTGCATAAGTGAGTGCTCCTATATTATTTAATAATGGCATTATTTTTCGCCCCCTTCAAAATATTTCTTTTGACTTTCATATTGTTCTTCTAAGTTTGGTGTCATTTTGCTATAAGTGTGTTGGAATATATCTTTCAGTTCAGTATCTGTACCTATCTTTTCTACTTTTTTAAATGTTTTTGTTACTATATCAGAATACTCTTCTCTTAGTTTTTCGTCTTTTTCTGTTGACCATAGTCCTTTATCTATTAA
Source organism: Senegalia massiliensis (assembly GCF_900626135.1). Taxonomy (NCBI): domain Bacteria; kingdom Bacillati; phylum Bacillota; class Clostridia; order Eubacteriales; family Clostridiaceae; genus Senegalia; species Senegalia massiliensis. Next base: position 108,655 of record NZ_LR130786.1, read on the forward strand.
ATATTTTTGGAAACGAGTTAATGGATCTTTAAGTGCCCATTCTTCCACTTCCTCATCTTTTCTATATATAGTTGGATCATCTGATGTAGTATGAGCACCAAGTCTATATGTTACAGCTTCAATAAGTGTCGGTCCTTCACCATTTCTTGCTCTTTCCACCGCTTCTTTAGTTACTGCATACATTGCTAAAATATCATTTCCATCAACTTGAATACCAGGAATTCCATAACTAATAGCTTTTTGTGCTAAAGTTTCAGAAGCTGTTTGCTTTTGCCTAGGTAATGATATGGCCCAACCATTGTTTTGTATTACAAATACATTTGGTGTTTTAAATACACCAGAGAAGTTTAATGCTTCATGAAATTCTCCTTCACTTGTTCCACCGTCTCCTACATAAGCAAGTGTTACATCTTTTTCACCTTTTATATTTGAAGCCATACCAATTCCTACAGCATGAGGTAATTGGGAAGCTATAGGTACAACCATTGGTAAAACCTTTTCATTTTCACTGAATTCACTTCCTCTTTCATTTCCGTACCAATAAAGATAAAATTTTTCAAGTGAAACACCTTTATACAACCAAGCACCTAATTCTCTAAATGCTGGTACAAGCCAATCTTCTTTTTCTATAGCTGCAGCTGAACCTATTTGAGCTGCTTCTTGACCTTTGTTTGGCGCATAGGTAAGCATTCTTCCTTGTCTTTGATATTGAAGTGCTTTTGAATCTGCAATTCTTGAAAGTAACATGGTTTTATACATTTCTATTAATTTATCATCTGATATTTCAGGCAAAATATCTTCTCTTACTATTTCACCTTCTTTATTTAATATACTAATCATTTCGTCCTCTAAAGGATTAAATTTATCTATTATCATGGATTTTGAAACCTCCTTTATATATTCTATTTTTTAAATACCCCAATCCTTATAAATTTAACAGTATATTTCATTACATTAATTTATTATATGCAATTATTCATATAAAAAAACAGAGTAAACCTAAAAAGGTTTACTCTATACTATTTAATTTATTTAATACATTTTCTTTTATATTATTTACTTTTATTTCAGCATCTTTTTTATCTTTACCTTTAGCATAAATATATATCTTTATTTTAGGTTCTGTTCCTGATGGTCTTATGGCATACCAAGACTCATTATCCATTTCATATTTTAAGGCATTTGTTTTATTTATCTCTATTTTTTCTTCTTTATTATTTAATAAATCTTTTCTTATAGAGTTTTCATAATCTGTAATATTAATTAATTTTGCCCCTTCTATATCTGTTAAATATTCATCTTCATAAGTCTTCATCATTCTTGATATTCTTTCTTGACCTTCAATTCCTTCTAAAACAAGTGAAAATAAATCTTCACTATAATACCCATATTCTCTATAAATTTCATCTAAAACTTCCAATAAATTTTTACCATTTTGTTTATAATATGCCGCTGCCTCTGCTATTAACATTGAAGCTATTACACCATCTTTATCTCTTACAAAAGTATCATATACATAACCTATACTTTCTTCATATCCAAATATAAAAGTTTTTTCTCCTGTTTTTTCAAATTCATTTGCTTTTGCACAAATGTTTTTAAAACCTGTAAGTGTATTTATAGTTTCTATTCCAAAAGCTTTAGCTATATTTTTGCCTAAATCACCTGTAACTATGGATTTAACTATAACTCCATTCTCTGGCAATTCATCTTTATCTTTTAATCCTTCTAATATATAATTTATAAGAATTGCTCCTGTTTGATTTCCATTTATAGATACATATTCATTGTTATTATCTTTTACCATACAAGCCATACGATCACAATCTGGATCATTAGCTATAAGTATATCTGCATCCTTTTCTTTTCCTAAATTAATTGCATATTTAAAAGCTTTAGTATCTTCAGGATTTGGATAACCTACTGTAGCAAATGTAGGATCTGGTTCAGATTGTTCTTCCACTACATATACATTTTTGAAACCACTTTCATCTAATACACGAGTAACCGGTATGTGCCCTGTACCATTGAGTGGTGTATATACTATTTTTATATCTTTATTAACATTACTTCTTATAGATGACTTTTTAACTTTTGAAAGATATTCATCATCAATATCTTTTCCGATTATTTCTAATAATCCTTTTTCTTTTGCTTCTTTTTCATCCATAGCTTTGATTCCAGCAATATCCTCAATTCCAGATATTTTTTCTGTAACCCTTTCAGCTATATCAAACAATATTTGACTGCCCTCTTTCCAATATACTTTATAGCCATTATATTCTTTAGGGTTATGGCTTGCTGTTACAACTATACCAGCTTGTGTTTTAAATCTTCTTACTGCATAAGAAAGTTCAGGAGTAGGTCTTATATCCTCAAATAAATATACTTTAATACCATTATTTGCAAGAACAAGTGATGCTATTTTTGCAAATTCATCAGATTTATGTCTTACGTCATAAGCTATAGCTACTCCTTTATTACATGCTTCTTCTCCTTCTTCTTTTATTACTTCTGCAAGAGCTTGAGTTGTAAGGGATATAACATACTTATTCATTCTATTAGTTCCTGCACCCATTTTACCTCTTAATCCTGCCGTTCCAAAAGCTAGGTCTGTATAAAATCTTTCTTCTATTTCTTCTTTATTATTTTCTATACTTCTTAATTCTTTTTTAGTTTTTTCATCAATATTTTCATTTTCTAACCAATGATTATATTTTTCTAACCATTTCATATTAGTCACCTTCCTATATGTAATATAGTTTAATTTTACCCTATTTTTAATAATTAATCAAAAAAATAACTACAATTTCTTGTAGTTATTTCCTTATTCCATATCCCCCATATATTACTTTAGTATCATTAACTGATATAACAGTAGGTATATTTGTATCATCAATAAGTTTTAATATTTCACCTTTTCTTCTTCTCTTTGCATGAATTATAAGTAAATTTCTTGACTTTTCAATACCTTCTGCATCTACCACAGTAACTCCAATTTTTTTATTTCTTAAAATATTTGCAAGTTTTTTACCATTCTCTTCTGTAGCAATTATATTTATAGTCATAAGACCTACAGCCAATTTCTCTTCTATAAATGAACCGACATAATTTCCACATGCAAATCCTAATGAGTAAACTATCATTCTTAATGGGTCATCTTGAATCCCATCAAGTACACTTCCAATAAGCCCTAGCCAAATTGCTACTTCAAAAAAACCTATAATTGAACCGTATACCTTTTCTCCTTTAGTTATAAACACTACTCTTAAAGTCATAAATGATACTTCAATTATCTTTGCGAAAAAAATAAATAAATAAATCATTAATATCCCCTTAATTTTATATTATTTAAAAATCAAATCAATTAGAGTGTCAACCTCATCTTTTGTCATATCTTTTAAATCAGCATCACAATATACTGCATATTCTTCTTTTAAAAATGCTAAGATATTTTTAATTTTTGCCTCTGTCAAACTTTTGTTAAATCTGTTTAAATTTATTTTAAAAGTATAAAAATCATACTCATTTTTAAAATCTACACCTTTAAATAAATCCTTTGATGAAATTTTCTTGTTTACTAATTGAACGTTCACTTTTTCTTCTCCTTATTTACATAAATATTTAATAAAATGTATTATGAAATAAATTATAACTATTTAGTTTTAATAAATCAATATAAAAAATATATATTTATAAAAAATTATTTAGTTTTTTTATTAAAATCTGAAATTATTTCATTAGATAACTTTTCCATATTAATGCCTCTATCCATACTTTGTTTTCTGATTCTATTATAGGCTTCATCTTCAGAAATTTTATATTTTTCTATTAATATTATTTTAGCTTTATTAATAATTTTTCTTGATTCTAATTTTAAGTTTAAATCTTCAATTTTTTTTTCTAAATCTTTGATTCTATTAGAATTAATAAGTGCAAATTCTACCATTTGGTATAAATTTTCATTTATTATAGGTTTTTTAATATAACTATATATTTTCATAGTTTCTATTTGCTTTAGAAATGTAGAGCTTAAGTTATTAGTCATATAAAGTACAGTAGAGATATTATCTTCTTCTATTATATTACCTACCTTAAAACTATTCATACCCCATAAATTCACATCTAAAATCACAATATCAGGATATATTGTTCTAGCAAGTCTTAAAGTTTCTAATCCATTTGTAGCTTCATAAACTTTATATCCTCTTTTATATAAGAGATTTTTTATGTTTTTCCGAATATATTCACTACTATCACAGATTAAAATTTGTCCTTTAGACATATATAATCACTCCAGAAATTCAAATATATATTTATTATATTTATATATATTAAATTATACAACTAAAACTTCATTAAATATCTATCAATTTCCCACTCTGTTACAAATTTAGAATATTTATTCCATTCATAAAGTGCAGCATCAATAGTTCTTTCATATAAATGATTTCCAAGTGCTTTTTTCATAAATTCATCTTTAGAAAATTCTATAAGTGCTTCTTTTAAATTTGTAGGTAATCTATCAATACCTTGATCTCTTAAATCTTGTTCTTCCATATCATATAAGTTGTTCTTTACACCATTTGTTGGTCTAATATTATTTTTAATTCCATCAACACCTGACTTTAACGTTACAGCAAGGGCCAAATATGGATTAGCTGATGGATCTGGACTTCTAAGTTCTATTCTAGTTGAAGCTCCTTTTTTAGAAGGTATTCTTATAAGTGGGCTTCTATTTCCTTCAGCCCATGCTATCATAACAGGTGCCTCATATCCAGCTACCAATCTTTTATATGAGTTTATAGTAGGATTTGTTATAGCTGTAAAAGCTTTTGCATGTGTTAATAAACCACCTAAAAAATTATATGCTACATCTGTAAATTGCATTTTATCATTCTCATCATAAAAAGCATTTGTTCCATCTAAATGAGCAAGTGAAATATTTAAATGCATTCCAGATCCAGCCATGTTGTTCTTCGGCTTAGGCATGAATGTAGCGTGTAATCCATGTCTTTGGGCTACTATTCTTACTACCATTTTAAAAGTCATTATATTATCAGCTGTAGTTACTGCATCTGCATATTCAAAGTCTATTTCATGTTGTCCAGGAGCATTTTCATGGTGGGAAGCCTCTATATTAAATCCCATTTTTTTAAGTGTTATAATCATATCTTTCCTGGCACTTCCACCTAAATCTGCAGGAGCTAAATCAAAATATCCAGCATTATCATGTGTATTTAAGGAAGGTTCGCCTTTTTCGTCAGTATGGAATAAAAAGAATTCACATTCAGGTCCTACATTCATAGTATATCCCATTTCTTTTGCCTCATTTACAGTTCTTTTCAAGGCATTCCTAGGACAACCTTCAAATGGAGTTCCATCTGAATTATATACATCACATATCAATCTTGCCTCTTTATATTCTCCTGACCATGGAAATATTCTAAAAGTATCTAAATCAGGTCTCAAATACATATCAGACTCATCGATTCTAACAAATCCATCTATTGATGAACCATCAAACATTATTTCATTATCAAGAGCTTTCTCAAATTGTTCACAAGTTATAGAAATATTCTTCATAACCCCCATAATATCTGTAAATTGAAGGTGTATAAACTCCACATTTTCTTTTTTCACTAATTCCATTAAGTGTTCTTTAGTATATTTTTTCATATTCTCCTCCTATTATAGACAATAAAAAAGGTCCAAAACAAAAGGGTTTATATACCCCTTTATTTTGGACGCCATTGCCCTAAAATTATTTTTTTATAGTATATATTATAAAACTATATAATATATTTTGCAATAGTTTATATACTTTTTTTTCATTTAATATATTTTACTGCTCTATTAGGTTATCTATATTTAATTCCATCTCTGTAGTATAATTTTTAGCTATTGCATATTCTCTTAATACTTTATATAGTTCTGCATAAGTAGCATTCACATAAGGAAATACAAAAAATATACCCACTATAAATAATAGTACTCCTAATAAATACCAACCTATAAATGAAAGATCTAAAATAAACATATCAAATTTATGTCCTCTAGTCATATCTTGACTAAGTTCTATTGCTCTTTTAGCTCCTATATTAGGATTGTCACTTAATATATATGGTACCATGCTATAAGAATATCCTTTGATTATTCCAGGTATTATTAATAACAAATACCACAAGAAATTATATACTCCTCTTAAAAGCATAGTTTTAATTGTATCTAAATATATTCCTTTTTCAAATATGTATCCTAAATAATTCATATTAAATTCGTATTCAGTAGAACTTACAAAGTATCTTTTACCTCCTACTTCAAGTGGATATCCAAGAAATATTCTAAAAATCATAACAACAGCAATAACTGATAAAGCTACAAATAATATAATAAATATTATTTCTGGAAAAATTTCACTAGGAATTGAATTTGTATTATTGCTAAATTCATTGCTACCACTAGTAGCTCCTCCAGATCCTCCTCCAGAAAACCAATTGTTTCCTCCAGCTAAAGCAATTACTATACTTACAATAAATGCTTTCCAATAAGATTTTTTAAGTACAGCTTTTGCATTTAACTTTAATTCACTTCTAGACCACATACTATCACCCCTTTTTTACTATTATATTAATATATATCCATAAATAACTATTATACTAAATATTTTATTAAATTAAAAAAGATTTGTCATATCAAGATATGACAAATCTTTTTATATCATACTTTTTCTTTTTTGGTCATTTTTGCAAATTTGTTTATAATTATTGCAATAGCCCCATCACCTGTTACATTTGTTGCAGTACCAAAACTATCTTGCGCAAAATGAAGTGCTATCATAAGAGCTTGTTTTTGAGCACCAAATCCAAGCATTGTTTCTAATAATCCTAATGCAGCAACTACTCCTCCTCCTGGTATTCCTGGAGCTGCAACCATAGTTACACCGAGCATAAGTATAAATGGGAACATTGTAGCAAAGGTAGGAGTAGTTCCATTCATTAACATTACACCCATAGAAGCAAGCACTAGAGTAATAGTATCTCCTGCAAGATGAATTGTAGCACCAAGAGGAATTACAAAGTCAATTATATCTTCATCTAAATCATTCTTCTTTGCAGATTGTATAGTTACAGGTATAGTAGCCGCTGATGATTGAGTTCCTAAAGCTGTAAAATACGCTGGTAACATATTCTTTATACTCTTTACAGGGCTTTTTCCAGTATAGAAAAAAGCTATAGAATATTGAACAATAATATATATAATTTGAAGTGTTATTAATAATATAAATACTGATGAAAAAGTTTTTATTGTATTAAATATTTCACCAGTAGCTGTTATTTTAGAAAATATACTTGCTATATATGGTGGAATAAGAGGGATTAATACATAGTTTATTACGCCTTGAATAATAGATTGAAAATCTTGCATAACTTCTAATAATTTTTGTCTTTTAATATAAGCCATCCCAAGACCTAATACAAAAGCTGTTACAAGTGCAGTCATAACTCCCATCATGGGATCTATCGTTATTTCAAAATATGGAGATACATTTACTTCACTAGTTGATGCCAAATCACCACTTGTTATTACATTTGGAAGTATTGCAGAACCTATAAAAAATGCCATTACACCTGCTACAACGGCTGATACATATGCAAATAAAGCTGTTATACCAAGTAATTTCCCTGCTCCTCTACCAAGTTCAGCAATACCTGGAGCTACAAATCCAATTATTACTAAAGGAATAATAAAGTTTAAAAAATTACTAAATATGTTTCCAAAAGTACTAAGAAATCTAACTACAATAAAGTTTCCTAATTGCTTTGAAATAAGACCAATAATAATACCTAAAATGATTCCTATGATTAGTTTAGGCAGCAATCCAATTTTTTTCATCTTTTCACTTCCTTTTCTATATTTTTTGAAAATTCTTATAAACATTATAATTTATTTTCCAGTTATATGCAAGAAATTTTTAAAATAATATTGATTGGGTATACTCTATTGTAACTGAAAATTAATATTTTTTTATTTAAAAGAGGTGAAAATAATGGAAAGAAAATTTATGTTAAAGATAAAATTAATTGCTGTCATATTAATATTTATTCTATCTCCAAATTTTATGTTTGCTGAAAAATTTAATTCATATCCAAATATTAAAAACAATTTAATTACAATGCCTAAATATTTTCATAATAAGTCAATACTTTATAAAAATAATGATTTTAATATGAAATATAAAATTAGTGATGGAAAAATATATCCTATAGGAGTTTTAGGAGTTAATACTGATAATTATAATAAAAATAATTTAAATGAATATAAAATTTATTCTTACGATGACTTTTATTGGCTATCTAGAATAATACATGCTGAATCTAAAGGTGAATCTTATGATGGGAAAGTAGCTGTAGGGAGCGTTGTTATGAATAGAGTAAATTCAAATAAATTTCCTGACACTATTAAAGAAGTAATATTTGAACAAAATAAAAACACATCACAATTCACTCCAGTTTCAACTGGTTCTATTATTAATACTCCATCAGAAGATAGTATGAAAGCAGCTCTAGATGCTTTAGAAGGTAAAAAACCAGTAGGTAATTCATTATTTTTTCTAAATCCAGATACTGCAAATTCAAATTGGATAATTAATAATAGAGAATTCATATTAGAAATTGATAATCATATGTTCTACAAATAATTAAAATACTGCACAAATTCATGTGCAGCATTTTAATCTATGTTGTTTTTCTGTGTAAATCTATATTTTCTTTATTAAAAATTCTAACTGAATCTTTAACTTTTGTTTCAAGTGCTAATTTAGCATAATTATCAACTTCTCGTCTATCTTTAGGACCATGTGTGATAGATGCTGCTCCTCCTATACATCCACCTTTGCAAGCCATACCTTCAATAAATGTTTTATCCGTTTTTTTAAATTTTGCTAATTTTAAAGCTTTATCACATTCTTCTATGCCATCACAGCTAATAGGATTAAATCTAACTTCTAAATTTTCCTCTTCAATGATATGCTCTATAGATTCAGCTAAACCACCTGTACGAGCAAATATTCTTCCATAGAAAGATGCATTATTAAGTAATCCTTTTTCACATTCTTCCAATTTGATATTTGCTGCATCAAGCATTGCGGTAAGTTCTTCAAAAGTTATTACATAGTCTGTACTTCCTACTACATCTGCTCTTTTCATCTCCATCTTTTTAGCAGTACATGGACCAATGAATACTATTTTTGCTTTATCATCTATTTTTTTTATTAGTCTAGATACAGCTATCATTGGAGATACAGTACTCGATACTTTATCTTTTAATTCAGGATAATTTATATCTATATAAGATACAAAAGCTGGGCAACAAGAGCTTGTCATTACTCCATTATTATCTATGGTTTTTAAATATTCATCTGTTTCATGTAATGATACAATATCAGCACCTAAGGCTACTTCTACCACATCATGAAATCCAATTTTTTTGATTCCTGTAATAACTTGTGATATATCTACATAGGTGAATTGACTAGATATGGCAGGTGCTATTATTGCATATACATGTAAATTTTCATCTGTTCTTGACTGTTTCAATAATTCTAATGTTTCTACAATATATGATTTATCCATTATAGCACCAAAAGGACATTGATATACACATGCTCCACATTGTATACACTTTTCATTATCTATAACTGCTTTTTTATTTGAATTTATAGATAATGCATTTGCATTACAAGCTCTTCTGCATGGCCTCATTACATCAGAAATAGCATTATATGGACAAGCAGATTTACATTTCCCACATTCTATACATTTATTTTGGTCTATATATGCTCTATGATTTATAAAATGTATTGCACCTTTTGGACATACACCAGTACATCTATGTGCTAGGCAACCTCTACATGCTTCAGTCACCACAAATCTATCTATTGGACATTCATCACAAGCTTCATCTAATACTTCTATTATATTATCATTTTCTTTATTTCCCCCTAGAGCTAACTTTACCCTCTCAACTGTTATTGCTCTTTCCTTGTGTATACAACACCTTGTTCTTGGTTCAGGACCAGGATCAATAACATTAGGAATTCCATTTATTTTATCATTTAACTCTCCAGAAAGAGTAAGCTTTGATACCTCTCTTAATACTTCATATTTTATTTCTTGAACATAGTTTTCAAACTTTCGCATTTTTTTCACCCCATATTTAAACATGATTTATAATAACTTTTTTGCCTAATTTTTTCATTAACATTATTAATTCATCTACAACTTTTAATTTTATACTCAGATCAATTGGTAAATTAGGATTTTGATGAGCAGGGTTTATTGCTTTTCCTACCCATAAGTTTAAATGCGTGCAATTATTTATTAAATTATTTGCTAACATTGAAGCTCCATCTTTATTATTAAATAACCTATTTTGATTTACATTGGTATTTGGATCTATGAAGTTTCTTATTTTTTCTACAGTTTTACTTAATGTAAGAACACCTTCAGTAGCTAAATCTATTCCTTTTATTTCTGCAATTGGAGGTACATCTATTGACATAGTATCAAGCTTAACATTTAAGTCAGATTTTATTTCTCTAGCAACAATCTTAGATGCAGTTCCTCCGCATACAATTTTTTTACCTTTTGATTGCATGAATTTTATAACGGTATTTGAATCATCATATTTATTTTCAGGAGGCCCTGTAAATAAAGAAATATATTCTGGTTCTTTAACCTTTATAGCAATAGCAGTAGTGTCATCTCCTGGACGATTAGCATATAAATTATCACATACACATATAAGTTCTTTGCTTATGCTTTTAGCAGTTTTTTTAATTTTAGACATACTTTGAATATAATCAGCTACATTCTCCCATTGCCATCCTAAATTTAAAGTTTTACCTACACCAGCATGTATCACTCCATCTGATACAATTGTAAGTAAATCATCTTTTTCTAATTTGAATTTACTTTCTTTAATTACTTTATTATCTATAATAATATCTCTTTTAGAATTATGGATAATTTTTTTATTTTTAACAAAAAAATACGGAGGATTATCATACTCTGCAATATATACAAACCCATCCTCTGTAATTTTAACTATAGTAAAAGTAGAATATGCAAGTTTTCTAACACTACATACTGGTAAAGTATTACTTATTGTTTTAATTGTTTCTATAAGACTTGATCCTTCTTTAAGCATAGTCACAGCTATTTTACTTGTTAATGTTGATAGTATATTTGCCTTTACTCCACTTCCTAACCCATCTGATAAAACTATTATTATATTTTTTTCGTCTTTTACTATCTCTACTTTATCACCACATAATTCTTCATCTTTTTTATTTAAATTATCGTATGCTACATCAATGAAGTAACTCATTAAAGCTCCCCCATTTCTCCATTAGATATATTTTTTAACTTAGTGAGAATAACTTTAGTTTCAGCTGTAGTTTCTCCTAATAAACTAGCTATTTCTTGGGCCACTCTCATTTGTTTTTCTATTACAGATTGAGCTGCATCAATTGTTTGCTCTTTTACCCTGTTTAATTCTTTTTTATTTGATTCTTCGTTTGTTGCATCTACCATTATAGACAAGACAACATTTTGTTTTTCTAAATAAAGTATATTTTGAAGCACGACTTTATTGTATTTATCATAATATACCTTTTGTCTATATATATTTTTTTTATCCATTTTCACCCTATAAAATATTTCATCATCTAATAATTTTGATATTGGCTTGAATTTTATTTCATTACTTTCAACACCAAAAAAATTTTCAGCAGATGGATTGAACTCAATTATATTTAGTTCACTATCCATTAAAATTATTGCATTAGGGCTATTTTCAAATATAATATTTTTTAAACTCTCAGCTTTGCTTCTCATATAAGGAAGGCACATATTTTTTTCTGCCATACCTTCTATTATTGCAATAGCTTTTTTCCTGCAACTGTCATATCCACAAGCACCACAATTCAACTCATCTAATTTTGTATATTTGCCCATTTCATTTAATACTTTTGTTATTTTCTCTTCTGATACTTTTCCTTTAAAATATGATCTATCATACATGTTTTTAATAAAATCTTTTATTTCATAGTCATTTTTTATATTTATTTCTGTATTTTCTTCTATTGATGAATTTTTATCTGAAATATATTTTGATACACGTAGTTTTTTCTTATAAAAGTCATTTTGTTCCTTTGGCATAGCAGCCCCACCTATACAACTCCCTGTACAAACATGTGCTTCAACTACTACATTTTCTAAAGTATTGTTTTGTAATGATTCAAACACTTGCATACATTCTTCAATTCCATCAACTGTTATAAGACTATATTTTTCTTTAAATTCATCTTGTAATAAGTTACCTATTACTCCACCTTTTAATGGATATTTTAAACTATTAATATCTGAAGTGTTATCAAATTCTTTTGGAGTTAAATTATTTAAATATATTTTTTCCTCTTCAAACCATTCTAATATTTCTTCAAAATTTAATACGGCATCTATAACACCTTTATGTTGGAAATTATCTGATTCTATTTTTTTGGCAGTACATGGTCCAATAAAAACTACAAAAGAATCCATACCATATTTTTTCTTTATTAACTTACCATGAGCAAGCATAGGAGATACTACAGGAATAGTATAATCAATAAGATTTGGAAAGTATTTTTCAATTAAATAACATGAGGATGGGCAACTAGTTGTTATTATATTTTTAAGATTATTCTCTTTTATAAAATCTCTATATAATTCAGTCACAACTTGAGCTCCTATTGCTGTTTCTTCAATGTTATTAAAACCTAATAATTCAAGTCCTCTTATAATTTTCAAGGGATTATCTACATTAAAAGCAGCACTAAAAGATGGGGCAATACTTACTACAACTTTTCTATTAGCATTTAATACTCTTTTAACATTTTTAATATCACTTTTTACCTTCCTTGCATCTTGAGGACATATTCTCATACATTGGCCACAACCTATACATCTTTCTTCTATAATTGTAGCCTGTTCATTTTTTATTTGTATAGCTTTAACTGGACAATATCTCAAGCATTTATAACAATTTTTACAATTTGCTTTAGAGAAATTAAGAAAATTCATTTTTATTTCCTCCCTAAAACATTTCTCTCAAAATATTCTTCTATATTTTTATCATCCACTGAAATAACTGGACCATTATCTATCCTAGTAGAAACTGCTTTTGTACATTCACCTAAACAAAAAGCTGCTTTTACAATAATTTCATCTTTTAAATTTTTTTCATCAACTAATTTTTGTAATCCATTAACTATGTTATAAGCTCCCTTTAGATGACATGCACTTCCAATACAAACCTCTATAGTTTTCATATAATCCACCCCTTAAAATATTTTAAAGCTATATAATGCTTCTTTATATTCTATGATTAAAGTATAGTTTATTGTGATTTTTTTGTCAATATGAATTATAAGTATTCTTGTTAAGGTTTTGTAATTTATTTAACAATCATTTCCGCCTTCGGATTTTTAACAAATAAAGTTAATTTATGATATAATAAGGCTATAATTCCAAATATTTTTACAAATTATATTAGAAAGGATTTTTAAAGTGAAGAAAAATATTAAAATATTTTATTTATTACCAATTATATTTTTATTAATAATCTTTACAGTTTTCTCGTTTAATAAAGGCTTATTGAATAATAATAAAAAAACAAATTCAGCTTTATCATCTAATAACTATTCCAACAAAAGAAATCTTAGTGTAATTAATCAAATGGGGCATAAAGCTACACTAAATGATTTTGATAATATCACTTTATATCATAATCAAAAAGATTTTGATACAGAAAAAGAATCTATCATTAATTGGATAAAAAAAGGTGAAGATGAATCCTACAGTATATTAGGAGAAACTAAGAATTATCCACTAGATATTATAATATTTAGTTCTAAAAAAGAGTTTGATAATTCTATAAAACAACATTTAAATTTACCAATAATGGGTTCTGGCATGTATTATGAACAAGCAATATACATAAATTTAGAAGATATTACACCTGCAGTATTTATACATGAATATATTCACTTTAAAACACATTCATTTTGCAACCAAAATGATGTGGACTTTTTAAGTTTACCTACATGGTTTATAGAGGGGATATCAGACTATAGTGTTAGGACACACGGCAGACATTATAATGGTGCATCATTAGATGAAATAATGGATTTTAAAGATATGGATAAGTTTTCAGGTAAAGTTGATAATAAGTTTTATTTGCAGAGTTATTATGCTGTAGAAAAGATAATTGAAATATCAGGTGAAAAAGCTATACAAGATATTCTTATAAAAACAAAAGAGTTAGAATTTTATGATGCCTTTGAAAATGTTGTAGGCATGAGTATTGAACAATTTGAAACTGAACTTAGAAAACAAATAAAAGACTATGAAAATAGTAAAGTTAATAGTAATGATTTGAATGATGAAATTAGTAACCTTGAAAAGTATGTTGAAAAATATCCTAATGATACTAAATCAATTAAAAAGTTAGCATATTTATATTATAGAAATAATGATTTTAAAAAAGCTGAAAATCATTATAAATCTTATTTCGATAAAGTACCTAATGATGAAATAGCAATACATCAATTAGCTTTAGTTTATGAAAAACAATTAAAAATTAATGAAGCTATTACTTTGAGAGAATTACAACAATCCCAAGATAAAAGTTTTGTTAACTTAGATATACTTCTAATAGATTATTTATTTGTAAACCCCCAGAAAGCTGTTGAAACTAGTGAATTATTACTTGAACTTTCACAAAAAGAAAATTACCAGGTTGAATATTACAAGAAAAAAAACAAAGTAATAAATGAGTATTATAAGAATATTGAAAATGAAAAAATACTGAAAGCTTATTATGAATTATTAAATAGTGGAATATTTATAATCAAACACGATGAAGAGCTAATTTCATCATTAATATACAAAAATATAAAAGGACATAAAAGTTCAGATGAACTATATAATAAAATAATAGAAAAAATACATGAAATACAAAATAAATATAAATTTTAAACTATAAATAAATGAAAAGGAAAGAATACTATAGGTTAATATAGTATTCTTTTCTTTTTATCTCTCTATTAATATTATCAGTTAATCTATTATAACAAAAATTTTACTATAATGAACCCTATGCCATTAAATAAAATATATCCGTACCAAATATATTCCACAAAAGATGTGCCTTCAATTACTCTACTTTGATTATCTGTTTTTTTGTCCTCTTTTGTAGCAACTGATTCTCCCATTTTCTTTCCATACATTCTATCTATGTAAGAGCTAGAATTAACTGTTGTTCTACCTACTAATCCCCCATCTCCTAAACTTAATTTTTTTCCATCTTTTAGATAAGGCATAAGCATAAATATAGATAGAATAGCCCATAAAATAAATGTAAACTGTATATCATTCTTACCTATTATTATAAAGTATAATATTTCAGCAATGCCAAATATAATTACTCTTCTATATTTTTTCATAGTAATCCCCCCTTATAGTTTTAAACTCATATTATATAATAATAGTTGAATATTTAGAATATTTTGTTGTGTTATATTATACCATATACTAGCAAATATAACTATAATAATATTAGATTATTACACTACATTAACTCTTAAGTTTATCTTTTATTATAATCTTATCTAGTAACATATCTAGTAACACTTTTCTACTTATCATTAACCTATTATTCTCCTGAATCACAATACTTTATTTCCCCATATTCTCTCATGAAATTCAATTTAACTTCAATAAAATATATCAAGTCATTAAAATATTGATATAAAATAGCTCTATTTTCAAACTCTTTTCTCGTTCTAGGCAGTTGACTATTCTTATAATAATCCTTTAGTTTATCTGCTTGTTTTAAGAGATCCTCCCCTGTATTACATTCATCTAACTCTTTAGCTAGCCTTTCAGTAAAATCACTTAATGGTTTTGCCTTTTCAACAGTTATAAAATCTTCCTTAATATGGTTTTGCATATTTAACAGGATCTGATACTGTTGTCTTCTCATATTAAAGTATTTTATAAAATAACTATTATCTTTTAATATGAAGTCATTATTAAAATTAATAGCATAATCCATACCTTCTGTTAAAGTTTCATCTAGACTTTCCAAACTATTCTCTTGTAATTCTATTGAACATTGATTTAATAATTCTAATTTCATATTATATAGTACAGTCCTTATTAGACTTTCTACTTCAAATTGTTTGTTTCTTATTTCCTTTTCCCTATTAGGCATATGAATGTTCATAGCCCATGCTACTAAAATTCCAATTAGTAATATTCCGATTTCATTGGTCATGATATCCCAACTCAATGTATTAATATCGTAAATATGGGTTACCAAAACTGTACTAACTGCCATTCCCTCTGTACTTTTTAAAATAGTTAGTATAGGTATAAATATCATTAAAAACACACCTAACACAAACAGATTATGTCCACCTACTCTAAATAGAATAGTAGCTAAGACTATTGCTATTAATGATGTCATAAGTCTTTTAATCCCTACAATATAGGTCTGAGTTCTTGTATCCAAAATACTAAGCATACATATTACTCCTGCTGTTGCAGCATATTTTAAACCAATAATATTTGCTATAAAAATAGATAATATAACACCTATGGCTATCTTTGCTGCTTTATATAATAAGTTTTTCATATATATTCATCCTTTCTTTAACGTATATATATTATCCATTTATTTTTATTTAAATCAAAAGTTTCAAATGTTTATAAATTCATTCTGATACCATAATTCTATACCAATTTCCCATAGCAATTTTAAATTTTTCTTGTTCTTTTGTATTAGTTTCTATATTAAACTTAGCTTTTGATTTCACTATCCTTAATATGTCTTCAGATTTGGTATTTCTAGGAGCTATAACCATAATATTGTCTGGAGGCTCTATACCTATATTCTATTTCAAAGCCTTAACCTCCTTTTTACTCCTACTTATATTATACTTTATATTTATAATTAATTAACCCTCTGCTTTTTGCAGAGGGCAATTTTTAGGCTCATCTTCTATAAGAGCATCTATAGTATCTTCATCCATAGCTTAATTCTTGTATTCTTCTATTAATCTTTTTCTTTCTAAGTCAAATTAGTCTTTCATTCCTCCAATAAACTTGTATTATTAAAAATCTCCTGTCCATATATTGCCATAATATTCTATGCTATAGTTTTTATTTACTATATCTATGTTTTCATCTTTTATTAAATGTTCAGTATAGTTCTCCCAACTAGTTATAGGATATATCACTTTTTGTTCATTTGTAAGGTTTGAATTTGACCTTATTTCATTTATAAATTGTTTTTCCATTTTATTTATAGTAATTAGTTCTGATAATTTATCTAATCTGCTTTTTTCATATTCATCATAGGACTCATATCCATAATCCTTTACTACTTCATCTTCATAGGCTGAAAATTCCGGTATGAGTTTATCCTTATCTTCTCCTATAAACTTTTCACTGGTTTCGTTTGCTTTTTTTATCATGTTTAATGCTTCTTCTTCTGAAGTTTTTTCATATCCCTTTGTAATTGCTGTCTTATATAATATTTTATCTCTTAATACTATATTGAAAGCTTCATTTTTTGTAATATCATAGTCAAATTGTCTTTCATGATATCTAATGAATTGTTTCTGATATTCTGTTAAATCTTTTTCTTCAACATTAAAAGAGTTTAAATAAAAGTCTCTAATATCTTTTTCTTGTATAGAATTCAAATCATTTAATTTTTTTCTCATCAAATCTGTTATTTTTCTTGATATTATCTCTTCTTCAATATCTTTTTCTGTAATGGTGTATCCATCAAAAGTTGCTATTATGCCTTCTTGAGAGTTCTCTGTTGAACAGCCAGTTAATATTAAAACAATTATAGCTATTAATAAAATTTTTTTCATTCTTAAAACTCCCTTTTATATACTTCTTATTTTCTTAGAACTCTTACTTATAATAGGGTTCCCAGTAACTAATACTAAAATCTACTGTTATTAAAACTAAAATAATGATATTAATAATAATTAAAATACTTTTTTAAAATTTATTAGCATAAACATTGGTTGAATATTCAGAATGCTTTACTGTGTTATATTATACCATATATTACCAAACATGTCTATAATAATATTAGATTATTACACTATGTGACTGAATATTTGATCGAGGATCTTATAAAAAATTTATGGAATCTTCTATTATAACTATTTATATGTATTCCAGGAATTAGTAAAAAGAATAGTAGTTTATTCAATACATTCATTAATTCAACCAGTTAATTTATTTTTAAATAATCTCTCCATACTTGCTAATTTAAAAATAATATAAGCATTTTCATCTTTAATTTCTGTTATTATATTTTAATAATGTAAAACTTATTTGACATATATCTATAATAATGTTAAGGTAAATATGTAAAAAACCTTTTACGTTTTAAAACTATTAAGGAGGTTTTCTTATATGAGAAAAATGGATGAAATGGAAATGCAGATTAGCTTAATATCTATAAAATGGGCGTGGTTCTATACAGTTATATTTTTATTTGTTTGGTCAATTGTTAACTTTATAAATACTAGGGAAACTAGTATTCCATTTATACTACTTATAAGCCAAAATCTTATTTTTTTAGGACTTCAAACTTATTTGAAATGGAAGCTTGGCAAAGATGAAGAATAATATAAAAAAACTAAGAAAAGAACTTAAATTTAGACAAGAAGATGTAGCAAAATCCGTAGGTGTAACAAGACAAACAATTAATGCTATTGAAAATAATAAATATGACCCATCATTAGAATTAGCAATAAAACTTGCTAGATTGCTTAATACTACAGTAGAAGAATTATTTATATTTGAAAAATAATTCCAAATTATAAAACTCAATAAAATTCAACTAAATTTCAGAAAGGAGATTTCTTATGACAGAAACTGAAAAAGCCTATATTGCAGGGATAATTGATGGAGAAGGAAGTATTATGCTTACAAGATTTCATAGTAACCAATACCATTCTCCTTGTGTATCTGTTGATTCTACAGATACAGAGTTGCTAGATTGGATAAAAACTGTAACTAAAATGGGAAAAATAATATCAAAGAAAAATTATAATAAAGAAAAACATAAAGATTCATTTACTTATAGAGTAATTTACAACGATGCTCTAGTTCTACTTAAAGAGATTGAACCTTATTTAGTTATAGATAGAAAAAAAATCCAGAGCAAAATTAATATTAGAAAAATACAAGAAGATTACTCCTAGAAATGGAAAATACAATGATGAATTGAGAAAAAGAAAAGAACAATTTTATAAAGAATTCATGGCATTATAAAAGCCTTGATTTCAATTGAAATCAAGGCTTTATGTTATGGTGGAGGCGGTGGGACGTTTTATCCTATAGTTTCCTAAAGGCACTGACTATATCTTGAAGTTTAATTTTATAAACCTCTCTGGCGTATTATAGAAGCTATTATTTGATTGTTTCCAATCACTACTTCTATCCTAGTGCTACATATCTAATTGACTTAGTAGCCTATAAGTCGATACAGGGCTGTTAGATTTCTCTACATACCCCTCGGTATTAGCTTAGATCGTCCTTAGCCTTCACCGATAAAGCCAGATTTTCACTGCTAAATCACTTTAGCAGGCGACTCTTTCTGAATCGAACCCACGTCCGAAGGTACTTCATATGGAGTTTCTCCCGAAACAGTTGCTTCTTTAATTTCATCCATCAAATCGCCAAGCAACAGGCTAAATGATGAACTATCTCTAATTATACTAACTTAAGGTCAGAGAATCCCTTAAGCAGGGCCCCGCTTATAATGACACTTAATCTCTAATAGGCGGGACTATTAGAGTAAGTGAGCTACCTTTATTAGGCAGCTAATGCGTAATTTTCGTCTGCGTTTAATTTAAGTTGCCACTTTTTAGGTTGTTTGGCGACAACCTCCGGCTACTCCATACTCCGTACCCCCGTCGAAGCCAGGTCGCCCCCATATATTAATAATTCTTTGGACTCATATATTTTTCCATTCTTCTCTTAGCATCTTTTTTAGCTATATCATGTCTTTTATCATATAACTTTTTACCTTTAGCTATTGCTATTTCAAGTTTCACTAAACCATTTTTAAAGTAAACACTTAAAGGTATAAGTGAATAGCCTTGTTGAGAAGTATATCCAATAAGTTTGCGAATTTCTCCTTTATGCAAAAGAAGTTTTCTTTTTCTTAATGGATCTTTATTATAAATATTTCCTTGTTCATATGGGCTTATATGCATACCGTTAATATAAGCTTCTCCATTATCAATAGAAGCATAGCTTTCTTTTATGTTTACTTTACCTTTACGTATTGATTTTACTTCTGTACCAGATAAAGCAATACCTGCTTCATACACTTCTTCAATAAAATATTCATGTCTTGCTTTTCTATTTTTTGATACAATTTTAATGCTTTCTTTTGCCATATAATCACCCACTGAACTTTATTGTCCATTTAATATAATACCATCAATACGCTATTTTGTCAAATCTACACAACATTCTTATCTTTATCTAGAATGGAAAGTACAGTATAAATTTTATTTGTTAATGTATTTATATCCATACTTTCTTCAACATCTACATACTTTACATCATTATTATTTACCCAAGTTTCAATTATCTGTGCTTCATCTATTTGTTCTTGAAGTAATATTTCTTGATATGATTTTTGTTTATTGATTAAAGGATATAAAAACTCTCTTATATCTCCATACACATTTTCATTTATACTTGATATGCTAAATGTATGGAGTATTCTTCCACCTCTTATAAAATATATTTTCTTATTAGTTTTTATATCTCTTTCTACTATAATTATTTCTCTTTGAGATAAAGCTTTTGAAATTATTTTTTGGTTGTATATTAAAGTTCTAAACTTAGATAATTTGTCTCTATAATTAGCTGCTTTCTCAAAATTTAGATTCTTAGAATAGTAGTTCATTTTTTCTTCTAAGTCTTTTAATAAATATTTTCCATCTCCATTTAAAATATTTATTATTTTATTTATCATATGTTCATACTCAACTTTTATATCACTTTCTCTACTGTAAGGACATAGACATTTGCCCAAATGATAATATAGGCAAGGTTTCTTTTTTTTATTGTTTCCACATTTCCTAATAGGAAACAATTCATTTATATATTCTACTACTCCATATACTAAGTTTTTTCTATTATATGGTCCAAAATATAATGCATTATCATCTTTTATTTTATAGCATGTTTTAATAATTGGAAACTCTTCATTAGTTATTTTTATATAGGGATAAGATTTAAAATCTTTAAGTAAACTATTATATTTAGGCTTATGTTTTTTTATCATTTTACTTTCAAGTATCAATGCTTCAAGCTCTGTATCAGTTACAATATAATCTAAATCATATATATTGAATTTTAAATTCTCAATTTTCCTAGAATCATTTTTAGATTTATAAAAATACTGTTTTATTCTTTTTTTAAGACATTTTGATTTTCCTATATATATTATATTTTTATATTTATCTTTAAAAATATAAACCCCAGGTAGTTCTGGAAGCTTTTTTAAATTTATACTCATACCATACACCCTTTAAAATTTATAATACTATTATATCAGATACATGATATATTTCCCCCTTTATTTGTATGTTTATTCTTTTTCTTCAACTAATAAAAAGTCTATTTCCCTCTTTGCAATATTAGTATTCACTACTCTTATTTTTACAATATCTCCTATTCTATAAGTTTTCTTTGTTCTTTCTTCAACTAAAGAATAATTCTTTTCATCATAATGATAGTATCCATCAGTAAGTGTACTTACATGAACTAAACCTTCTATAGTATTATCTAATTCTACAAATAAACCAAATGAAGTAACTCCTGATATAACTCCTTCATATTCTTCACCAATTCTCTTAGACATGTACTCTACCATCTTAAGTTCATCTGTTTCTCTTTCTGCTTCATCAGCTATTCTTTCTGTAGAAGAACAATGTTCTGCTATCTTTGGTAATTTCTTTTCTAATTTTGTTTTTTTCTTTTCATCTATTTCATTATTTATAAACCATTTAATTATTCTATGAATAGTTAAATCTGGATATCTTCTTATAGGTGAAGTAAAGTGGGTATAATACTTAGCAGCTAATCCAAAGTGAGTTTTTCTTTCATTAGAATACTCAGCTTTTTTTAGAGATCTAAGCATAATAGTATTAATAACTGTTTCTTCTTTTTTCCCTTCTATCTTTTCAAGTAACTCTTGTAATTGTTTTGGATGAATATCTTCATCATTACCTTTGAGCTTATATCCAAAATTATATATAAACTTTTTAAAGTCTTCTATTCTGTCTTCATCAGGATCCTCATGTATTCTATATAAGAAAGGAGTTTGAGTCCAATACATATATTCTGCTATAGTTTCATTTGCTGCCAGCATAAATTCTTCTATTATTCTATTAGAAATCCTTCTTTCATATTTCTTGATTTCTACTGGATCTCCTTCTGTATCTAAAATTATTTTAGCTTCATCAAAGTCAAAATCTATACTTCCTCTTTGTTCTCTTTTTCTCCTTAGAATCTTACTTAATTCTTCCATTAGTTTAAATTCATCTATAAATTCATTATATTTTTCTATTAATTCTTTATCATTATTTTCTAATATATCTGATACATCTTTATAATTTAATCTTGCTTTACTATTTATAACTGTTTCTTTTATATTCTGGTCTTTTATTTTGCCATTTTTATCTATAGTCATAAATACACTTAATGTTAAACGATCAACTTTTGGATTTAAACTACACATGCCATTAGAGAGTTTTCTAGGTAACATAGGTATAACTCTATCTACTAAATATACACTAGTACCTCTTTTATATGCTTCTTTATCTATTGTTGAATTTTCATGAACATAATGTGTTACATCAGCTATATGAACCCCTAAAATATACTCTCCATTTTCTAATTTTTCAACAGATATTCCATCATCTAAATCTTTTGCATCTATTCCATCTATTGTAAATATCTTTTTATCTCTTAAATCTAGTCTTCTACTTATTTCTCTTTCTGGAATTGTTTCTGAAATATTTTCTGCATCTAACATAACTTCTTCAGGGAATGTTTCTGATAAATTATATTTTCTTTCAATAGACAATATGTCTGTACCTACATCATTAACATTTCCTAGAACTTCAATTACCTTTCCTTCTGGATTTCTTCTTTTCTCTGGCCATTTAGTTATTTCTACTACTACTTTATCATCATCTTTTGCACCTTGAAACTCTGACTTAGGTATAAATACATCTACACTTATTTTCTCATCATCTGGAACTACAAATCCAAAGTTTTTGCTTTTTTGAAAGATACCTACTATATTTTTATTTCCTCTTTCAACTATTCTTATTACTTCACCTTCTGGTCTTTTGTCTTCATCTCCCTTTTTATAAAGTCTTACTAAAACTCTATCATTATGTAATGCTCCATTTAAATTGTTAGGAGATAAAAATACATCTCTACTTTCAATATCATCTGGTATTAAAAATCCAAACCCTCTAGAATTTCCTTGTATTTTTCCAAATCTAAGTCCTAATTTTTCAGGAACTCCATATGTTTCTTCTCGTGTTTTAACAATAGAACACTCTTTTTCCATTTCATCTAATATACTATAAAATTCTTTTAGTTGATTTTTTTCAATATCAAATATATTTGCTAGTTCTTCCTTCTTTACAGGCTTATATGCTTGTTCTTTCATAAATCTCAATATTTTATTTTTTATGTTCATAATTTTACCTCCATTATACTGTGTTTACTTATATATTTACCCTTATCATTAATTTTTATTTATAATTATGTAAATTAAGCTATTAAATAGAAAAAGACAATCAATATTGATTGTCTTTTCTTATTTAAACTTTTATATGAATAATGGTGCGAATACTAATGCAACAATAGTCATTAACTTTATAAGAATATTGATTGAAGGTCCTGATGTATCTTTGAATGGATCTCCTACTGTATCTCCTACAACTGCTGCTTTATGAGCTTCACTACCTTTTCCACCATGATTTCCTTCTTCAATATATTTCTTAGCATTATCCCATGCTCCACCTGCATTAGCCATAAATATAGCCATAAGAACTCCTGTTGCTAATGCTCCTGCAAGTAAACCACCTAATGCTTCAACTCCTAATACAAGACCTGTTACTAAAGGTGCAAGTACTGCTAAAAGTCCTGGTATAATCATTTCTTTAAGTGCTGCTGTTGTACTTATATCAACACACTTTTTATATTCAGGTTTCGCTTTACCTTCCATAAGTCCAGGTATAGTTTTAAATTGTCTTCTAACTTCTTCTATCATACTGAATGCAGCTTTTCCTACTGCTTTCATAGTTATAGCTGAGAATAAGAAAGGAAGCATACCTCCTATTAAAAGACCTACTATAACTGTTGGTTCAGTAAGATTAATTGAATCTAAGTTTACTGCTTTTGTATAAGATGCAAATAATGCAAGAGATGTAAGTGCTGCTGAACCTATTGCAAATCCTTTACCTATTGCAGCCGTAGTATTTCCTACAGAGTCTAATTTATCTGTAATATCACGAACACCACTTGGTAGTTCACACATTTCAGCAATACCACCAGCGTTATCTGCTATTGGACCATATGCATCTACTGCTACAGTCATTCCTGCAGTAGAAAGCATTCCAACTGCCGCAAGAGCAATTCCATATAAACCTGCTACATTGTATGCAATTAAAATTCCTCCAGATATAACAAGTATTGGTAATGCTGTAGATTGCATACCTACAGATAATCCACTTATAATATTTGTTGATGATCCAGTTTCTGACTCATCTGCAATTCTTTTAACTGGATTGTACTCTGTTGATGTATAATATTCAGTTATTTTAGCTACTATAATACCAACTAATAAACCTGTTACTATAGCAAAGAATGGATCTAATGTTTCAAGTAATGAATTACTTAAGAAAAATGCAACAATTACTGTTAAAACTCCACTCACTAAAGTACCCATATTAAGTGATTTTTGTGGATCTGAATTTTCTCCTGCTCTTACAAAGAATGTTCCTATTATAGAAGCAATTATTCCTGTTGCAGCTAATAATAATGGGAACATAGCTGCATTCATTGCCATATCAAAATTATCCGCATATGCTACAAGTCCAAGAGTTATAGCTGATATAATTGAACCAACATATGATTCAAATAAGTCAGCACCCATACCAGCAACGTCACCTACATTATCCCCTACGTTGTCAGCTATAACTGCAGGGTTTCTAGGGTCATCTTCTGGTATTCCAGCTTCTACTTTACCAACAAGGTCAGCTCCAACATCTGCTGCCTTTGTATATATTCCTCCACCTACACGTCCAAATAAAGCTATAGATGAAGCTCCTAGACCAAAGCCAGTTATGTAACTAGCTGCTTTTTGTGCTTCTGCTAGACCTTCTGCATCTTTAGAAAAGAAATAATATAATGAGCCAATACCAAGTAGACCTAAACCTACCACACTCATCCCCATTACTGCTCCGCCAGAAAATGCTACTGATAAAGCTTTATTCATTCCTTTTTCTTTTGCTGCATTTGCTGTTCTTACATTAGCCTTTGTAGCTACTTTCATACCAAAAAATCCTGCTAATGCTGAAAAAACTGCTCCAACTATGAAAGACATAGCTGTAGGCCAGTCGATACCAATTCCTAAAACAACAAAAAGAATTACAACAAAAATTACTAAATATTTATATTCACGAGATAAAAAAGCCATAGCTCCTTCATGAATATGTGAAGAAATTTCTTTCATTCTGTCATTGCCCACGTCTACTTTATTTATTATATTTGATTTATAAAAAGCAAATATAAGGGCTAGTACACCAACTATTGGTGCTAAAAAAATAAGATTCAATTTAATATCCTCCTTTGTACTTTAACTTTTCCTTATTATTTATTGTACTGCTGTTAATGCAAGTGCTGCTAAAATAAATATTACAGCAGAAACTGTAGTTAATTTGCTAAGAATAGCTTCATAACTTCTTCCTTGTTTTTTTCCCCAGATACTTTCTGCGCCACCGGCAATACTTCCTGATAAGCCTGCACTCTTACCAGATTGCAGTAAGATACTCGCAATTAGTACTAAACTTGCTATGATTAATAATACAGTAAAAATAATTGCTGCTGTACTCATAAACCCACCTCCTATTATACGATTAACAAACCTATTTTAACATAGCTTTGCCATAAAAGCAATCAAATAATCATTATAAACACATAAATGATAAGGATAATTTTATCCTTATCATTTATGA
The DNA here is from genome assembly GCF_900626135.1 of Senegalia massiliensis. NCBI lineage: Bacteria > Bacillati > Bacillota > Clostridia > Eubacteriales > Clostridiaceae > Senegalia > Senegalia massiliensis. The sequence continues at coordinate 135,074 of NZ_LR130786.1, forward strand.
AACTTTTTCATATTGTTTTTAGCATTTTTTTATTTTAAATTATAGAATGCATCTATTCCATCATACTTTGAAGTACCAGATAAATATTCTTCAAGTCTTAATAATTGATTGTATTTTGAAACTCTATCAGATCTTGAAGGTGCACCTGTTTTAATTTGACCAGCATTAGTAGCAACCACTAAATCAGCTATTGTATTATCTGATGTTTCTCCTGATCTATGAGAAATAACAGCAGTGTATCCTGCTCTTTTTGCCATTTCTATAGCATCTAAAGTCTCAGTTATAGTACCTATTTGGTTTAATTTAATAAGAATAGAATTAGCTGCATTTTCTTTTATCCCTTTAGACAGTCTATTAGTGTTAGTTACAAATAAGTCATCACCTACTATTTGTATCTTCTTACCTAATCTTTCTGTCATCAGTTTCCATCCATCCCAATCTTCTTCATCTAATCCATCTTCAATTGAAATTATAGGATATTTTTCTATTAGATTACTGTAAAAGTCTATCATTTCTTCAGAAGTCAATGTCTTTCCTTCTGCTGCTAATGTGTATACTTTCTTTTCTTTATCATATATTTCAGTTGCTGCCACATCAAGAGCTAATCTCACTTCATCATAAGGCTTATATCCTGCTTTTTCTATAGCTTCTACTATTGTTGATAAAGCTTCTTCGTTTGATGATAAGTTTGGAGCAAATCCACCTTCATCACCTACTGCAGTATTAAGACCTTTTGATTTTAGTACTGCTTTAAGACTATGGAATATTTCTGCTCCCATTCTAAGTCCTTCTTTGAATGATTTAGCACCTACTGGCATTACCATAAATTCTTGAATATCAACATTATTATCAGCGTGTTCTCCACCATTTAAAATATTCATCATAGGAACTGGTAATGTTTTTCCATTTACACCACCTAAGTATTGGAATAATTCAAGTCCTAATGAATCTGCTGCAGCTCTTGCTACTGCCATTGATACACCTAGAATTGCATTAGCACCTAATTTCCCCTTATTATCTGTTCCATCTAAATCGATCATTGTCATGTCTACTCCAACTTGATCTGTTATATCAAATCCTATAAGTTCTGGAGCAATTAATTCATTTACATTTTCAACAGCTTTTGTAACACCTTTTCCTAAGTATCTGTCTTTATCTCCATCTCTTAATTCTACTGCTTCAAATGCACCAGTAGATGCTCCAGATGGAACTGCTGCTCTTCCATATGCTCCACTTTCAGTTGCTACCTCAACTTCAACTGTTGGATTACCTCTTGAATCTAATATTTCTCTTGCATTAATATCTACTATCATATCCATATTGTATTTCCTCCCTAAATTTGTTATTTATTTTAAGATCAAAGATTCACCTGTCATTTCATTAGGCTTATCTAAACTTAACATATCTAATATTGTAGGTGATATATCTGCTAATATTCCATCTTCTCTTAATTTTACATCGCCTTCACCAAATATTATACATGGCACTTTATTTGTAGTATGTGCTGTTAATACTGCTCCAGTTTCTTCATCTCTCATTTGCTCTGCATTCCCATGATCTGCAGTTATAAGAACACTTGCTCCTAACTTCTCTAATTCATTCACTACTTCTCCTAAATATTTATCAACGGTTTCAACTGCTTTTACTGCTGCATCAATATCACCAGTATGGCCTACCATGTCAGGATTTGCAAAGTTTAATACCATAAGACTATAATCATTTTTATTTAAATTTTCAATAGCTTTATCTTTTACTTGTTCTGCACTCATTTCAGGTTGAAGGTCATATGTTGATACCTTTGGAGAAGGAATTAAAACTCTATCTTCATCAATATTCGGTTGCTCTACTCCTCCATTAAAGAAAAATGTAACATGTGCATATTTCTCAGTCTCTGCTATTCTAAGTTGTTTTTTTCCTAAGCTACTTATATATTCGCCTAATGTATTTTTATATTGTTGTGGCTTAAAAGCAACTTTTACATTTTCTATTGTTTTGTCATATTGAGTCATAGTTATATATTCAGTATCTACTTTTTCTTCTCTATTAAAACCTTCAAATTCTTGATCAACAAATGCTCTAGTTAATTGTCTTGCTCTATCAGGTCTAAAATTAAAGAAAATAATTGAATCTCCATCTTCTACTGTAACAACTGGCTTATCATTTTCTTTTATGACAGTAGGAACTACAAATTCATCTGTAACATCTTCATCATATGAGTTTTGTATTGCAGATTCTGCATTATTTGCTTCTAATCCTTTACCTAAAACAATTGCATTATATGCCTTCTCTGTTCTATCCCATCTTTTATCTCTATCCATTGCATAATAACGTCCTGAAATTGTAGCAATTTTACCTACTCCAATTTCCTTAATCTTTTCTTCTAATTCTTTTATATCTGATAATCCACTTTTAGGTGGTACATCTCTACCATCTAAAAATGCATGAATATAAACACCTTTAAAGTTTTTCTTTGCTGCTAACTCTAATAGAGCATATAAATGAGAACTATGACTATGAACTCCACCATGAGAAAATAAACCAAACAAATGAAGATTTCTATTATTTTCTTTAGCATGATCTATAGCTTCATTAAATTCTTCTTTATCAAAAAAATCTCCATCTTTAATAGATTTATTTATTCTTGTAAATTCTTGATAAATAATTCTTCCTGCTCCTATATTCAAATGACCTACTTCTGAATTCCCCATCTGTCCTTCAGGTAGACCTACTGATTCACCACTAGCTATTAATTCTGTATATGGATTAGATTTTTTCAATTTATCAAAATTAGGGGTGTTTGCTAGAAAAGTTGCATTTCCTTCATATTTATTACCAAGTCCCCAACCATCTAATATAACTATTGCTGCTAATTTTTCTTTCATTGTTGTCCTCCTTTAAAACCTTACAAGTTCAGTGAAGTCATCTTTTTTAAGACTTGCTCCTCCTACTAATGCTCCATCAATATCAGGTTGATTCATAATTTCAGTGACATTTTGAGGTTTAACACTACCACCATATTGAATCCTTACAGTTTCTGATATTTCCTCATCATATTTTTCCTTAATTATATCTCTTATAAAAGCTATCATCTCATTTGCATCTTCACTAGAAGCAGTTTTACCTGTACCTATTGCCCAAATAGGCTCATAAGCTAAAACTATATCTGACATTTCTTTTTCACTTATTCCATCTAATGCTTTAGTTATTTGAACTTTAACTTTTTCTTCTGCAGTATTATTTTCTCTTTCTTCTAATGTCTCACCAACACATACAATAGGTTTTATATCATGAGCTAAACTTGTTTTCACTTTTTTATTTACTGTTTCATCTGTGTCTCCAAAGTATTGTCTTCTTTCTGAATGACCTATGATAGCATAATCTATACCAATTTCTTTTAACATCAAAGGTGATATTTCACCTGTATAAGCACCATTTTCTTCCCAATGAATATTTTGTGAGCCTAATTTTACATTACTACCTTTAAGCTCTTTTTTAATACTTTCAAGTGATACAAATGGTACACATACCACAACTTCCACATCAGTATTATCTCCAAGATGTTTAATTTGTTTTACAAAATCAACACCTTCAGATATTGTTTTGTTCATTTTCCAGTTTCCAGCAATTATTGGTTTTCTCACTTTATATTCCCCCTATTTATCTTCTATAGCTTCAATTCCTGGTAATTTTTTCCCTTCAAAAAGTTCAAGTGATGCTCCACCACCAGTAGAGATATGAGTCATTTTATCATTTAATCCTGTTTTTTCTACAGCTGCTGCACTATCTCCACCACCTATTATAGTTGTAGCATCAGATTCAGCCATGGCTTCTGCTATTCTATTAGTTCCCTTTGCAAAATTCTCCATTTCAAATACGCCCATTGGACCATTCCATATTACAGTTTTAGAATTTTTTATTTCCTCAGAAAATAAATCTCTAGTTTTTTCTCCTATATCAAGTCCCATCATATCTTTTGGTATGCTATCAATATTTACAGTTTTATATTCTGAGTCATTTTTAAATTCTTTTGTTATAACTATATCTACAGGCAATAAAAGTTTTACATTTTTTTGTTCTGCTTTTTCCATTAATTCTTTTGCTAAATTCACTTTATCTTTCTCTAATAAAGATGTACCTACTTCATGTCCTTGTGCATTTAAAAACGTATAAGACATTCCTCCACCTATTATTAAAGAATCTACTTTATCTAATAAATTTTCTATTACTCCAATTTTATCAGTTACTTTTGCTCCTCCAAGTATTGCAAGAAAAGGTCTTTCTGGATTTGAAATTGCACCAGCCATAACATCTAATTCACGTTTTACTAAGTATCCAATTGCAGAAGGTAAGTGTTTTGAAACTCCTACATTTGATGCATGAGCTCTATGTGCTGTTCCAAAAGCATCATTTACAAAAATATCGCCTAATGATGCTAAGCTTTTAGCAAATTCTTCTTCATTTTTCTTTTCTTCTTTTCTGAATCTAGTATTTTGAAGTAATACTACATCTCCAATTTCCATTTCACTTACTGCTTTTTTTGCACTTTCCCCTACAACTTCATCATCTTCTGCAAATATAACTTCTCTTCCTAATAAATCTGCAAGTCTTTTTGCAACTGGTTCTAAACTAAATTCCTTCTTAGGTTCACCTTTTGGTCTACCTAAGTGAGACATAAGTACAACTTTTCCATCATTTTCTAATATATACTCAATAGTAGGAAGCGCACTTTTTATCCTTCTATCATCTGTTATATTTCTATTTTCGTCCATTGGAACATTAAAGTCACATCTAACTAATACTCTTTTACCTCTTATATCTAAATCTTCTATTGTCTTCTTATTTTGCATCAAATTCACTCCTTTAATATTCATTAATGCTTACTAGTGAAACCGGTTATATAGAATCTATATAACCGGTTGTTATTTTTATTAAAGTCCTTTTTCTGCTATAAGTTTAGCTAAGTCTACTACTCTTGAAGAATAACCCCACTCATTATCATACCAAGATACAACTTTAACTAAATTATCTCCTACTGTCATAGTAGATAATCCATCTATAATTGATGAGTTAGGATCTTTTCTATAATCCATAGATACTAATGGTTCATCAGAGTAAGCTAATATTCCTTTTAATTCTCCTTCTGCTGCTTCTTTTAATGCTTTGTTTACTTCTTCAGCTGTTGCACTATTTTCTAATTCAAATACTATATCAACTACTGAAACAGTTGGTGTTGGTACTCTCATTGCCATACCATTAACTATACCTTTAAGTTCAGGAATAACTAATCCTACAGCTTTTGCTGCTCCTGTTGTTGTTGGAATTATACTTTCTGCTGCTGCTCTTGCTCTTCTTAAGTCTTTATGCGTTCCATCTAGTATTCTTTGGTCATTAGTATATGCATGAACTGTTGTCATAAGTCCACTTTTAATACCAAATTTATCTAATATAACTTTTGAGAAAGGTGCTAAACAGTTTGTAGTACAAGATGCATTTGAAATAATGTTATGATTATCTTTGTCATAATCTTTTTCATTTACACCCATTACTATAGTAATATCTTCGTCTTTTGCTGGAGCAGAAATTAATACTTTTTTAGCTCCTGCTTTAATATGCTTTTCTGCGCCTTCTCTATCTCTGAATACTCCTGTTGATTCAATTACTAAATCTACTCCAAGTTCTTTCCATGGTAATTTTTCAGGATCTCTTTCATTTAATTTCTTTATTTTTTTACCATCAATTACTATATAGTCATCTTCTGCTTTCACTTCTCCTTCAAATTTTCCAAAAAGTGAATCATATTTAAACAAATGTGCTAAATCTTCAACCTTACCTGAGTTATTAACTGCAACAAATTCTAATTCCTCAACATTATTTTCTAATGCTGCCCTCAATACATTTCTTCCTATTCTACCAAAACCATTAATTGCTACTTTCATAGTCATTAATAATTCCTCCTCTTATTTTTTTATATTTTATATTTAAATTTAATTATTTAACTTTTTTAAGTATTGCTCTCGCTGCACCTTCGTCAACTATTAAAGTTAAGTCATTTCTTAAGGCTGTAATTGCAAGTATTGCTTCTGCTTTTTTTGCTCCTGCTGCAATTCCTATTACATTTTTGATTCTTTTGAAATCTTTTAAATTAAGACCTACAGTGTTTGATTCTCTCACTATATTTCCGAAAGTATCAAAATAATATCCAAATGCCTCTGATACAGCTTTGTTTGTTTTAAGTGAATCTATGATATCTTCAGATAAATTTCTTCTTTCAGCCATAGTATCTGCTCTACCAATTCCAAATACTAATATATCTATTTTTTTTATAGAATCTATCAAAGATTTTATTTCATCAAATTTCATAAGAGTATCTAATGCTTCTTTTCCAATATTGTCTGGTATATGTAATAATTTATAACTACCATTCAACTTTTCTGCTATTTTAGCTGCAATATTATTAGATTGAGTTTTTAGATCCTTACCAATTCCACCTCTTGCTGGTAAAACTAATATATCTTTTAGATTATGAACATTAGGCATATTATTTGCAACTTCTGCCATAGTAGTTCCACCAGTGATTCCTAATATATTATTATCATTTATTGTATTTAATATGTGTTTTGAAGCTTCTTTTCCAATATCAGATAATATATATTGATCATTATCAAAATCGCCTGGCACTACATAAATATTTTTTAAATCCAATATTTTTTTCAATTTCTCTTCTAGAATTGATAAATCTCTCAATTCATAAATGAATTCTTTTAAATCATCTATTATATTTATGCCTACTTCTGTAACATTCATACCCATAGATTTAACTTCTAATAATCCTTGCTTTTTTAGAATGTCAACTTCTGTTCTAATTGCCCTTTCTCCTATTCCTAATGAATTAGCTAAGGTTCTTCTTCCAATAGGAGAGTTATAATAAACAGTTCTTAGTATATTATACCTCTTATTGAGCAATTCTATCATTTCAGGCATAATTTTTTTTTGCAGATTAATTATATCTTTCATAGTTTACACTCCTAAATTGATTATCTGGGACTCAACGTGTCCCGTATGTTGTTATTGGTCCCACATTGCGTAAAAAAATATTGCCTTCAACTTCATTATAATTTAAAAGTCAAAAAAATTCAAGGAAAAAAAGAAAGATATAGAAAATTTATATTTTCTAGTATCTTCTTCTTTTTGATGATGATGGAATATTTAGCTCATCTCTATATTTAGCTACAGTTCGTCTAGAGATATTTATTTCTTTTTGTTTAAGTGTATCAGCTATTTTTTGATCACTTAAAGGTTTTTTAGAATTTTCATTCTCTACTAATTCTTTTATTATTGATTTAACACCTGTAGAAGCTACATTCCCATCACTTGCTTTTATGCCACTAGAAAAAAAATATTTTAATTCAAATAGTCCTCTAGGAGTTTGAATATACTTGCCATTCGTTGCTCTACTTACTGTAGATTCATGCATTTCTATATCATCTGCTATCTCTCTTAAAGTTAAAGGTTTTAAAAATTTCTGTCCCTTTTTGAAAAAATCTTTTTGATATTTCACAATAGAAGTAACTACTTTAAATATGGTCATTCTTCTCTGTTCTATGCTTTTAATAAGCCACATAGCAGAATTTAATTTATGATTAATGAACTTAGAAGCATCATTATTTTCTTTGTTATTTAACATATTTTTATAAAAATCATTTATAATTAATCTTGGTGCTGTGGTATCATTTACTCTTATTATATATTCTCCATCAACTTCCTCTAATACTACATCTGGTTTAACATATTTTATATCATCATCATCACTTGGAAATCCTCGACCAGGTTTAGGTTCAAGAGTTTTAATTATATCACAAAGATACTGAACTCTTTTTATACTTATACCAATTGTTTTTGATATTTTTCCTAACCTGTTTGCCCCTACATCTTCCAAATGATTATTTATTATAGATATAATGTCAGGATCATCTAATTTTTTATTTTTTAATTGAATTTTTAAACATTCTTTTATATCTCTTGCCCCTACACCTATTGGTTCAAATGTTTGAATAAGATATAAAATATCTTCTATCTTTTTTGTACTTATATTTAGATATGATGAAATATCTTCTAAAGAAGTGCTAATATAACCATTACTATCTATATTTTCAATTAAAATTGATGCAATTAATTTATCTATACCTTCTGAAAAAGTTAAATCTAATTGCAAAGATAAATGTTCTTTTAAAGACTCCTCTTTCGTTATAAAGTTTTCATAATTATATTCATCTTTATTTCTATTGACTTTTTTATAACTAATATCATCATATTGATTTGAATATTCTTTCCAGTCAATATCCTCTTTTTGATCTATAGAAACGTCTTCTTGAGTTTCTTTATTATCTTTTTTTAATTCTCTTTCTATTAAAGGATTAGATTCCATTTGAGTTTCTAAATATTCATTGAGCTCATAGCTATTAAATTGTAATAGCTTAATAGCCTGTCTTAACTCTGGAGTCATAACTAGTTTTTGAGTCTGTTGTAATGATAAATCAAATCCCATCCTCATATATTTCACCCCAACCTTTTTTATCTATAGTATAAATATATGTTTATATATTTACATTATACCAAAAATAAACGATTACTTAAAGTTAAACATATTAAAGCTAATAAAGATTAATAAAAAAAGCGATCATATGATCGCTTTTATCTTTCACCTTTTTGATAAGGTTCACCATTTGCAGCTGGAGCTGTTGCTCTACCTACAAATCCTGTAAGAATCATTAATGTTAATAAATAAGGAAGCATTGCTAATAATTGTGAAGAAACATTTATTACAGCTGAACCGCCTAAATAAACGGTCAGTCCTTGAGCTGCTCCAAATAATAAACATGCCCACATAGCACCTTGTGGCTTCCATTTACCAAATATTACTGCAGCAAGTGCTATAAACCCTTGACCAGATATTAATGTAGGTCTAAAGTTAGAAACAACTGCAATACTCATAGCAGCTCCTCCAAATCCTGCAAATACACCTGATAATATTACAGATAGATATCTTATCTTAGTTACACTAACTCCTAGTGTATCTGCTGCCGCCGGATGTTCTCCAACAGCTCTTATCCTTAACCCTAATTTTGTCTTATATAGTGTAAACCAAACTATAAAAACTAATATAAAAGCCATATAAACAGTAGCGTATTGATTAAATACTAAGTCTAAAAAGGAATTTGATTCAAACACTCCATTTAATGGTCTTGGCATCTTAGCAGAAAAATCTATTGATTTAGTCATTGTAGAGTTATTAAATAACAATCTACTCATAAATAATGCAATACCAGGACCTAAAAAGTTAATTGCAATACCTGATACCACTTGCTCTGCATGGAATGTAACTGAAGCTATTGCATGAAGTAAACCAAATACTCCAGCAGCTAGTCCTGCAAGAATAAAAGCAAGCCATGGATTTCCCGAGAAATATCCTACTGCTGCTCCTGTAAATGCACCTACTGCCATCATTCCTTCAAGACCTATATTAACCACTCCAGAGTTTTCTGACATGACTCCACCTAAAGCTGTAAATAAAAGTGGTGCTGCATACATAAGTGAAGTTCCTATTATAAATCCTAAATCACCTAGCATTTTTTTCACCTCGTTTCCTATTCTTTATTTCCATTACCATCTTAAATATTTTTGGTATAGCTATAAAGAACACTATAGTTCCTATCATTATGTCAATTACTTCAGATGGTGCTCCTAACGGTGGTTGTATTTTAGGTCCACCATATTTAAGTGCTCCAAATAATAATCCTGAAAAAATATTCCCTATTGCCATATTTCCTGCTATAAGAGATACAGCTATTCCATCAAAGCCATAGCCTTCCATAAGTGGCAATACTATTACACTTTTAGTTACACCCATTACTTGTATAGCTCCAGCTAATCCTGCAATAGCCCCAGCAATTACCATTGATGTAACGATACTTTTTTTAACTTTAATTCCACCGTATTCTGCTGCAAATTTATTATATCCTACAGCACGAAGTTCATATCCTAATGTTGTCTTATTTAAAACATACCATACCATTATAGCTAAAATTATAGCAAAAATAATTCCAGCATTTGCAGGAGCTGATAAAAAATCTTTTAAATAAGGGTGTCCACTTAACCATTCTCTTCCTGCATCACTATATTTCCAATTTTCAACAAATGTAATACTTGCACTATCCAATATCTCTTTTGATGTCTCACTTTCTGGTCTTCTAAAGAAAGGTTTCATTATAATATAATTATTTAAATATAGTGCAATCCAGTTAAGCATTATTGTTGCTATAACCTCATGTACTCCAAATTTTGCCTTTAAAAATCCTGCAATACCACCCCATAATCCAGCAGCTAATGCTGCTCCTATCAAAATTACAATTACATGTAAAACTAAAGGCAACTCTAAAAAATGTCCTATTAATCCTGCTACAAGTGAACCTATTATAAATTGTCCTTCTGCTCCTATATTAAACAATCCTGTTCTAAATGCAAATGTTACAGAAAGTCCTGTAATTATTAGAGGTGTGGAATATATGATGGCATAAGAAATATATTTTGTTCTACTAAATATACCTTCTATTATTATTCTATAAGCATACAATGGGTTAAATCCAGCAATTAAAAGTACTACTGCTCCTATTAAAAATCCTACTAAAATAGATAAAAGCGTAAATGTTAATCCACTTGAAAACAATCTTTCTTTAACAGAGTATTTATTATCTTTTTTTATGTTTTTATCCTTATCTGCCATCTGTTCCACCTCCTGCCATCATAAGACCTAATTTGTTTTCATCTGCATCTTTAGCATCAATTACTCCAACTATTTTACCTTCGTATATTACTGCTATTCTATCTGATACATTTAATACTTCATCCAATTCTAAAGAAACCAATAATACTGCTTTTCCATTATCTCTTTGATTTACTAATGATTTATGCACATATTCTATGGCTCCTACATCTAGACCTCTTGTAGGTTGTGCTGCTATTAATACATCAGGATTATTCGTAACTTCCCTTGCGATAATTACTTTTTGTTGATTTCCTCCTGATAAAGATTTCGCTTTTATTTTTTCATTTTCAGGTCTTACATCAAATTTTTTAATTAAATCTTTTGCAAATTTTTCTATATTTTCATAACTAAGAACTCCATTTTTTGAAAATGGTTTCTTGTTATAATTTTCTAAAACCATATTTTCTGCCATAGTAAAATCTAATACTAATCCTCTTTTTTGCCTATCTTCTGGTATTATTGCAATTTTATTATCAAATATCTCCTTAGGAGATTTATTTGTTACATCCTTTCCATTTATAAATATCTTTCCTGACTCTACTTTTCTTAGACCATTTAAAGCTTCAATTAATTCAGATTGTCCATTCCCGTCTATTCCTGCAAGACCTAGAATTTCTCCAGTACGCAATTCAAGTGATAATCCATCTACAGCATTTATATCTCTATTGTCTTTTACCACTAAGTCTTCTATTTTTAAAGTAACATCTCCAGGCTCTCTATCTTCTTTATCTACGTTGAAATTAACTTCTCTACCTACCATTTTAGATGCTAGATCATCTTGAGATGTTTTAGACACTTCTACAGTATCAATATGTTTCCCTCTTCTTATTATAGTACAATAATCTGCTATCATTTTTATTTCTTTTAATTTATGTGTAATTATGATTATAGTTTTTCCTTGTTCTGTTAACCCTCTTATTATTTCCATTAAATCAACAATTTCTTGAGGTGTTAATACTGCCGTTGGTTCATCCAATATAAGTATTTCTGCTCCTCTATATAAAGCCTTTAATATCTCAACTCTTTGTTGCATTCCTACAGATATATCTTCTATTTTAGCATCTGGATCTACATACAGACCATATTTATCTGACAATTCCTTTACATCTTTTCTTGCTTTTTCCATATCTAAGCTGATCCCTTTTAAGGTTTCCATTCCTAGAATGATATTTTCAGTAACTGTAAATGGTTGAACAAGCATAAAATGTTGATGAACCATACCTATTCCTTTTCCAATTGCAACATTAGGGTCAGATATATCTATCTTTTCTTCTCTTATATATATATCACCTGAAGTTTGCTTATAAAGCCCATATAATATATTCATAAGAGTAGTTTTCCCTGCACCATTTTCTCCAAGTAGAGCATGAACTTCACCTTTATGAACAGTAAGATTTATATTATCATTTGCTGTGAAATTTCCAAATTTCTTAGTTATATTTTTCATCTCTACAACTTTATGATTAAAATCAATGTTGCTCAATATTTTTCCTCCTATTCTAAAATACCTAAAAGCTCAGGCACTTGCCCGAGCTAATAGTATTTATTTGTTTAGAATTTATTTACTTGATTCCCATTCTTCATATGTGTCATCATCATATGGTACTTCAACTTCTCCATCAATGATTTTTTGTTTAACATCTTCAACTTCATTTAATATATCTTCTGGAACATTTTTATCTGATGTAGGAGCAATTCCAACTCCACCATCTTCTAAACTATATCTGATAGTTTCTCCTCCAGGGAAATTATCACTTTCAAGAGACTCTGCTATATTAATAACAGCTTGATCTATACGCTTCATAGCTGAAGTAAGAACATTATCTGGTGCTAAATCGTTTTGGTCTCTATCTACACCTATTGCCCATTTATCTTGTTCTTTAGCTGCTTCTATAACTCCATCACCTACTCCACCTGCTGCATGGAATACTATGTCAGCATCATCTTGATACATTGAATTAGCTATAGCTTTTCCTTTAGCTGCATCAGTAAATGACTCAGCATATTGAACTAATACTTCTGCATCTGGATTAGCATATTCCACACCAGCTTTAAATCCATTTTCAAATCTAGATATAACAGCACCTTCTATACCTCCAACAAAACCTACTTTGTTAGATTCAGTCATTTTTCCGGCTATATATCCAACTAAAAATGAACTTTGCTCATCTTGGAATAATACTCCAACAACATTTTCTGGAGTATCTTCATATGCAGAGTCAACTATTGCATATTTTTGATCTGGATTTTTTTCAGCTGCTTCTGCTATTGCATCTGCCATTTTATATCCTATACCCCAAATAAGGTCATTTCCTTCATCTAGTAGAGTTTCAAGGTTTGGACCATAATCAGAATCTTTGCTTGATTCTTTATATGATACTGTAATACCCATTTCTTCTTCTACTTGTTGGTGACCTTCCCAAGCAGATTGGTTAAATGATGCATCACTAATACCACCTACATCAGTTACCATTGCCATTTTAAGATCACTTTCTGTTCCTTCAGAACCACTGTCAGTTCCTTCGTTATTGTCATCATCAGTACCTGGTGTACTACAACCAACTACTACTGTGAAGACTAATGTAAATACTAGCATTAAAGATAAAATTTTCTTTAACATAAATACCCTCCTCATTTTACTTGATGTTTATATAGAACTTTAGTCCCAAATTTATAAGTTCGACACAAGTTCCATATCTCCTCTTTTATTAAGAGAATTTAACAAATTTGTGAAATGCTTTTCCTATTTAATTATAGCATAATATAAAAAAAACCCCAAGAAAAATTTGGGGTTTAACAAGGATCTGATTCTTCTGTAGCATAACCTGCTTTTTTGAGAATTTCTATAGCATTAGAAAGCTTAGATTCATTTACCATTACAATAGGTCCAGTACAACCCATTCCACTTTCTGCATAAATACTATTTTTCCATAACTCTTGTACAGCATCTTCAAGTTCCATAATATCTATACCTGAAATTGACCCTGTAACTACTTCTTTTTCAGGTTGAGTTATTTCTTCTGAATCATCACTTTTTTTCTTTTCTTTAGTTAAGCCCTTTAATATATCTTCAAATTTAGCTTTTTTCGCATCTTTATATTCTTTTTGAGATACATCTAATACATTTCCCTTTGCAAGTTGTGCTGCATATTTAATAGCATTGGATACAACTGGTACTCCTGAAGCTCTTGAAAGTATAAGAATATTTCTCTTATATCCTTCTCCTATTCCAGGTCCATATCCATAACCTAAAGCTTCATAGCTTCCTCCTGTATTAAAAGAAGAGAATATCTTCATAAGAAGATTTCCAGTTAAACTATCTGCTATCATAACATCTGGAGTACCAGTAAGTAAATCATTTCCTCTCATTACTGCTCCGCCATCTGATCTCATACTCTCTGCAAAATTAATATTATATCCATTAGAATTTAATTCTTTTAATGCTCTTTCAACTTGTCTTGCTCCATCTACATTTAATATTCCAATAGTAGGACTTTCTACTCCCATAGATTTAGCAGTTATAATACCATTTAGGCCATTTTTAACCATAGCTTCTACTCTATGAGGTGAAGAAGTACCTGTTGTGGTAGCTATATACATTTCTTTGCCCATGCCTGGAGTTACAACTCTACCTACTGTAGACACTCCTATTGGGAAATTATAATGCATAGTTACAGCACCTTGTATAATTCCTTCATCTAATAATCTTTCCATTTCTTTATGTTGTTCTTCTTCTGTTTCAGCCTTTACTACTTTTAATTTAGTATCTACTTCAGGTCCTATTAATATAACTTCAAAAGAAGAATTTTCAGATGCAAGTTCTGCACCTTTTAAAATATTTTCTATACCATGTTCACTTCCCATTAAAGTTATTCCTATGCTAACCTTATCAGAAAAGTCACCTGTTTCAATTGCATTTGCAATATCATCAAATACTTTCCCTATCATTTTTTTTACATTTTCTTCACTCATTTTTTCACCCCCTACTATTTTAATAGGTGTGCTGCAAAATCTTTCATAGCTTCTGCTACCATGCCTCTTATTTGTTCTTCAGATACTGAAGATTTCTCATCAACTGTACCACTATTCTTTTCTATTACAACAGATACACCATCAAAAAGATTTGTCATTCTACCTAAGAATAAACTTCCTTTTCCTACTATCATAGCTTTGTTCATATTTCCATCTAACATTTCATCTCTTGCAAATCCAACATAAGGTACTCCTGATGGAATATGTCCTTGAGTTGGAGCCCAACCTGGTATACCATGATCGTTTACAAAGTTCATTAAATCTTTCTTTTCTAATTCTTTTCTCTTAACACCTAACGCCGCTATCATTTTGTAATTTGAAGTTGGTACATCTCCTGCACCTGCTGGTTTTGTAATATCAGGATTTTGCATTTCTACAGAATATTTATCTATATCTGTAATTTTTAAATCACCTTTGTCTAAAGGATTCGTAATTAATGAAGTTATAACTGCTTGTGGAGAAGAACCTGTTCCTACTGTATGTCTTCCTACTAAGTCTGTTCTAATAATAGGGTTAACTCCATCATTTTTACTTATAAGTATTGCAAATCCACCTAAGACATCTTCTAATATAGGCATATCCTTTTTAACATGATCTTTACCATTCATACCAAGCTTTGCAGTAGCTCCACCCGCTACAATTACAACATTATCATATACACCTGATTGAACAAGTGCTGCAGCCTCTATTAAAGCATGTGTTGGTGCTGCACAGAATCCTCTTGTGTCTGAACCTGTAGCATTTACACATCCTGCTACTTCTGCAATTGCTTTTGCAAAGTTTCCTCCACCTCTTTGATTCATGTCACCACATGCTTCTTCAGAACATTCTACAACATAATCTATATCTTCAGGATTGATTTCATTTTTATTTAACAAGTTTAACATTGATAGTACTCCTGATGCTTTTACTACCAAGTTCTCAAGTATTACATGTGCATTTAAGTTCGTATCTATATCATGAGCTCTTTTAACACAACCTATAATCTCACCATTATTGTATAAAGCTTCAGCATGATTTTCATTTATTTCTTTTTCTATTGTAGCTTTTTCTTCACCAGCTTTTAATTTGTTAATTAGTTCATCTGTTATAAGAGGATGTTTAACTAATTTTCCTCTTACATCATCTGTAAAAGAGTTTTCAAGCAAAACAAGATCAAATACGTCAACTATTTTCATTAGACCTAAAAATTCATCTTGCGGCATTATTTCTCCAAATTTTCCATATCTATCTGCATTGTCAACTTTTTTGTCAAACCAAGGTAATTTATAACCTCTTAATTCTTCTGGAGTCATGTTTCCTATATAAGTTTGATTTGCTGGATAACTTACAACTTCATCGTAGCTCCTTAAGTGACTTGGAACCTTTTTTAAATAATCTGAATCTGGATTAACATGTCTTTCTGTAGTTTGAGTAGTACCATTATGCATTATCATATCTGGTGTATGAACTAATACATAACCTGTACCTTTTATTACTGAAAATGACATATTATATTCACCTCCATAAATTTTATTGATTTTTAAAAAGGGTGATATTTCTATCACCCTAATTTTTATTCAAATACTTTTTGTCCATCTACTTCAGTTTCTAAAGCTTTTAATGATCTTTCAACTAAATCTCTTCTAAGTGCTTTCTCATCATTGCTTTCTAAACTTGGGTTTCCAAGTGGATGAGGTATTGCAACTGCAGGAACAATTCTGTTTGCTCCAACTGTTAATGAAATAGGAACTACTGTACATATATGAACTACTGGTAGTCCTGCTCTTTCAATTTCTTTTACCATTGTTGCACCGCAACGTGTACAGGTGCCTCAGGTAGAAGTTAATATAACTGCATCTACACCATCAGCTAGAAGTTCTTTTGAAAATTCTTCTGCAAAGGCTTTAGCACTTGCAACTGCTGTACCATTCCCTGTAGTTGTATAGAAATATCTATGAAGTTCTCCGATTTTTCCTTCTTTTTCTAAATCTCTCAATACATCTACTGGAAGTACTCTATCTGAATCTTCATTAGCATAAACAGGATCATACCCACCATGTGCAGTTTCATATGTTTCAGATGTTAAATCTTGCACACCATCTATATCATATTTACCGTACTTTGATGCACTTGATGATTCTATATGATCAGGATTTCCTTTTGGTACTATACCTCCAGAAGTAACTAATGCTATTTTAGCCTTAGTAATATCCTTAACTGCTGGATTTGGATCTACTCTATCAAAACTTGGCATAGGATATTCTGTTTCAAATTCTTTATTATTTAACTTCTTGATGAGCATATCTACAGCTCTTTTTGATCCTCTCTCATCAGCGAAATAATTTTTCCTAATACCTCTTGGCATATAACCTTCTTCTTTTGGAGAACCTACTTCTTCTCCTTTAGCAAGTTTTAAAGCTAAAGGTGCCATTGTCTTGATTGCTTTTCTCATACCTGCTGCACTATTTTTAGTTTTTACTATATATACATCCTTCTTAAACATATCTGCACCAGGGTTCTCTTCATACATTCCAGTTAATACAGGAATATTTAAGTTTTCTTTTACAGCAGCAGTTATAGTACCACATGCTACTCCATATCTACCTGCATTAAAAGCAGGACCTGCAACGAATAAATCTGGATCATACTTCTTTACCATATCTAAAACTTCAGATTTTGCTTCCTCTAAATTTTCATTGAAATATGAGTCACCACATATTATAGTAGCTACTATTTCAGCTTCATCACCTAATTTTTTAGCAAGTTCCATACCAGGACCTACTACTTCTTCTCTTACTTCTGGTTTATAATCTGCTTTTTCTTCACCACCAATACCAGCAAAAAACTGGTTAATGTAATGAACTACTTTTAATTTACTCATTATTTCCCCCCTCTCGAATTTTTCGGGTGTATTTATTAGTCATCAAATTTACAAAATTCTTCTCTTATATCTTTCATTTCTTCAATTATTTCATCTACTTCAAGAACCATTTCCATCATACCTATTTGGTCTTCATATACTTCTTCATCTACTTCATTTTTGAATTGTGGTTCTACAGCATGATAAACTCTAAGTCCTAACTGGACTCCTGCTAATGGACCAGCAAATGTAGGGTCTCCAGCTGTTACAGTTTCTGCAGCTAATCCTGCAGCTTCTGCTTCAGCAGCACCTAAAACTACGATTACATTTTCTGCACCGTGTTTTTCAGTAATATCTTTAACCCTCTTTTGATTTTCTAAGTCCATTGCTCCTGCGGCAGTTCAGACAAAACACTCAGTTGATGAGAACACAACTTCCGCTTCTGTTGATTTTAGGCATTCTTCCATAGCAGGACCAGGAATTCCATCTCTGTCCCCTATGATAACAACTTTTTTGCCATCATATAAGCTCATCTTTAACATCCTTTCTATTTGTGAATTATATTTTTTATATTAATATCCTTTACTAGTTAACTTGTTAAATCCTAATTCATTAGTAGCACCAGTTATTGCTTGTATTTCTACAAATATACTACCATCTTCTTTAAGACTTCCATCAAATCCACCAGCAATAGTATCTACTACATTAACATGACCTATAACTTTATCCATTGGTGGTAATTCAATAGTTTCATTTGCATTTCCACCTGTTACAACAGCATCAGCTTTAGGATCTGCATCAGCAAGAGATTGACTTGCTCCGTCACGACCTGCATACTCATCTGTTATTATTACAGTGTCAATATTTTTATCTTCAATCTTCTTACAGTTCATAATTAAGTCTGTATCTGGATTACCAAAACCTTCTTGAGAAATAATTACTCCATCTAATCCTAGATATTCTGCTAATTTAGCTGACCAATCAGATGATCTTTCTTTATCTGCAAGATAAACATTCTCATTTGTTATAATCATTCCAACAAAATTTATTTCTTTTCCATGTTTTTCAAACAAATCATGAATTACTGGATTATTTAAGTGGTGATAAGTTGTATTTTTGTCACAAGCAGAAACACAATTCCCACTAATTATTGCTCCATCCATTATCTCTGTTGGATAAATCATTGTAGAAAGAGTTTGCTTTGCATCTACACCGTATACATATGTATCATGCATTAAACCTTGACTTTGAAGCATTTGTACATATGCAACTTTTGGAAGGTCAGGATACTTCTCTACACTTTTTAAAAGTGGTAAAGTTTCATACTCATTAACCTCATCTGGTTCAACATCTTTACCAGCTTCTCCTAAGTATTTAGAAGCTTTAAGTCCTACCATTCTAAGTGCTTTTTCGTGCTCATGTTGTTTTAGATCTTCTTTAACATCAATAGAAATAACAACATTATTTAACTTAGAAAAAGGTGTATACTCAGCTCCAGGTCCTTTCATGTCTATAATACCTTCTTGAAAAGCAACTATTTTACCAGTTGTTACTACTGCTGCTCCCTTTAAGACATGAGTTCTTCCTGAACCCACTGTACCTACCTTTGATAATACTCCTGGATAAATTCCTCCAGAACCTTCTACCTTAACTCTAGGTTCAATTACATCCTTTACGGGTGTAATTCTAATGCTTTCACCTGGTCTAGCCATCTCTATGTTAATATCAGTAATGTTCTCATCCTCTAATAATAGATTCTTAAGTTCATCCTCATTTACATAAAGTACGCCATTATCAACCTTTGTTTCTTCTCCAAATTGAACATCCTTAATATGGATATTACCTAATTCCAGGCGCATACATTTCACCTCCTCTTTTTGTTTGGCTAAGACTATTTAATAGTCTTAGAAAATTTATATATATTTTTTTATCATTTCTTCAATTTTTTGTGGCTTAGCATCTTCCTTAGTAAGCTCATCTTTCTTTTCTCCATCTTTATAAATAGTCACTGTAGGAAGACCTAATACTTTTTGTTTTATAGCAAGTCTTCTAGCTGAAGACGTATCAAGTTTTACAAACTTGATTTTATCAGCATATTTTTCTTCTAATTCTTCAATATGTGGCATAAGTGCCTTACAAGGTTCACAACTCTTACCCCAAAAGTCTACTAATACATAACCGTCTGCTTCCAAAACCTCTTCTTCAAATGTTTTTTTATCTACCTCTAACATTTTTACACCCTCCTTTTAAATAGGTCTTTATTAAATAATGAGAAATATTATTCCTCAAAATTTTCTCCAATATACTTTTCAGCTTGAATTGCTGCAATTGCACCATCTGATGTAGCAGTTACTACTTGTCTAAGAGATTTTTGTCTTATATCTCCAGCTACAAAAACTCCATCAATATTTGTATGCATATTTTCATCACCTAATAGGTAACCTCTGTCATCCATATCAATTACATTTTTAAATAAATCACTTTGAGGAAGATATCCTACTAATACAAATATTCCAAATGTACCATCATCTTCATTTGCAACTACTTCAGTTTCTTCACCTGTCTTTCTATTTCTAAGTATCATTGATTCAACAATACCATCACCTTTTATCTCTTTTACTTCAGTATCCCAAATAAAATCTATTTTGTCATTTTTAAATGCTTTTTCTTGAATTGATTTTGCAGCTCTAAGTTCATCTCTTCTATGAACTATAGTTACTTTTCTAGCAAATTTAGATATAAATAGTGATTCTTCAACTGCTGTATCTCCTCCACCAATCACATATACATCAAAGTCCTCAAAAAATGCTGCGTCACATGTAGCACAATAAGAAACACCTTTACCAGTAAACTCTTTCTCTCCTGGTGCTCCTAAAAGTCTCGGTTTAGCTCCTGCTGCTATTATTACAGCTCTAGCTTGATATTCATCTTTACTTCCTTTAACTACTTTTATTTCTTTTTCTAAATCTATTTCTGTAATTTCATCAATTTTTCTTTCCACATCAAAGCTATCTACTTGTTCTACCATTCTAGCAACTAATTTAGGTCCTGTAGGATCTTCAATAGAACCTGGATAGTTTTCTAACTCTTCAGTAGTTACAATTTGTCCTCCAGCCTTTTCTTTTTCTAATATTAAAGTATCAAGTTTTGCTCTTCCTGCATATAATCCTGCAGAAAGACCAGCTGGTCCTGCACCAATTATAATTACATCGTAAATTTTATTCATTGTTCCAACTCCTTTTATAATATAGTCCTCATTGTAAATTATACCTTAACACAAGGATTTTTAAACAATTTTTATTATTTCTTAATACAATTACCTATTAATGATAAATCTACAACCTTAAAATCTTCTAAAGAATTTTCATCATACTTTCTATTTCCAATTTTATTTATAAATTTATCTGCTGTAACTATAGAGTCTTCTATCACCATTAATGACTCTATATCTAATGTATTAGTTTCTTTAGATATTATAACTGACTTATATGGTGTCTCATTAGGCTTGATACTACCTGATAACGGATGTGTTAATAACTTATGTCCTAAATGTATTTTATCTCGTACATATTCTAAGACTTCTATATATGATATTTTCAAATAATCTACTTTGAACTTTTCATTATATCTTTTATGTACTAAGGGATTATTAGTTATTATATACTCTGTCATTTTTTCACTCCTCAACCTTAGGAAAAGGTTTTTTAAAAAAGTATTAAAAAAGAGCATAAGCACTCAAGGTGCCTATGCTCTGTTCTTGACCTGAGAGATTCTTCCTTAAATAAGGAGTTGCTCCTTCGGTGCTTTCGCTTTTCAGAGTGCCATCCAAAAACGGTCCTTTTGCCTGAAAGTTTCACTACAGTTTGGCTTTCTGTAGCTTACCCCTTCGGCGCCAATATCTGATCTCTTCCGCAATTTTCATTTGGCAAATATTCAATTCTTTAATTCAATTACATTATAATATATTGTTATAGATAATACAATACTTTTTATAAGTTTTTTTATGTTTTTGTTAAAAAATTATCTACCTGATTTTTATTAACTCGTAATTTAAGCTACCTAGTCCTATTTGTTCACAATAATTTAATATTTTTTTACCATCTACATTATGTATTGATTTAAATTTATCATCACCATTAATGTGATTATGAGAAAGCTTACTATCTCTATTCCCTATAGCTTTATCTATAAGATCAATACTTGCTTTATCAATTGCAACTGGATCAAATGATGCAAGTATTCCTATATCATTTACTATAGGTACATCATTCCACGGTACACAATCACATAATGGAGTTACATTCATAATAAAGTTAAAATAAGCCACCTTTTCTTTTTTGTTTTTTACAGCCCCATATGCATATTCAGCCATTTTTTCTAAAAAAACATCAGAGTCAGTCTCCCACTTAACTTCTATAGCCCTTGTAGGACAAACTGTAGTACACTCTCCACATCCAATACAAATGTCATGTTGAATGTTCGCCTTCTCCTCTATATCTATAGCATCTACTGGACAATTTCTAGAGCATATACCACAAGATATACATCTATCTTTTGATACAGATGGTTTTGCATCTGAATGTTGAATTTGTTTACCACTTGCAGAAGCACATCCCATAGCTAAATTCTTTATAGTTCCTCCAAATCCTGCCATCCCATGTCCTTTTACATGACTTAATACAATCATAGAATTTGCATTATAAATATCTCCCGCAATTTTTGCTGTTTTACAATTTTTCTGTTTTATTTCTACATCAATAGAATTTTTACTATACAATCCATCAGCTATTATAATTGGTGCATTTACTACTGAATATGCAAATCCATTTTCAATGGCAGTTTTTATATGTACTACACTATTTGTTCTACTACCAGTATAAAGAGTGTTTGTATCAGTTAAAAATGGACTTGCTCCATATTCTTTTACTTTATCTACAATTTGCCTTGCAAATGTTGGATGTAAATAAGCATGTCTTCCTTTTTCCCCAAAATGAACTTTAATTGCTGTAATATCTTGTTTATTTAATATTTCTTTTATTCCTGCTTTATCAAACAATCTCTTTAACTTATTATGAATATTATCTTGTTCTTTATCTGCCTTAAAATCCACAAAGTAAACTTTACTTTCCATAAATTTAACCCCCATTAAAATTTATTATTTCTTTTATTCTATTATATTATAAAAAAAGAACCTATACTAGGCTCTTTTATCATTGTTTTACTTCTTTATTTTCTATTGCATCAATTATTGATAAAGCTACATTAGAAGAATGATCTGAAATTCTTTCTAAATTACTTATTGTATCTAAGAATACAATTCCCGATGTAGGATTACAAGTAAAATCATTTAATCTTTTTATATGGTTTGCTCTGTAATTTTGTTCCATTTTATCAATTACAGATTCATATTCTATAACTCTTCTTGCCATTTTTTCATCAGCAGTTTTAAATGCTGTTAAGGATAATGCGAATGCATCTTCTACATTTTCAAACATCTTATGAAGCTCATCTAATGCACTATCAGACAATTTAACTTTATTATCTATTCGATATTGAGCAAGTTCTGCAATATTATCTGCATGATCACCAACTCTTTCTAAGTCATTTACAGTGTTTAAAAGTGTAGTCAATGTTCCATGTTGTTCATATGTTAATGATGCTCTAGTAAGTTCAGCTAAATATTCTGTGATATCTCTTTCTAATTGATTTATTCTTTTCTCTTCTTCAAAAACTTTTCTAGTTAATTTTTCATCATTATTATAAAATGCTTTTTTTGCAGTGTTTAAGTTCTCTTTTACTATTTTACCCATTCTTAAAACTTCTCTAGATGCCATTCCTACAGCAATTGAAGGTGTCTCTATTATTCTAGAGTCTAAATATTTTAATCCAACTACTTCTGTATCTTCACCACGAACTAATTTTTTAGCTGCCATTACAATAAATCCTGCAAATGGTAATTGAATTAAAACATTTGTAATATTAAATATTGTATGCGCATTAGCTATTCTTCTTTGTGGATCATCTGAGATATTTGTTACTATATATTCAATTGGTATATGAAGTACAATCATAAATAATAATGTTCCTATTATATTAAATAATAAATGCATAATTGCTGCTCTTTTAGCTGTCTTGCTAGCTCCTATACTTGATAGTAAAGCTGTTGTACATGTTCCTATATTTTCACCATAAAGTATTGGTAAAGCCATTTCTAAAGTTATCAAATCTTGACTTGCAAGTGCAAGTAAAAGCCCCATAGAAGCACTACTACTTTGCACTGCTACTGTTAAACCAAACCCTGCTAATAAACCTAATATAGGGTTTTCTAAATTACTTAATATGTCTACAAATACTTGAGACTCTTGAAGTGGAGATAATGCTTCTTTCATAAAATCCATACCTATGAAAAGTATAGAAAATCCTATTAAAACCTCTGCTATTTCCTTATATTTTTTCGTAGATGTAAATAACCATATTGCCACCCCAATTGTTATTACAAGAGGAGCTATATCTGTAAGTTTAAATGCTATAAGTTGTGCAGTAAATGTTGTACCAATATTTGCACCCATTATAATTCCTATTGCTTGACTTAAATTCATGATTCCTGCATTTACAAATCCTACAACCATTACTGTCGTTGCACTACTACTTTGTATAAGTATTGTCACTAAAGCTCCTACAAAAACTCCAATAAAACGATTTTTAGTAAGTATACTTATAAGACTTTTCATTTTATCTCCGGCAACTTTTTGAAGTCCCATTCCCATCATATTCATACCATATAAAAATAAGGCGAGTCCTCCTAATACACCGATAAGAATCTTCATTCGCAATCCTCCTAATCAATTAAATATTTTACGCACAAGTACTATAATACAATAAAATATATGGAGTTATGTTAAATCCATGTTAAATCTGAATGTGAAATTTAAATCATATTTGGAAAGTTTATTTGTCTTAATGCCTCGTATACGATTATATTTACTGAATTAGATAAATTAAGTGATCTTGCATTTTCATTTTTAAGCATAGGAATTCTCATAGTTTTTTCCTTGTTTTCATTTAATATTTCTTCAGGAATACCTTTAGTTTCTTTACCAAAAATAAGATAACATTCATTACTAAAGCTCATATCAGTATAAGAATTGCTAGATTTAGTTGTAGCATAAAAAAACTTATTTGAATTATTTTTTTGCTTAAACTCTTCAAAACTATCATAATAATATATATCTAATAAATCCCAATAATCAAGACCTGCTCTTTTAAGGTATTTATTTTCTAAAGAAAACCCAAGTGGTCTTATTAAATGTAATTTTGAACCTGTAGCTGCACATGTTCTTGCTATATTTCCTGTATTCTGTGGTATTTCTGGTTCTAATAAAACTATATTGATACTCATAATTAATCTCCTTTATTTTATAATACTAATTTTTCTATTATTTTTGCTACTCCATCATTATCATTGGTATCTGTTACATGTGTTGCATATTCTTTTACAATGTCTATTCCATTTTCCATTGCAACAGATGTTCCCGCATATTCTAACATAGATAAATCATTTTCATTATCTCCAATTGCAATAACTTCTTCTCTAGATATATCATATAAATTACAAAGTTGTTTTAAAGCTTTACCTTTTGATACACCCTTATACATTATATCCAAACTTCCATGCCATGAGCTAACTACTTCTATCTCCTTATTTTCTGATAATTCTATTCTTGCATTTTGTATCCTTTCCATATCATTATCCATAACAACAATTTTATATACTTTAATATCTTCTTTTTCTACAAAACTTAAAGGATTTTCTACTATTTGTATATTAATTTTATTTTCTTCATCTTGTTTTTTATTCCATTCATAATATTTCAAAGAATTATACTCTAAATCTTTAGTATAAAAATTCTCATTATCATAAAAGTGATAGTAAAGATTATTTTTTTCTAAAGTCTCTATAATATTTTTAAGATCCTTATTTTTTATAGGATTTTCAAGTATTATATTATCTCTATGATATTCACTTACATATGCACCATTACAAGCTATTATTGGTGTGACTACTTTTATTAATTTTGCAAAGTAAATAGCTGAAGAAAATATCCTACCTGTTGATACTACCACTTGTACACCTTTTTTTGTCGCTTCCATTATAGCTTCTTTATTTCTTTCAGAAACTTTTTCTTCATTATTTAATAATGTTCCATCCATATCAATTGCTATTAATTTATAATTCAAATTTTTCTACTCCTTTATTATTTATTATATAAAAATCTTTTTCTTAAAAAGAATTTAATGTATTTAAATTTTCCTTTTTCTCTTTTAATTTCTTGCTCTAAAAATTTTATAGTTTGTTTAATCTTATCTTCTTTTTCATTTGATAATTCTTTATTTCCATATACAGTAATAATATAAGTATTAAAAAAGTCGTTTAATTTTTCATTTACTCTTTCATTTATATTTATTCTGCTTTTAAATTCTTTTTCAGTTTCACCGCTTACTTTAGAATACCCTAAATAGTCTAAAGTATTTAATATATATTCATAATAAAATTTCATCTTTTGAATAGAATTATAATTTTTCATTTTTTGAGCATGAAATTTTTTATTAATGATAAAATGTAAAATTATAGCTATTATGAATACAATAATAATAAAAGCTATCCATAATATAGATTTTAAAACTAAACTTTTAGAATTATCATTACTAGTTAAGTTCACATTTCCGCTATTTTGATCTAATTGTTCTTCTTCAAGTATTTCCTGTAACATATCATCTCTATTTATTGAATTTGGATCAATTTCATTGTCTGATTCTTCATCTGTTTCTTCTTCTTCAATTGTTTCCTCTAGATTAGGTGCTTCATATGCTGGTGTTGCTTCAAATATCATCCACCCATATCCACTTATATATGCTTCTACCCATGCATGAGCATTTTTACTATAGACTTCATATATACCTTCTTCATTTTTATCTCCAGTTATAAATCCTTCCACATACCTAGTAGGAATATCTAATGTTCTTCCCATTACAGCTAGAGTTGATGCAAAATAAGTACAATATCCTTCTGTTTTTTCAAATATAAAATTGTCTACAAAATCTTCATATTTATCATTCCCTGGGGTAAGTGAATATCCATAATTTTCTCTAAGATAATCTTGTAAAGCTAACATTCTATCATAATCATTAATTTTACCTTTTGTTATCTCTAAAGCCAACTCTTTTGTTCTATTTGTTACTGTATTAGGAAGTTTTAAATACTTATAATCTTTATTGTAAGTTTCATTTATCATAGACTTATTCAAAAAAGGTATTCTTGATTCTACACTATACCCTTTTTCGTTTAATATAACTTTATTTGTATATACTTCATATTCATTACTTACATAAAATTCTTCTTCATAATCTATCTGTATGGGTACGTAACTAGTAAAAATAGTGGATGTTGTAAGATTTACATAATTAACTTTATATTCTAAAAAAGAACTATTATCTAAATTTACATCATTTAATTCTATATTTTCTCCTTTAGTATACTTTTCAGTAAAATCCTCTGAACTTCTCCAATAAGAACCTGTATATTCATCTTTTACTATCCCCTTTAAATATAAAGGTCTATCTGATTCTACTTCCATAACTAAAGTATTATCAATTTCAATATTTCCACCAAGTCTTTTTTCTTGATTTTGATAAGGTGTAAAGGTTAAATCAAATTCTAAACTTTCCCCATAACCTTCAGACTTCTTCAAGTCATTTCTCCACTCTGTTACTTCTGGAAATTTTGATTGAACTTTATTATCCATCCACCTCCATTTTATTGGAGAATAATCCTTAGGGAGTATAAATGCAATTAAAACTATTATAACAGAAATAAAACAGGAATATAAAAAAAGATACTTTCTTCTATAATTACTAATATCCTTGTTTTCACTTTCCCATATTCCATTTTTAATTTTAAATCTATTAATGATGTAATATGCTAAAATTGTAATAATAAATATATAATAAGTAGTAAAAGCACTATCTTGATACCAAAACCATCTATATAAAAAGAAAATAGTTGCCATTATTATAATAGGATACATTCTCTTAAATTTAAAAACTGTAATATATATTAAGGAAGTTACTACTAAGCTTAAAGACATAATAAAAATATTAAAATAACGTTTAATGAATTCACTATCATTTTTTATATATTCACTTGTCCATAAAAAGAAATCATTAATGTTCTCAATCAATGAATTGAAATTAGAATTATAATATATATTTAATATAATTAAAAATGAAATAATTCCACCTAATAATATAGCTAATACTATAGGTTTTTTATCAAAAATTAAACCTAATATTAGAGTTATTAATGTGGTTATGAATACAATTGAAATTGAATTTAAATCCATTTCCCCTGTTAAAGCATCTAATGTTACTTTTATTATGGTCAAATTAATTATAAAAGTAAAAATTAATTTATACAAGTAGTTTAATTTTTTATCCAAATTATTCACCTAAAATCTTTTCTATATTTTCACCATTAAAAAGTTTATATACTACTACTTTTAGTGTTCTCAAATTAGAAATTTTTTCTTCATCAATTTTTGAATATATGTCTTTTATTATAAATACTGTAATATTTATACCTTTTTTTCTTATATTAAAAATTGTTTCAATCATATTTTCATCTATATCTACAGTAACTATTATAACAGTTGTTCCAATAGATGTAGTATTTATTTCTTCAGAAATAATATTTGAAATTCTTCTATTGTTTTTAGGAAATATACTTATTATAGAATTTAAATAATGATTAAAAAGAGATACATTATTTAATTTTAAATTTATTTTTTCATTTGAATATGTTATAAATTCAGTTTCAATTCCCTTTGTTAATGTAAAATATATAATACTTGATGTAAGTTCTACTAATCTTTCTTCTAAAAATTTATCATCATGAGAGAATTTATCTATTTGAAAATCTAGAAATAATTTAATATTTAGGTTAGATGAAGTATTATAATTTTTAACAAAAAACTCTCCCTTTCTTGCACTAGTTTTCCAATGAATTCTCTTTATACTATCTCCTGAATTATATTCTCTTAAATTTTTAATATTAGAATAGTCTTCATTATGTTTTTCATTTGTCTTATCAGATCCAAAAAATTCCTTACCTAATAAATTTATATCTTTTATATTATAAATCTTTGGGAACACTGTTATTTTTAATGGATCTTTAATTGTTATATTAGCTTTTGATATTTCAAATACATCTTCTAAAGTAATATTTAAACTTCCTAAATCATAAACACCTCTATGATTTGCTTTAAATTTCTTTTTAAATTTAATATAATCAAAAGATTTTATGAAATAAACTCTTGTATTATCTTTTTGTTCAATTAAATTTTTATGTAAATTTTGATCTAATTGAACATATGGAATTGGAAATAATCCCCCATTATATATTTTATATTCTATTTCTATAGTTTCCCCTCTTATAAATTTATCTTTATTTGTCCAAAAAACTCCTTCTAAATTCTTCTTGTTTTTATAAATAGAAAAGTTGGAATATATTAATATGATCATAACGAGAAACAAAAGTAAATAAGGAAACTTTCCTCCTACAAATATGGCAAATATAAAAAGAATTAATAATAATATATAAATCAATATTTTTCTTCTCATTTTAACCTCTTTATATATTTAATTTATAAAATATACTATTTAAAACTGACTCTGTACTTATATTATTAAACCTAGATTCTGGTTTTAAAATTATTCTATGAGAAAACACAGGTAAATATAGCTTTTTAATATCATCTGGCAAAACAAAATCTCTACCATTTATATAAGCAAAAGCCTTAGCTGCCTTATATATTAACAATGAGCCTCTTGGACTTATACCAAGTTTTATTTCACTATGATTTCTAGTATTATTTACTAATTTTATAATCATATCTTCTATTTCTTCAGATACAAATATATCTATTACTTCTCTTTGCATTCTTGCTATATCATTAAGTGTTAATACAGGTGATAAATCTTCTAAAGGAGTTGTGTTAGCATAATTTCTAAGTATTCTTTTCTCACTCTCACTATCAGGGTATCCTAAACTCATTTTCATCATAAATCTATCTAATTGAGCTTCTGGAAGAGGAAAAGTACCTTCATATTCAATAGGATTTTCAGTTGCAAGTACCATAAATGGATATTCTAAAAAATAAGTCTTACCTTCCACAGTAACTTGTCTTTCTTGCATGGCTTCAAGTAAACTTGATTGTGTTTTAGGTGAAGTTCTATTTATTTCATCTGCTAATAATATATTTGAAAATACAGGACCTTTTTTAAATTCAAATTCTGTAGTCTTAGGGTTAAATATAGATACTCCAGTAATATCAGAAGGTAATAAATCAGGTGTGAATTGTATTCTACCAAAACTACTATTTAATGATTTTGCAAGGCCATGTACTAAATTAGTTTTACCTACACCAGGAACATCTTCTAAAAGCACATGTCCATTTGAGAGTAAACAAGTTATTATATACATTATTTCTTCTCGTTTTCCAAAAATAACTTTATCTATATTCTCTATCAGTTTCTCTATTTGTTTATTCATATTACCCCTCTTTTTTTAATTATTTGTAATAATCTTATAATTATTATATCATTAGTTTCAAAAATTAAAAACTCTTGATGAATCAAGAGTTTTTAATTTTTAATTATTATATTATAAGTTTTATAATAACAACTATAAATATCACTACTATCATAAAACTTATTAAATTTTGTTTTTTTCTCCATATTTTATTCCTTTTCATAAATACCTCCTAAAATAGTATAATATTAAATACTATTCTAGAATAAGTATATTTATGAAATTATCCTTCTTTTTGAATTACATTTTTATAATATAAACAATGATTAGTTAAAGGACACTCATTACATTTTGGACTTCTTGCCTTACAAATTCTTCTTCCATGAAAAATTAACCAATGATGTGCGTCTGACCATAAATCTTTATCTATATTTTTCATAAGCTGCTTTTCAGTTTCATCAACATTTTTAGCATTAACTATTCCTATTCTATTAGATACTCTAAAAACATGAGTGTCCACAGCTATAGCATCCTTACCAAAGGCATTACTTATTACTACATTAGCAGTTTTTCTACCTACCCCTGGTAGCTTTATAAGCTCCTCTCTAGTCTGAGGGACTTCTCCTTCATAATCTTCTAAAAGAATTTTACAAGTATTTAATATATTTTTACTCTTATTTCTAAAAAAACCTATACTTCTTATTTTTTCTCCAAGTTCTTCTGTAGTTAAAGATAAAAAATCTTTAGGAGTTTCGTATTCCTTAAATAAATCTTTTGTTATTGAATTAACTCTTTTATCTGTAGACTGAGCCGATAAAATAGTAGCTATTAAAAGCTCAAATGGATTATTAAAGTTAAGTTCTGATTTTGCATCAGGATATAAATCTCTAAGTATTTCTAGTACTTGCTTTCTTTCTAATTTATTTAACTTTTTTCTCATGTTTACCTCCACTTAAAGTATTTCTATAAAATGATTAGTTATTTCTATTCTACTATCTCGTTCTATAAAATTTAATACATTTGATATAGTACTATTTGCATGACTTACATCATTTGTTACAATAGAAAAACCAATTGTAGATATTTGCCATTTATCATTATTATCCACTTCTGAAATAGACACATTGAATCTAGATTTAATTCTACCAATTATACTTTTTATTACATGTCTTTTTTCCTTGAGAGAATTAGTACTGTATATAAGTAATTCTACACTACATACCCCTACTATCATATATGTCACCTCAATTAAAACTTAGATTATGATATAAATTTCTTGGATAATACAAAAGAGCACTTAAAGTGCCCTTTATATTTATATAATACCCATCTCTTTTCCTACTTTTTCAAAAGCATTAACTGCTCTATCTAATTGTTCTTTAGTATGTCCAGCAGTAACCATACATCTTACTCTCCCTGTTCCTTTTGGTACAGTAGGGAATACAATTGCTGAAACAAATACTCCTTCTTCTTTAAGTTTTTTACTAAATTCCATTGACTCCGCTTCATTTCCTATTATAACAGGAGTTATAGGAGTTTCACTTTTTCCTGTATTAAATCCTAATTTTCCTAACTTTTCTTTAAAGTATTTTGCATTATCCCATAATTTATCTGTATATTCTTCTGTTTCCATTAATATTTTAACTGCTTCTATTATTGCCCCTACAGCTGCTGGAGGAAGAGATGTTGAAAATAATATTGGTCTACCTCTGTGATTTAACCATTCTTGAGCAGATTTACTTGTAGCAACATATCCACCTATTACACCTATAGCTTTTGAAAGTGTACCTATAGTAAAGTCAACTCTTCCATGAAGATTAAAGTGGTCCACAGTACCTCTTCCACTTTTACCTAATACTCCTGAACCATGTGCATCATCTACATAAGTCATTGCATTATATTTTTCAGCTAATTCAACTATTTCTGGTAATTTAGCTATATCACCATCCATACTAAATACTCCATCAGTAATTATAAGTACGTTATTATAATCATCTCTTTTTTCTTTTAAAACTCTTTCTAAATCTTCCATATCTGAATGTTTAAATATTGCTTTATCAGCTTTACTTAATTTAACACCATCTATTATACTAGCATGATTTAATTCATCAGATATTATAAGATCTCCTTTTTCTGTAACTGCTTGTATTGTACCTGCATTACAGTTAAATCCTGATTGAAATACCATAACCGCTTCTTCTTTTTTAAATTTAGCTAATATTTCTTCTAATTCTTCATGTATATCCATATTTCCTATAATTGTTCTAACAGCTCCAGCTCCAACACCATATTTTTCAACTGCCTCTATTGCAGCTTTTTTTAGTCTTGGATGATTTGCAAACCCTAAATAATTATTTGAAGATAAATTTATAACTTTTTGTCCATTTAGTACTACTTCTGCCTCATTAGCACCTTCTAATATTGGTAACTTCCTATAAACTCCTTCATCTTTCAATCCTTCTATTTTCTTTTCTAAAAATCCTGTGTTAGACATTTACATTCCTCCTTAATTTATATATAAATATATTCAATAAATATTTTCTAATTCCTCTATATTAAATGTTAAATTTTCTTATAAAAATCATCATTTTTGTCTAGTTTTTAAAATATCTATTTCTTTTTTATATCCTTGCAATTCATTTGGAGTCTCTAAAAAGAATGGTAAATCTTTTAATTTAGGATGATTTATGATATTTATTATTGCATCTAAACCTATAGTTCCTTCACCAATTTTTTCATGTCTATCTTTATTACTTCCAAATTCCATTTTACTATCATTTAAATGAATTGCTTTTAATCTTTCAAGTCCAATTATATCATCAAATTCTTTTAATACTCCATCAAGATCATTAACAATATCATAACCAGCACTGAAAATGTGACAAGTATCAATACACACACCTATTTTATCAGAGTATTTTACTTTATCAATTATAGATTTTAACTCTTCGAAGTTTCTGCCAATTTCAGTTCCTTTACCACTCATGGCCTCTAATAATATAGTAGTTTTTTCATCTCCATTTAAAACTTCATTTAATAACTTTGCTATTCTATCTATTCCATATTCAGAACCCTTTCCAGTATGACTTCCAGGATGGAAATTATATAAGCAATTGCCTATAACATCTAATCTTTTAAGATCATCTTCCATTGCATACTTTGCAAAATCCCATATTTTATCCTTATATGAAGCTGGATTCATTGTATATGGAGCATGTGCTAAGAGTACTCCAAAACCATTGTCCTCTCTAATAGTATTCAGCTTTTTAATATCATCTAAATCTAAATCTTTGGCTTTTCCGCCTCGTGGATTTCTTGTAAAAAATTGAAATGTATTAGCATTTATTTCAACTGCATCTTTAGCTGCATTACTAAATCCTTTTGCAATTGATAAATGACTTCCTATTATCAAATTATCATCTCCTTACTATATAATAACATCAAAAATAAAGATAACTATCATAACTACTGCTATAGTACTATTAAGTACTACTCCTAAAAGATAACCAATAAATCCTGCAAAACCTATTCTAAATGAATCATTTATACTTTTTCTAACAAATAATTCTCCTATCATTGTTCCAACAAATTGACCTATTATTAACCCTATAAAATTAAGTGATAAAAACCCTATTATTCCACCTATTATAGCACCTATTATACCATATCTCGATCCACCGACTTTTTTTGTTGTAATTAAAGAAGTTATATTATCAAGAATAATTGTAATTATAGCAAGTATCAAAAGTATTACAACACTAATTACAGATAGATTTTCAAAACTAGTTATTATTCCATATATTAATGCAACAAAAAATATGAGTCCAGTTCCAGGTATTGCGGGAAGAAATGTCCCTATGAGTCCAATAAACATCAATATCATTGATATAATTATTAGAATTATATCCATATATAACCTCCTTAAAAAAATAGTAGTTAGTATTACTTACTTGTATACATATACCCATAAATTATATTATAAATAAATATAAATATTAAATCTATATTATAAATATTATATACTTATTTATAATTTTTTATTTTATGATATAATTTTATTATCAATATTTAGAAATGGAGAGTTAAGAAAATGATGAAGGTTGATAGAAACCCTTTAAAAAGATTTGATTATTTTTTACTTTTTATTATATTAATACTTACAATATATGGATTTTTTTCTATATATATTGCGACTGGAACTATTATAGCATTAAAAAGTCAAATAGCTGCATTTTTCATAGGAATAATTGCTATTATAATATTATCACTTATTGATTATGATATATTTGGTAAACTTTATATTCCTATATATGTATTATCTAATGCTTTGCTTTTAGCTGTAGTAGTATTTGGTACAGGAGCAGAAGAGTGGGGTGCAGATAGCTGGCTAGTTATTGGAGGTTTTAGTTTCCAACCTTCTGAGATTGTAAAATTAGGAGTAATCATATCTCTTGCAAAGTTCATTGAAAAAAATGAAAAAGATATAAATAATATATTTACACTTATAAAAGTTTTAACTTTTGCTTTTATACCAATTTTATTAGTAGTAGAAAATGACTTTGGTACAGGACTTGTATTTATGTTCTTTACAGCTGTAATGTTGTTTATAGCAGGTTTAAATTATAGATATATTATCTATGCTGCTATAGCAGGAGTTATTAGTTTACCTATATTGTGGTTTGGTTTTTTAGGTGAATTTCAAAAAAATAGGGTGTTAGTATTTTTTGATCCTTCACTAGACCCAATGGGAGCTGGATATCAAATTACTCAATCTAAAACTGCAATAGGTTCTGGTAAACTTATTGGTAGGTTTATAACTACTGATGGTAATTTAAATGAAAAAATTAACTGGATTCAAGATAGTGGTTTTTCAGGTTTAAGCTGGTTACCTGAAAAACATACAGATTTTATTTTTGCTGTTATAGGAGAGTCTTTTGGACTAGTTGGTGGACTATTGTTAATCTTTTTATTCTTATTATTATTATATAGACTAATATTAATAGCAAAAAAAGCAAAAAATTCTTTTGGTTCCCTTACTGTAATTGGTATATCAGCTATGATAACTTTTCATATAATAGAAAATATAGGTATGACGCTAGGACTTATGCCTATAACTGGAATACCCCTTCCCTTTATTAGCTATGGAGGTACTTTTCTACTTACAAATATGATTGCAATGGGTATTGTATTTAGTATAGCAATGAGAAAAAGTCAAATAAACTTTTAAATATTAAAGCAAAATGTGTACACATTTTGCTTTAATATTTTTTATTATTGCTTTATATAATGTCTCATTTTCATCTGATAATTTTTCTGGTAATATTTCAAATAATTTTACCAAATCATCAGTACTCCATCTAGGTCTAGGTTCAAAAATAGCTATCTTCGCAATAAATATTAAAAATTTTTTTCTACTATCTTGTTCTAAAACTTTATAATGACCAATGGGCTTTATATATTCTGCTATAGCTCCACATTCTTCAAATATTTCTCTTATTGAAGATTGTATTATATTTTCATTCTCATTACTCTTAGATTTAGGAAATTCCCAACTTTGATTTATAGAATCAAAATACATTACTAATTTTTCTTCAAATATAGGTACTATAACTGAATTTTCATATTTTAAAAAATCAATATTTTCATCAAAATCAAATTCCAATTCTAGAAAGTTAATATTTTTACCATATACTTTATTTTTCATAACATCACCATACTATAATCTTTTATTATATAATACTTAAGATCATAGTACTTTGACATAATT
Source organism: Senegalia massiliensis (assembly GCF_900626135.1). NCBI lineage: Bacteria > Bacillati > Bacillota > Clostridia > Eubacteriales > Clostridiaceae > Senegalia > Senegalia massiliensis. Next base: position 171,123 of record NZ_LR130786.1, read on the forward strand.
ATTTAAAAAATACTTAAATTAAGCTCTGTTGATAATTCATATAATAACTTGTACCCACCAATAGAATTACCTTTATCATCTAAAGACGGGCCATATGTTCCTATACCCATTCGATGTGGAACAGCTCCCATAATTCCTCCACCTACCCCACTCTTTGCAGGAATACCTACACGAATAGCAAATTCTCCTGATCCATTATACATTCCACAAGTTACCATAAAAGTTTTAACAATTCTAGTTATATGTTCTGATACAATTTGTTCTCCAGTCCCTGGAATGATTCCTTTATTTGCTAAAAATAGTCCAATTTTTGCTAAATCTACACAATCAACTTTTATAGAGCATTGTTTAAAATACACATCTAATATATCTTCAATATCTCCTTCTATTATTCCAACATCTTTCATAAAATAAGCCATAGCTCTATTTCTATCTCCAGTACTTTTTTCAGAAAGATACACATCTTCATCTATATCTAAATTGTTATTTCCTGATATTTTTCTCATGAAATTTAGTAATCTAGAAAATTTTTCATCTTTATCTTTACCTTTTAATAAGGAGGATACAACTATTGCCCCAGCATTTATCATAGGATTTAATGGTCTGGATGGCATTATAGTTTCAAGTTTTATAATAGAATTAAATGCATCTCCAGTAGGTTCCATACCTACTTTATCAAATACAACTTCTTTTCCATTATCCATTAAAGCTAACATCAATGAAATAGTTTTTGAAATACTCTGTATGGTAAATTTTTTATTATAATTACCTGCTTTATAAATATTCCCTTCCATATCAGCTATACAAATCCCTAAGTCTGTAGGATTTGCTTTTCCAAGTGAGGGTATATAAGTAGCAACTTCACCTTCTTTAGTTATATATCTGCTTTTATTTATTATGTTATTTAATTTATTTTCCATAAAATCTTCCTATTCTTCCTCTCTATAAGCACTTCCACCGATGAATTCTTTTAATATTGATGTAGAAGGAATTATATCATCATTTCTTATAATTTTAAAGTACATTAAAAATTTTAATAATCTTTTTGCTTCTGCAAAATATATACTTGATCTATCAATTTTTTGTAAAAGTGGTTCTGCATATTTTCTCAGTACTGCAAGTTCATAAACAAGTGCAGAATTAAACATTACATCAGCCTGCTCTTGATATGGAAATATATTTCTTTCTTCTCCTCTTCTTACTGATTTCCATAATTCTAGAGTCCCTTCAGCAGTTCTTCCTCTATACATACTATCTCTTACTATTCTTCTAATTAGTCTATTGTCCGTAGTATGAATTCTATTATGATTATCAATATTTAATTGAGTTAATGCGCTTATATATATTTTATACTTATACATATGTGGTATCTTATTTGTAAGCTTTTCATTTAATCCATGTATACCTTCTATAATTATTGGTTGATCTTTCTCTATACTAAAACCTTTTATCTTTATTGCACGCTTGCCTTCTACAAAATCAAATTTTGGTATATCAACTTTTTTCCCATCTAATAAATTTATTAGATCACTATTAAATTTTTTTATATCAACTGCCTCTATAGACTCAAAATCATAATTTCCTTCTTCATCTAATGGAGTATCTTCTCTATTAACAAAATAATCGTCAATAGAAAGTGATATTGGTCTTTTCCCATTTATTCTTAATTGAGTATATAACTTTTGAGCAAATGTAGTTTTTCCTGAAGAAGAAGGACCAGCAATAAGAATTATTTTTATCTTTTTATCATCACATATTTTATCTGCTATATTTGCAATCTTTTTTTCATGAAATGCTTCAGATATTCTTACTATCTCAGGGATTTCTTTATTCATAATTTTTTCATTTAAAGAAGCTACATTTTCAAGTTCTAAAATCTTTACCCATCTTTCTGATTCTTTAAATATTTGGGCTAATTTATTTTGTTCTTCAAACTCAGGTATTTCATAATTAAATTCTTTTCTAGGATACTGTAAAACTATCCCAGGATGATAATATTTTAAATCAAAAGAATTTATATAACCAGTGGATGGAGCTAAATAGCCATAAAATTTATCATAATATCCATCTAATTTATAAACATGAATATTGTCTTTTTCTCTATACTTTGCAAGTTGTAATTTATCTTTCATCCCCTGTTCTTCAAATATTTTGTTTGCTTCACTTGTTTTCATAACTAATCTTTCTATTGGTAAATCGCTTTTTATAATTTTGTTCATTTGTTTCTTTATTAAATTTAAATCTTCTGGAGTTATATTTTCCTTTTTATGTATTTCTATATATAATCCTTTACTAAGAGAATGCTCTACACTGGTCTTTGCATCTTTAAATATATCTTTTGCAGCTTTTATAAATACAAATGTTAAAGTTCTGACATATACTCTAAAACCATCTTTATCCTTTATATCTAATAGTTCAATTTGACTATCTTTATTTATTTTATAGTCTAAGTGCATAATTTCATTATTAATACGAACACTTAAATAATTTCTATGAGTCTTATAATTAACTTTTTTAATAACATCTTTTATTGAGATTCCTTTTTCAAATTTCAAGCTTTCATTTCCATCTATACTAATATTTAGATCCATTTAATCACTCCTTTGATTGTATCAATTAAAATATATCTTAATATATTTCTAAAATAATAATTTAACTAAAAAATACTTTTTAGTATCTCATTATATTTATATTCTAATGGTATCTCAAAAGATTTACCATTTAAATATTCTAACCCATTATCTAAATTATTAAATTTAATTTTGTATGATACTAAAAATTGTGAATTTAAATTTATATTTTTATTTATCTTTTTATTTGTATATTTTTTATCTCCTACTATAGGATGATTAATAAAATTTAAATGTGCTCGTATTTGATGAGTTCTTCCTGTAATTAATTCAACTTCTAATAAAGTATATTCATCACTAAAAACTAAAGGTTTAATTCTAGTTTCAATCTTTTTAGAATTAGAAGTATTCTTATCAGTTATTTGAACCATATTATTTCTACTGTTTTTTATAATATAATTTTCTAATAACATTTCTTTTTCTACTTTACCATACACCAAAGCTTTATAATATTTATCAATATTTCTATTCCTAATAGCTTTATTAATATTTTTAAGTGCATTATAATTTTTAGTTCCAATTATTATTCCTGATGTATTTCTATCTAATCTATTTGATATTGCTGGGGTGAAAGTTTTCTCTAATTCAGGATTATATTCTTTTTTATCTATAAGATATTTAATTAATGCATTTGATATACTTTCTTTATCATCTAAATGTGAATGAGAAATATCGCCTTTCTTTTTATATATTAATATTATATTCTCATCTTCATATATTACATTTAATTTTATATTTGATTTTATTTCTTCATAATCACTTCTAAATTTATTAATTGTTTCCATAGATAAATATAACTTTAATTCATCATTTATATTTATAATATCATCTGGATAGGCTCTTTTAGAATTTAGCTTGATCCTCTTTTTTCTTATCATTTTTTGAATAAACCCCTTTGGTGCTTTATCCATATATTTAATTAAAAACCTATCTATTCTTTGTCCAGATTCATTTTCTGTAATTTTTATTTTTATCATCTTATACCAACCCTTATTATATAGTATATAACTATAATAATACTAATTTACTCATTAATACAAGGAATATTTTGCATATTAACTAGAATTGATTATTATAGCTTAATTATGATATGATTATATATGGATTTTAAATATTTAAACCTATAAGTTAGAAAGGAGAACATCATGAAAAACTTTTTTGAAAAACTAAAAGACTTTATATATGACTACATAGATTTTATAACAGTTATTTTAGTTATAATATTAATAGGAGCTATTATTTTTTGGAGATTAGATATATTATTTACAGATACTGAAGTAGATAACCCTAGTAATGAAAATAATACTAATGTAGAAGAACCTAAAGAAGAAAATAATCCTAATGATGAAAAAGAAGATGAGAACAACAATAGTGATGAAAGTGAAGAAAACCAAAAGGATGAAAGTGAAGAAGACTCAACAAATAAAGAACAAGAACCTTCTAATGATGTAGAAATCAATATAGAAGCTGGATCCTCATCAGAAAGTATTGCTGATACATTATTAGCTAACAATATAATCGATGATAAAAGAGAGTTTTTGCTTCGTTTATCAGATCTTGGTCTAGAAACTAAATTAAGACCTGGTACTTTTGTACTAAATCAAAATGATAATATAGATACTATAATTAAAACTCTTGCAAATCAAATTTAAGAAGGTGGCTAAGCCACCTTCTTAATATTTTACATTTACATATTCATCTATTAATGATTTCCTACTACTATCTATAAATACTTTTTCCTTTTTTAATATATCTAATATTTTAAAACTTTTAGAATGAAGTATCGCTTTATCATAATTTTTTAAATGGATTTCATATAATCTTCCTTGAAGACTATCTGAATTAACTTTTATATAATATGCTTCCATATTTTCAAATTTTAAAAATTTAAGTAACTTTAAAGTTGATTTATCTTTTTCTCCATAATAAAAATAACCTTCATCTAAAAAGGATTGATAATATTTTAATGGTTCACCTTTATCTTTTAAGTTTTTTGCTTCCATATAGTAATATTTTGCTAACATATTATAATATTGATAGTTATACATTCCTTTTTCAAAACTATCAATTTTTTTAAATGGTTTTATGTTTAATTTTTCTATAAAATTCACATTGGCCATTATATACTCTTTTTTAGAAATATCTCCTATTTTAAACTGCATTATTAAAGACTCTCTATGTTTAAAAAACTTCTCAAATTTACTTTCTTGCTTGTCACAAATCATTTTTACACCCTATCTATTTAAAATATCTATCTCTTTATTAGTTAATTCTCTATATTCGCCTAATTTTAAATTTGAATCTAATTCCACATTTCCCATTGATACTCTCTTTAAATATACAACTTTTTTACCTAAAGAAATAAACATTCTTTTTATTTGATGAAACTTCCCTTCTCTTATTATAACATAGCATTCAGATATTTCATTAGATTTTTTTATATCTAGTTCAGCAGGTAGTGTTATATCTTTTTCTCCAATATCTAATCCTTCTTTAAAAGCTATTTTATCACTTTCATCAAGATATCCTTCTACTTTAACATAGTATTTCTTATCTACATGTTTTTTAGGAGATAATAATTTATGAGCAAGATCACCATCATTTGTAAGTATTAATAAACCTTCTGTATCTTTATCTAACCTTCCCACTGGAAATGGATTAAAAGCTTTATATTCATCATCTATTAAATCTACTACAGTTTTACTATGATTATCTTCTGTAGCTGATATAACACCAGATGGTTTATTTAACATTAAATATATAAATTTTCTATAATTAATTTTTTTATTGTTAAATTTTATATTTTCTTTATAAGGGTCTATTTTAATAGAATTATCTTTTATAATTTCATTATTTATCTTTACCATACCAGATTTAATATTTTTCTTTATATCTTTTCTCGAGCCATATCCTAGATTAGCTAAGATTTTATCTATTCTTTCTTTTTTAGACAACTTAATCTCTCCCATATATTTTTTATTTAGAATACATTTTATATTTTAACACATACTAAAATTATTCTAAAATAAAAGGAGGTAAATCTATGTCTGTTGAAAAAACAAATTCACATCTTCCTGGAGTACAATGTAGTGTTAACACATGTTATTATTATGCTGAAGGTAACTATTGCAGTGCTGAAAAAATACAAATAAAACCAAAGAATGCTCAAAGCGTACAAGAAACTGATTGTGGGACTTTTGAAAAAAAATAGATAAAGGGCAATTGCCCTTTATCTAAATTTTTTTAAAGCTTTTCCATTTAAATAGTCACATTTGTGTCCTTGTGTTATTTCATTATCTATCATTTTTTGTAATATTTCTTCCTTTATCTTCCACCAGCTAGTATCCCAATTTACAAAAAGAGTGTCTTCCTTTGGTGCTCTACCTATTAATCTTTCTATTACGATATCTCCTTTTAAATATTTTAAAAATAATATTACACGATTTATATATTCATCTTTAGATATAATATTTATTTTATTTTGCTTATACATATCTCCTAAGACAGTATTTTCAACAATATAAAGTGAATGTATTTTAACTTGATCTATTCCAAGTGATGATATGATTTTAGCATTTTCAATTACATCAACGTTATCATCCCAAGGAAGATTTAATATAAAATGTACACATATTCTAAAACCATATTTTTTTATTCTTATTACACTGTCAATAAGTTCTGCCAAAGTATGCCCTCTATTTATCTTTTTTAAAGTATGATAATTTACTGTTTGAAGCCCTAATTCTATTGTTATATTTATACCTTTTCTTTTACTAAATTCTTTTAAAAACTCTAAATATTTATCTGATATAGAATCTGGTCTTGTAGATATTGAAACTTCTACTACATCCTCTATAGCAGATTGTTCTACTAAATACTTAAATTTTTCAAATTCCATATAAGTATTAGTGAAATTTTGAAAATATGCTATAAACTTTTTAGCTTTATACCTTTTTGATATATATTCTTTATTCTTTTCTAATTGTTCTTTTACAGAAATAGAATTAGATAATGACTCAAATCCAGTTCCAACCTCTCCACAAAAAATACATCCGCCTGTTCCAACACAGCCATCTCTATTAGGACAAGTTGTTTCTATATTTATAGGTAGCTTATATACTTTTTCTCCATACTTCTCTTTTAAAAATTGAGAGTATACTCTATAATATTTATTTTCATCCATTTAAATCACCTTTTTCTCTTGAATATTACCATTTTAACTTAAATTCTCCTAATTATCAATTAACAAAAAAATAGGCAGCTATTTAGCTACCCATTCTTTATTATATTTTATTTATACTCTCTTTTACTGACCATTTGAATTTATATAAAAATCCAGCAAGAACTACTGCTGCCGCAATGATTCCTACAGGATATGAAATTGTCTCTGGTAATTTAAACCCTTCTGGAGCTTGCAATATATAGGTGACACTTACTGCTGTCATAAAAGTACCTGGAATTGTAGCAATCCAATGATTCTTATCACTTACTATTAAATAAGCTGCTGTAGCCCATAAAACTATCATTGCAAGTGTTTGATTTGACCATGCAAAATATCTCCAAATTATAGTAAAATCTATTCTTGTAAGTAAAAATCCTACAATAAATAAAGGAATAGCTACTAATAATCTAGATTTTGTTTTAGATTGTTTATAATCTACTGCATCAGCTATTACAAGTCTTGCACTTCTAAAAGCAGTATCTCCTGATGTAATAGGAGCTGCTATTACTCCAAGCATAGCAAGTATACCTCCTACTCTACCTAAAAGTGAAGTAGATATTGTATTTACAACACCTGCTGTTCCTCCTCCATTAACTAAAGCATCATTTAAACCAACTACACCACCATCAAAGAATGTCATTGCAGCCGCTGCCCATATAAGAGCTATTATTCCTTCTGCTATCATAGAACCATAAAAAACTCTTCTTCCATATTTTTCATTTGGCAAACATCTAGCCATCATTGGTGATTGAGTTGCATGAAATCCACTTATTGCTCCACATGCTATTGTTACAAAAAGCATAGGCCATAATGATAATCCAGAAGGATGAAAATTACTTAAAGTAACTTCTGGTATATTATACCCTTTTATCAATAACATAGATCCAATTCCTACAGCCATTATAAGAAGAGCGGCTCCAAATAAAGGATATACCTTAGCTATAATTTTGTCTACTGGTAATATAGTAGCTAAAAAGTAATATACTATAATAATTGCTAACCAAATATTTAAGCTACCTAGTCCAGCAAAATTTAAATTAGCCAATAATTGTGCAGGTCCTGTCATAAAAACAGTACCAACTAATATAAGTAACACAACTGAAAATACTCTCATAACTTTTCTAGCATTTTCTCCAAGATAAATACCTACTATTTCTGAAACACTTTTACCTTCATGTCTTATAGATAGCATACCTGAAAAATAATCATGAACTCCTCCAGCAAAAATACTACCTAAAACAATCCATATAAATGCTGCTGGACCAAATAAAGCTCCCATAATAGCCCCAAAAATAGGTCCTAAGCCTGCTATGTTTAAAAATTGAATAAGAAATATCCTAGGCCAGCTTAAAGGCATAAAGTCTACTCCATCTTCCATAGTAATAGCAGGTGTTTTTCTATTCTCATCTACTCCGAAAACCTTTTCCACAAAGACCCCATAAGTAAAATATCCTAAAATTAAAATTACTATTGAACTTAAAAATGATACCATATAATCCCTCCTATAAAATTTATAGATTCATTATATAATTAATATACATATATTAAACTATTTTTAGCTTAAATGTATTAATTAATATATGAACTGCAATATAGGAAGTTAAAGTGATTTTAAATGATATTCATTATCGTCTTAAATTGTTTTACTTGACCTCTACTAACTGGTATGTGTTCATTATAACCTTTTAACTTAACATTATAAGTATTATTGAACCATGGTTCTATTTTTTCGATATAATCAATATTTATAATAAAAGATCTATGAGATCTAAAAAAATTATTCTTGTTTATATTTCTTTCTAAATGTGAAAGTGAATCATGATATATAAATTTGCCTTTTGTTGTTATAATAACTGTATTTTTGTCCTCAACGGTAGAAAATATAATATCTTTAGTTGATATAGGATAAAAAGCTCCATCTTTATATAATGTTAATTTAATACTATCTGATTGCTTTTTACTTTGTAACTGGTTTACAATTGTATTAATATTTTGTTGCATTTTTTCATCATTTAATTTTAAATTTTCCCTTATTTTTTTTAGTGTTTTTTCTAGTCTATTTTCTCCAATAGGTTTTAATAAATAATCTATTGCATTTAATTCAAATGCTTTTATTGCATATTCATCATATGCAGTAATAAAAACTATTAAAGGAATTTTAGTATTCTTCGTATTTATAATTTTATCTGCTAATTCTATGCCAGAAATTTTAGGCATATTAATATCTAAAAATATAATATCCGGTTCAAACTTTTGTATTAAATCAAATGCTATAATTCCATTATTCGCTTCATATATGATGTCTATATCATCATACTTTTCTAATAAATATTTTATTTCTTCCCTTGCTGGAAGTTCATCATCTACAACTAAAACCTTTAATTTCATATTATCACTTCCCCTTTTGGTAATAATATACTTACTTCAGTACCCATATCCTTATTACTTTTAATATTTAAACCATACTCACTTCCGTATATTAGTTGTATTCTTTTATGTACATTTAATAAACCTATAGATTTGTTATTTATATTTCCTGACAATATATCTTTAATCTTTTTATCTTCTATACCTTCTCCATTATCTTCAACAGTAATATGAGTCATGTCATCTTTACTAAATGCACTTATGATAATTTCTCCTCCTTCTAACTTGTTCATTATCCCATGCTTTATAGAATTTTCAACTATAGGTTGTATTAAAAGTGGTGGAAGTTTAACTTCTAAGTTTTTTTCTATATTAAACTTAATATCTAATTTATCTCCAAATCTTGCTTGTTCTATCTCTAAATAGGATTTTACATGTTCTAACTCTGTAGATAAAGTTACCAGCTCTTCAGTTTTATATAAGTTTTTTCTGAAATAAAATCCTAAATGTAATAATAATTCTCTTGCTCTATCAGGTTTTGTTCGTATTAAAGAAACTATTGTGTTTATAGCATTAAATAAAAAATGTGGATTTATTTGTGCCTGAAGTGCAGTTAGTTCAGATTTAGTGGCTAGTTCTTTATGCTCTTCAATTCGTCTCAATTCAATTTGAGTAGAAAATAAAGAGCCTAGTCCAAGTGCAAGTTTTACATCAACTGGTGAAATAGAACTCTCTCTTGTTTTATATAATTTTAAAGTACCAACTATTTTTTCCCCTTCTTTTAATGGTACAATTATAGCTGATTTTAATTTACATCTATCTTTTTTGCATAGGATTTCTATTGAATTATTAGCTATTTTATATTTGCCTGAATATATAACTTGCTTTGTTAAATCTGTCTTTATTTTATTCTCTGCAAAATGATGATCTTCACCTTCTCCTTTATGAGCAAGTATAATATCTCTATTAGTTAGTGCAACTGCTTTAAATGAAGTCATCTCATATATTATATCTGCTACCTTTTTAGAAGTTTCAATATTAAAACCCTGTCTAAAATGTGGCAAAGTTTCATTTGCAATTTTAAGTGCTCTTTCTGCTTGAAATGCACCCTCTCTTTCCTTATCTTTTAATACACTATTAACTATAGCAATAGTAATAGATATCCCTATTGCATTGGCTATTATCATGGGGATTCCTATTATACTGACAAGATTTATTGCTTCACTTAAGGGAGTAGCTACAGTTATTATTATAATCATTTGAATTATTTCTGCAATAGCACCAAAGAATAGAGAAAATAACCATTTATTATTAGAGCTAAAAAATTTTTTACTAAGCATTCCTGCCATTATGCCTTCTACTGTAGTTGATATTGCACATGCAAGAGCAGTAAATCCTCCTATATCTATACTCCATCTATGTACTCCAGCAATAAGTCCTGACATCATTCCTACAAATGGACCTCCAAAAAGTCCTCCTACAAAAACTCCAATTATTCTAGAGTTAGCTAATGCACCATCTACAGGCATGCCAGAATATGTTCCTACTATGCCTAATATACCAAAAAAGATAGAAAAAATTATCTTGTCTATATAGTTTGACTTTCTCTTAGAAATAAGTTGCCTTACTACTGAAACTTTAGATAATATAAATGAAAGTATCGCTATTATACTTATGCTATTAATCAAACTTCCTAAAATATAAAAAATCATTTTTATCCTCTTTTCAATTTGAAAATTTTATCCTAATTTATCCTATCATTTTTTTTAGATTTTGGGAAATAATAAATTATATATTGGAAAGGAGGAATATTTATGAATATAAAAGAAGGTTCTATTCCAACTGCACTTGGAGCTGTTGTTACCACAGCTGGATTAATTTCAAGACAAAAAGCTAAAAAAAGTTTAGCATGGGGAGTAGTGGGTTTTGGTCTTGCACATATAGTTTTAGGTGGTATAGATTATTTTCAACATAGAAATGACAATCTATAAAAAATAAGTGAAATGGCCTAGGCCATTTCACTTATTTTTTATCTACACTATATTTGTTTTTAAGTTCATTTGTTTTATCAATATAAATTTTATTTTGCTTCATTCCAATAAGTTGTTGTTTGATTTGATCTCTTACTTCATCTAATAATAATTGCTTCTCTTCTTTTTTATCTTCTAATTTTATTATATGATAACCAAATTGAGTTTTTACAGGCTCACTTATTTCTCCTACTTCCATATCAAATGCTTTTTCTTCGAATTCTGGTACCATTCTTCCTTTAGTAAAATATCCTAAATCTCCACCTTTTTCTTTTGATGGGCAAGTAGAGTATTTTTTAGCTGCTTCTTCAAAACTTAATCCTTCCTTAATTTCTGATAATGCTTTTTCAGCTTCTTCTTTACTCTCAACTAAAATATGTTTAGCTTTAGCTTGTTGTCCTTCTTTAAATGATTCTTTATTTTCATTATAATACTCAGTTACTTCTTCTTCAGATGCATCTGCACCACTCAATAAGCTTCTCATAGCATATTGCTTTAATAAACTTGATTTTGCTCTTTCCATTTCAAGTTTAAATTCAGCTTCTTCGTCCATATTTTTATCTTTTGCATCAAGGTAAAATAATTCTTGGTTAATTAATTCTTCCAATAATCTTTTTTTACCTTCTTCTGAATTAAATTGCATAGCTTGTTGTGGGCCTAGACTTTGAAGTAATTGCTGAATATCTTGTTCAGTTATCTCTCTTCCTTCTACTGTTGCTAATACTTTATTGTCCATCTAATACTCTCCTTTATAATAGTTTCATTATTATAATAACAGATATAATTATATCTGTCTAATTTAACAAAAAAAAAGAAGCTAAATGCTTCTTAAAGTATAAGATATAAAATTGTATATAATCCTGCAATTCCTATTAAAGTATATATTATTCTTGATATAATACTATCCTTTTTAAACAAAGCTTCAACTATATTAAGTTTAAGTATTCCAACAAGACCCCAATTTAATGCACCTATTAAAATTAATAAAACGGATAAAAGATTTATTATTTTCATATTGACTCCTCCTCAATTCAACTATTATTAATTTATATTTGAATAAGAAGAGAAATATTACTTTATATTAAATACTTTTTTTAATTCTATAGCTACACCAGAATTGTTGTTATCTTCACTAGAAATTATATCAGAAACTCTTTTTACTTGTTTATTAGCATTTTTCATAGCTATTCCAAAACCAGAATTTTTAATCATTTCCATATCATTATTATCATCACCTATTGTTACTATCTCTTCTCTAGAAATTCCTTTATCTTTAGCATATTCTAATATACTATTCCATTTTGACCCTAAAGGATTCATTATTTCGAGCATTGGACCTACCTTTTTTAAATTAGTCATTATATGATATGAAAATCTTTTTTCACTTTGAGAAATTGTATTAATAAATTTATTTAATTTTTCATAATCACCAAAATAACATAATACCATAATATTATTTTCTTTATATTCTAAAAAGTTATTTACCTTTTTACATCTATCTTCTTTATTGTCTAGATAATTATTATATCCTGTATAATCTTGATTTTTTTCTATTAAAAAGTCATAACCTTTTTCATATCCATTTATGTGAACTATGGGGTATAAATTATTTTTCTTTCCTTGTTCCAATATATAAATAAAATCTTTTTTATTTATATATTTTTCTAAAATGATTTTATCATCCTTTATATTTCTTATTACATTGCCATTATTTGATATAATAACTATATTTTTATTTAAATCTTTCATGAAATTCTTTGCAGCCCAATATCTTCTACCTGTAGCTATTACTATTTCAACACCTTTATCTATTAATTTTTTTAGTATATCTCTGTTTTCAACAGTCAGTATTTTATTGTCATCTAAAAGTGTACCATCTAAATCAATAGCTACTAATTTATAATTCAATTATATCACCTCTTATTATAGTAAATATAGGATAGCTTAAGCTATCCTATATTTTATAAAATTCATCAAATGATTTTTTTGTATAATAATGATCATCTACAGTTGTAAGTTCTCTTATGGAATGCATAGAAAGCATTGGTCCTCCTATATCAATTGATCTAATATCTAGTTGTGTTGAAGATATTGGGCCAATAGTAGATCCTCCTCTAACATCTGATCTATTTACAAATTTTTGATATGGAATACCTGCATTCTTACATATCATTTCATAAACTGCTGAAGTATCACTATCAGTAGTATATGATTGATTTGCATTTATTTTTATAACTGGACCAGCTTTTAATACAGGTTTATTTGTTGGATCATGTTTTTCAGTATAATTTGGATGTACAGCATGAGCCATATCTGCTGAAATTATAAATGAATTATTTAAACCCATCATAAACTCTTCTCTATTTTTATTCTGTGCAATTGAAATTCTTTCTAATATATTTTTGAGCATAGGCGAAGCTGCTCCTTGTTTTGTTCTACTACCTATTTCTTCATTATCAAAACATGCTAATACATTTGTAGCATATGTAGATTTTGAATTAATAATAGCATTTAATCCTGCATGAACCATCGCTAAATCATCTAATTTACCTGTAGATATAAACTCTTCATTTAATCCTATAATATTACCTTTATTATATTCATATAAAAATAAATCAAAATCTATTATATCTTCCATATTTACATTTAAATTATTTGCAATTTGTTTCAATAAATAATTTTCCTTTTCAAATTTTTCATTTATTAAAGATACTAATGGTAAAGTATGTTTTTGTTTATTTAATTCAATACCTTCATTTACTTTATTATTCATATGAATTGCAATGTTAGGAATTATTAAAATAGGTTTATTTATGTTTATTAGTTTAATATCAGGTTTTAACATATTATCGCTTTTTAAGCTAACTCTACCAGCTATACTTAAAGGTCTATCTAACCAAGTGTTTAATATAGGACCACCATATACCTCTGTATTTAGTTTTAAATATGTTCCAGCTTCTACTATTTCAGGATTTGGTTTAACTCTAAATGTAGGAGTGTCAGTATGAGCACCTATTATCTTAAATCCATTTTGTTCTATTTCCCCTTTCCCTAGTACAAATGCTATTAAGGCTGAATCATTTTTAGTAGTAAAGTATTTTCCTTCTTTTTCAATATTCCATTTTGATGTTGATTTTAGTTCTTTAAATCCATTTTCTATAAGTATATTTTTTATATTTTCAACAGCATGGAATTGAGTTGGACTTTCATATATAAATTCAATCAAGTCTTTTGCTAAATCTAATTGTTCAGACATTTTTAATCCCCCTTTATTTCTTATTCACCTTCTGAAAATAATTCATAATACGCTTCTGATACTATTTCAAATTCTTCATCATCTTCTATAGTATTAAGTTGTACTTCTCCACCAGTTTCTACATAACTATATAATAATACTCTTTCATCATCTTCAGGAAGTAATGCAATATACTCTTTATCTTCCACTTCAAATATTCCTAATACATAAGTTTTTAATGTCGTATCGTCATCTAATGTCAATTCTAACATTTCTAATTCTTCATGATTATGATCGTCATGATCATGACATCCACATTCATGGTTATGTTCGTGATCATGGTTACTATTACATCCACATCCATGGTTATGTTCATGGCTTCCTTTTTTACAACACTCTTTTTCTTCTTTACTCATTATAAAAACTCCTTTTATTTTATTTTTGATAATACTAACTTTAAAAATTCCCACATATTTTTAGTTGAACTAATACTTAACGCTTCATCAGGAGTATGAACATCATACATGTTAGGACCAAAAGATATCATATCTATATCTCCTAATTTTTCTTTAAATATACCACATTCTAACCCAGCATGAATTGCTTCTATTTTTGGATTTTCTTTGAATTTTTCTTTATATGCCTTTATGAAAACTTCTCTTATATATGAGTCTTTTTCATACTGCCATTCTGGATATTCTGCTTCTTGAATCAGGTTTCCTCCAATAAATTCTGATAATACTTTCTTTCTATCTAATATTTCTTGTTTTAATGTTCCTATTGAACTTCTAATAGCTGATTCAAATACAATTTTTCTATCAAATGTTGTAACTACACCTAAGTTAGTAGAGCTTTCTACTAACCCTTCTATATCCATACTCATAGTTTGAATTCCATTTGGTATAAGTCTATATAATAATAATAATTTGTCTAAAGTTTTTCTAGAGAAAACTCTATTAGCGTCACCTTTTATCCTATCAATATTAATATTAATGCCTGGGTCCTTTGTTTTTAATTCATTTGCAAGAATTTTATTCCAGCTTTTTATTTTTAATTCTAAACCTTTAAACTCTTCATTAGATAATACAAGTTTAGCATCGGCCTCTCTAGGTATTGCGTTCATTTTAGCTCCACCATTTACCTCATATAATCTTAAATCTATTTCCTTATTTAAATCATATAATATTCTACCTAAAATTATATTTGCATTTCCTCTATTTTTATCTATTTCCATTCCTGAATGTCCACCTTTTAATCCTCTAACAGATAAAAGATAAGATTCCGTATCTCTACTACATGTTTCCCATGCTATTGGCAATTCAATTTTAGTTCTAAGTCCTCCTGCACAGCTAACTAAAAATATCCCTTCTTCTTCAGAATCAATATTTATAAGTATTTTACCACTAAGATTTTCTTTTTTAACTTTACTAGCCCCAACTAAACCTGTCTCTTCTTCAGTTGTTATAATTACTTCTAACTCTGGATGATCTATATCACTTGAAGCTAATAAAGCAAGTGTATATGCAACTGCTATGCCATTATCTGCTCCTAAGGTAGTACCATTTGCTTTTATTAAATCTCCTTCGATTTTTAAATCTAAAGGATCTTTACTAAAATCATGTTCAGTATCCTTATTCTTTTCACAAACCATATCCATATGTCCTTGAAGTATTACAGTTGGAGAATTTTCATATCCTTTAGTTGCCTTCTTTTTAATTATAACATTTAGAGCCTCATCTTGAATCACTTCTAAATTATTACTTCTTGCAAATGAAACAAGATAATTACTTATATTTTGTTCTTCACCAGAACAATGAGGAATCTTAGTAATTTCTTCAAAATAATAAAAGACATCATTTGGTTTTAAATCTCTTAGTACTCCACTCATATAAACATCCTTTCTTTTATACTTGACATATATATTATATACCATGATTTAAAGATACAAAACTATAAAGATTTACTAATCTAAATTTTCTATAACTTCATCAATAGTTCCTCCACCTAAACATACATCTCCATTATAAAAAACAACACCTTGACCTTCAGTTATTGCTTTTTGTTTTTTATGGAAAATAACCTTGGCTTTATTGTCATTAAGTGGTATAACTGTAACATCTTGATCTCTTTGTCTGTATCTAAATTTAGCTGTACATGTAAATTCTTCTGTTGGCTTATTATTACTTATCCAATTGATATTTTCAGCTATCAATCCTTCTGAAAATAATGCAGGATTATTGGAGCCTTGAGCAGCATATAAAATATTGTTTTCAAGGTCTTTGTAAGCTACAAACCAAGGTTCACCAGTTCCAACTCCTCCTATTCCAAGTCCTTTTCTTTGACCTTTAGTATAGTACATAAGTCCATTATGTTTTCCTAAAATTTGGCCATCTATACTTCTTATTTCACCAGGTTTTGCTGGAATATAGTTATTTAAAAATTCATCAAAATCCCTTTCACCTATAAAACAAATTCCAGTACTATCTTTTTTATCAGCCGTTTTCAAACTATACTCATGAGCAAGTTCTCTAACTTTTGGCTTATCAATATCTCCTAAAGGGAACATTGATTTCGATAATTGATATTGATTTAATTGACATAGAAAATAAGATTGATCCTTGTTATTATCTTTACCTCTTAAAAGTTTATATTCTCCATCTATATACTTTATATTTGCATAATGACCTGTAGCTATATAGTCTGCTCCAAGTTTAAGAGCATGATCTAAAAATGCTTTGAATTTAATTTCTTTATTACATAATATATCAGGATTAGGTGTTCTTCCATTTTTATATTCATCTAAGAAATAAGTGAATACTCTATCCCAATACTCTTTTTCAAAATTAACTGTATAATATGGTATATCAATTTGTTGACATACTCTTCTTACATCTTCATAATCTTCTGTTGCAGTACAGTATTGTTCATCTTCTTCATTCCAATTTTTCATGAATATCCCTACAACTTCATAACCTTCTTGTTTTAATAATAATGCTGCAACAGATGAATCAACTCCTCCACTCATTCCTATTACAACTCTTGTATCTTTTTTTGATTTGTTCATAATACCTCTCCTTAAAATCTTTATCTATATTTAATATTATCTTTACCTAAAATATATTTTAAAATGTATAAATTATACTTCTCTATATTATAACATAAAGTAAGACATCCGCTAGGATGTCTTTATGCTGATTTTATTTCATCATTTTTAAATTTATTTTCTAATCTTTCCATATTAAACTCTTTTGTCATTTTAAATATTATTGGACTTAATGCAACTAGAGCTATTAAATTTGGTATTGCCATCAGTCCATTAAATATATCAGAGAATGTCCACACTATTTGGATTGGAAATACTGCACCTGAAAGACATAATATTACCCATATAATTTTGTAATAAGAAATTGCCTTCACTCCAAATATATATTCTAAACATTTAGAACCGTAATAATACCACCCTAGAATTGTTGAAAATGAAAAGAATATTAATCCTAAAGAAACGATATATCCTCCTATAACAGGTAATCCAATATCAAATGCATAAGTAGTAAGAGCAGCGCCTCTATAGCTTTCTTCGATAAACATAACTCCATCAGTTCCTATATTAACTATACCTGATACTAATATAACTAAAGCTGTCATAGTACATATTATAAGGGTGTCTATAACTGAACCTAAAGACCCTATAAGACCTTGAATTACAGGTTTATCATTAGTAGAAGCTGCATGAGCAATTGCTGCACTTCCAAGTCCTGCTTCATTTGAAAATACTCCTCTTGCTACTCCAAATCTGACAACTGTGCCTAAAACTCCTCCTCCTACTGCCTTACCAGTAAAAGCATTAGAAAATATCATACTAAAAGCTGTTGGAATAGCACTAATATTCATAAATAGTACAATTAATGCTCCGATTATATATCCTATTGCCATAATAGGAACCACTTTGTCTGTTACTTTACCAATATTTTTAATTCCACCTATTATAACAGCTCCAACTAATAAAGCCATTACTATTCCAGTAATCCACACGTTGACACCAAAAGATTCATTTATTGCTCTAGAAACAGAATTTGCTTGAACCATATTACCAATTCCAAATGAGGCAAGAAAACCAAATAATGCAAACGCTAACCCAAGCCATTTAAAATCTCTTCCATATTGCTCTTTCATACCTTTTTCAATATAAAACATAGGACCACCAGATTTTTCTCCTTCTTCATTTGTAATTCTATATTTTATAGCAAGCAATGCTTCACCATATTTTGATGCTCCACCAAAGGCAGCACTTACCCACATCCAGAACACAGCACCAGGACCTCCTGCTACTATTGCAGAAGCAACTCCAGCAATATTACCAGTCCCTATAGTAGCTGCAAGAGATGTCATTAAAGCTTGAAATGGTGTTATATCACCATCACCAGAATGCTCCTTAGAAAATAATAATTTCAATGATAAAGGTAACTTTCTAAACTGAATAAATTTAGTTAATAAACTAAGAAATAGTCCTGTTCCTACTAATAATACAATCGTTACTGGTCCCCAAACATAATCAGAAATTTGACCTAAAAATGCGTTAATACTCTCCATATACACCCTCCTTTTAGTAAGAAAAAGCAATTTTTTTACTCTTTACAATTTCTTAATAAAAGTATATTGTTTTGGTTTCACAAAGTTTCAAATAGTAACAATTAATTTTCAGAATATTCAGTGTTTATTTTTTCACAATGATAGGCTAGACCATATAAAAATTTTTTTAAATCTACTTTTCCTCTTTTGGAAGTTATCCCCTTTAGATAATTCATTTCAATCCTTACTTGCTCAAAATTAAATAAACTATTTGAATAATCCATAAATATTTCATTCATAAAATCCTCTAGTCCAATACTTGCAATATTCTCTATTGCAACATTTGCAGCTCGTCTCATTCTTTGTTCCATGGTTTTTGGATTATCAGTATATTTCTTACATATTTGCTTTAATGAAAAGTTTTTATTTTTCAACCCATTTTTTATGATATTATCAACAATTATTATTAAGTCAGTTGAACCTGCTTCCCCTATTATTCCCAATCTATATAATACTTTTTTTAAACAAATTTCATAATTTTGCTTTCTATTTGATTTTATATTACCCCCACCTATTAATTGTCTAATATTATTTATTTTTTTTTCTCGTTCAATATTATTAGTTACTTTATTTATTATAGTTTCAATCTCTATCGCATTTATCGGTTTAGTAATATAGTATTCTATACCATTCTTATAAGCTTTTGCTATCATATCTTTAGAATTTACTTGAGATATCATAATAAATTGAATATCAGGATAGATATCTTTTATTTCTTTAACTAAAGAAATTCCATCAAGTCAAGGTAAAAAAAGATCAATAAGTACTATTTCTGGCAAAAACTCTTTTATTTTTTCTATGGCATCTTTACCATTTAAAGAGTAATCAATTACATTTCCTAAACCTCTATCAGAAATAATTTTCTTTAATACTTCTACAATGCTAATATCATCTTCTACAATAAATATATTCACAATTATTCCCCCTCTAAATAATTTATTGGTATTGAAATAGTAAAATTAGTACCTATATTTTCTATTGAAAATACAGATATTTTACCATTAAAGTCTTGTTCAACTAATTTTTTAACTAAATTCAATCCTAAACCTCTTGAAACATTTCCAGTTTCGTAATTAATTTTTGTAGAAAAACCTGCTTTAAAAATATTCTTAATGTATTTTTGCTTTATACCATTTCCATTATCCTTAATTATAAATATATGACTTTTTTCATTTTTACTATGTATTAATTCTATTCTACCTTTATCCATAGATTCAATACTGTTTGTTAATAGATTTCTAAATATAGAAATTAATTCATAATGTTTATGTGTATAAAAATTTTCATATTCAGACAAATTTAGATCTATGAACTTATCCTTATTTTTAATCATTATATATAAACTATCTTCAAGTATTAAAAGGATTTCTTTAAAACTCATTCCAATTTCTGAAACATTAACTTTTACCACATCTTCAATTCCTTCTAATACTAAGGCATACTCTTTTTTAATTTCATGTACATTTTTTGCTATATCTAGTGAGTTATTTTGCCAAGATTCTTTATTATTTTTTTCTTTTATATTTTCAAATAATTTATATGCATCTTCCATAACATTTTCTATATAAATCATATTTTTTTCCATCCAATAAATTTGGGTTTTTAACTTAGATGACATCCAAACTAAATCTCTATATCTCTTTTCATGTTCCTCTTTCATTAATAACATATTATAATATTTTAAACCTGTTATAAAAATAGCTGAAATGCTTGACCTTACTATAGCAACTATAATTAGTAATTTTATTACTTGAATATAATTAATATTTTTATTTATATTTGCAAGTATAAATATTTCAGTTATGTTTGACAAAAAATCTATTAAAATTAGAGATAAAAACAAATTATGTATTTTCATATTTTTGTTTTTATTAACTACATAAACAAAACATAACCCATATATAGTATAAAAAATAACCTCAGGCCAAAATAAAAAAACGTTTTCTAAAACCCTACTTTTACCAAATGAGTAGACTATGATTCTTTGTATATATAAAGCTATACCACTTATAAATCCAATATAATAAACTCTCATATCTCTATATTTATATATAATTACAGGTAATATTATAGCACCAAAAGAAAATCTGAAATTAGAAAAAAATATATCTATATAAATTTGTGAAGCTAAAATCATAACAACTAACATAATTAATATTTTCTTTATTTTAATAATTAAAACCACCTCACAACTATAATACCATTTAGTATAATTATATCATTACTAATAAATTTTTCATAAAAAATAAAAAAAAGAAATTATGAACTCATAATTTCTTTTTAAATAATATACTGCCTATATAAATATAATTTAAAATTTTATATATTTTTTTAATAGACTGATAGTTGGAACTCCCAATATAGTTACTACTACAAATTCCCCAATGGCTACATAAAATATACTTGGTATTAAAGGTAGTCCAATTAATATATTTAATTGAAATCCTATTATTAAACCATTTGATATAGCAGGAAAAAGCGAAGCAATCCATATGTTATTTATTTTACTCATAGGATAAACTGCTAATAATGTAGCAATAGTACCTATTAACATATCTAATATACCTATGGTACTCCACATATTTGCAATAAATGTTCCTATAGTCAAAGACCATATATACATAGGATTATAAAAAGCTAAAAGTGTTAACATTTCAGAAATCCTAAATTGAAT
Organism: Senegalia massiliensis; assembly: GCF_900626135.1. Lineage (NCBI taxonomy): Bacteria > Bacillati > Bacillota > Clostridia > Eubacteriales > Clostridiaceae > Senegalia > Senegalia massiliensis. The sequence goes on from NZ_LR130786.1 coordinate 192,910, forward strand.
TTGTCCATAACTAAGAAATGGTAATGCAACTGTTAAAATAACATATATTGATGCTACAATACTTATTTTTGTCAATTTTTTTGTGTTAATTTTGCCCAAAATTTTACCTCCTTGTTTTTTAATTAGTGGGACCAAGGAAACACTATATAATTCTTAAATTATCTTTTTAATTTATCTAACTCTTCTAGTAAATTATCATTTAATATCTTTATATATGTTCCTTTCATTCCTAAAGATCTTGATTCTATAATACCAGCACTTTCTAGTTTCCTTAATGCGTTAACAATTACAGAACGAGTTATACCTACTCTATCTGCAACTTTACTAGCTACTAATAATCCTTCATCACCATCTAATTCTTCAAATATATGGTTTAAAGCTTCAAGCTCAGAATAAGATAACGTTTTAATCCCCATTTGAACAACTGCTTTTTTTCGAGTTTTTTCTCTTGTTTCTTCACTTTTAGAGCGTAACATTTCCATAGATACAATTGTTGCACTATATTCAACTAAAACTAAGTCATTATCTGTAAATTCATTTTCAGGTCTTGCTAGTACTAATGTTCCTAATCTTTCTCCATTTCCTTTCAACGGAACTATTGTTGCGAATTTATCATAACTTTCTCTGTCTTCAGTAAATATTTCTAATAAATTATCACCTGTTATATTGTGAATTACAGAATCAACTTTTAACAGTTTATTATTATATTCTATAGGAAAATTCTTGTTTCCTGTTTCAGGATCTACAATGATAGGGTTTTCAGCATCTTCTCTCAAACTAAGACCTATCACCTTTCCTTTTGAACTTATAACATACGTATTTGCATCTAATACCTCTTTTAAACTATCACTAAGCTTTGTAAAGTTTACAGGTGCATTTCCTGCTTCTTGTAAAATTTTATTAAGCTTTCTAGCTCTTTCTAATAATGTTGACATACAATTCTTCCTCCTTATTAACAATTACATTAAAATAATATTTGATTTATTTAAATCTTTAAAATATAAACTCTTTTTGAACAACACAACATTAAAGATTCTATATTATTTCGACTTATTTTGCAAGTAATGTTTATAAATTTAATTATACCCTAAATAATTAAATTATAAAAGTAAATTGCGTAAAATATTTTTAATATTTAGAAAAAACTGATAGGACTTTAGTACTATTTTTTCATTATAAATTCATTCTACTTTTATAAGTATATTTAATATTTCTCAGGAAACCTGTAATTTACTATGTTATAAAATGTACAATTAAAAATGATTTGTTAACTCTTTTTATAATTTGTTTTAATAAATAAATTTATACTTTATTTAAGTTATACTATTATTTATAATTATTGTAAAAGGAGTGATTATGTGTTTAAAAAAATATTTAGTTTTTTTATTATATTTATTATATTAATTTCTTTAATAACTATTAGTTCAGCACAAAATTTAGATTCATTAAATAATACTATGTATGATACTGTAGTAAAAAAAATTGAAATTTTCACAGGGAAAGTTTTAAAAGAATATAGTACGAATAATAATGATAAAATCCAGTTAGACTTTGAACATATTAATACTTCTTCTAAAAATAATAATATTAAAAAATTTTATGAATTAAAAAATACAAATGAAGATGATAAAGACAGCAATTTAATATCAATAAAGAAAAATAATGGACAAGCTAATGAAAAAGTAAACTTAGATACAAAAGTTAATATTGATTCAAAAAATAAAATCAAATCTAATTCTATTAATAATGATGAACCTAAAAAAGAAATTAAAGCTAAAGAAGATATAAAACCTGAAATTAAAACTAAATCTAATGAAAAATCAAATATTGAAGTTAAACCAAAGCCTAATACTGAGACTAAAAATAAAAATGAATCTCCCCCTAAAGTTGAATCAAACACAAGTACAAATACACAGCCTAAACCTTCTGTTCCTACATCAAGCTCTAGACAGTTTGAACTAGAAGTTATTAAACTCGTAAATATTGAACGTCAAAAAGTAGGGCTAGTTAATGTAACTGAAAGTAAATCATTAACTAATGTTGCAAGATATAAATCTAAAGATATGATAACTTATAATTACTTTTCTCATCAATCTCCTACATATGGTTCTCCATTTAACATGATAAAAAAATTTGGAATTACATATAAACATGCAGGAGAAAATTTAGCAGCAGGCCAACCTACACCTGAGTCAGTAGTAAATTCTTGGATGAATTCTCCTAGTCATAAAAAAAATATACTAAGTAATAATTTTACTAAAATAGGCATTGGATATATAAAAGATGATAATGGATATCCTTTTTGGACACAGATGTTTATAGGATAACAAATAAAAAAGAAGACTAATATTAGTCTTCTTTTTTATTTGTTATAATTCCATCTATACTAGCATCTAAAATATTTCTAAGTGCTTTAGTATTAAGTTTATTACTTGTATTTTTATTAGTTATTTTATTCCAAATCTTATTATACATTTTATCACCCAATATTAGTTTTTCATAGAATTTAATTTTTATTATATTAAAAAAAGGATTTTATGTTTTTTTATAGAATAATATCTATATACTATTATCATAAAAATTTTAAGGAGGACTTAATATGATTTATACTATTATAATTCTATCAATCTTATTAATTATTTCCCTAACATTATATGTTAGGTCACTAATAAGACTGAAAAAGCTAGAAAATCAAATGAACCTTATTTCTACAGGTGATTTTACTAAATCATTTAATACAATAAAAATGGGACAATTTAAAAAGTTAGGAATAATAATAAATAACTTACTAATGAATTTTAGAAAATTTATAGCTAATGTAAATTCCTCAACAGACCATGTCGAAGAATTTATCACAAATATGACTAATAATGCTAAAAATTTAAATGAAGGTGCTAGTCATAGCGCAAAAGTAATATCTGAAATAGCATCGAGTACAGAAAATCAAGCATCATCTATTATACAAGCCCATGATTATACTGAAAAAATAATAAAAGATTTTAATATTATTACTTCTAAAACAGAAGATGCAAAAAATAAAACTATATCTACTAAAAATATTGTACATAAAAACAATGAAATATTTAATTCATTACTAAATTCAATTAAGAAAAATACTAATAATAGTGTGGATTTAGTAGAAAAAATTAATAAACTTGAACAAAAAGCTAATGAAATAAATACAATAACAAAATCAGTAAATGATATATCAGAAAACACAAATTTACTAGCATTAAATGCTTCTATAGAAGCTGCTCGTGCAGGAGAAGCAGGAAAAGGTTTTGCTGTAGTGGCTAATGAAGTAAAATCACTAGCAAATGAATCCTCTAAGGCTTCAAATCATATAAGAGAGATTATAGAGACAATTAAAAACGAAATTTCAGCTATAGCAAACGAAATGCGTTCAGATTCAAATGATATGAAAAAAGATATATCAATTGCTGATGAAGCTAAAAATCATTTTAATAATATATTAAAATCTACTGAAGAAACAATGGATGTTATAGAATTAATAAATAATCTTGCAAAAGAAGAACAAGTTGTTATAAATAATATAAAAAGTTTTATGGAAGGTGTTGCTGCTACTTCTGAACAAAATACCAGCGCTACACAAGAAGCATCAGTTACAATAGAACAACAAGCTAATATGATAAATGATATGTTTAATTCTCTTAAGGAATTAGGAAATAAAACATCTGATATAAAAAAAGTAATAGATTTATTTGTAAAATCTTTTGATGTAGATGATAAAACTCAAGAATTAATTAATAAAGGGATAGATAAATTGTGTACTATGACTGAAAAAGATTCTATTAGAAGTTTTGATAGAGTTACTTCAGAAGATTATATGCAACAAGTAATAGATAAAAATCATAATTTTGAAATTTTAACATTGTTAGATTTAGAAGGGAATACTACCTCTATAAGTTATAGAAAAGACTTAGATTTAGGAAATCATGAAGATTTATATGACAATTTTGCCCATAGGGATTATTTTAAAGAGGCTATTAAAGGAGAAATTTATTTATCTAAACCTTATATTTCAACTGATAGTTTTAATTATTGTATAGCAATGACTACTCCTGTAAAGGACCAATCAGGAAATATAAAAGGTGTATTGATGGCAGACTTTAAAATTTCATAATATAAAATAAAAACTTTTATTCCTCTAGAGGAATAAAAGTTTTTATTTACTTACTATTTGCTGGTTCTATATTTATTTTTTTACCTTTAATCTTGTTATTCTTCATTATATCTAAAACTTTTTTACCATTTTCTTTAGGTACTTCTACAAAGGTAAATTTATCATAAATATCAATTTTACCAACTACTTCTCCTGGTAATCCAGTTTCTCCAGCTATTGCTCCTAATATGTCTTTTACTCTAATTTTATGTTTTTTACCAATGTTTATAAATAACCTCACCATGCCAGGTTCAGCACCAGTATTTCCAAAGTCTAAATCAGAAGAATCTTCTTTTTCTTCAATTCTACCCATTGACATATTAAGTAATGCTGCAGCAATATCAATTGATGTATATTCATCATCTAATAATTTATCAATATAATTTATTTCTTTAGTTAATTTTTCATTTTCAATTATATCTTTTATCTCATTTAATATTTTATCAGCCTTTGCTTCTTCAACTTCATTTACTGAAGGTGCTTGAAGTCTCTTAATATTTGTTTTAGTATATTTTTGTATATGCTTTAATTTATATATTTCTTTTCCTACAGCAAATGATATAGCCATTCCTGTTCTTCCTGCTCTTCCCGTTCTTCCTATTCTATGAACATAATATTCCTCATCTTGGGGTACATCATAGTTAAATACCATCTCAACATCATCAACATCTAACCCTCTAGCTGCCACATCTGTAGCTACTAATATATCAACATTTCCATTACGGAAACTATTCATAACTCTATCTCTTTGATTTTGTTTTAAATCCCCATGTAATCCATCAGCAAAATATCCTCTACCTTGTAATTCTACTACTAAATCATCTACCATTCTTTTTGTATTACAAAATACTAAACTAAGCTTTGGATTATATATATCAATTAATCTAGTTAATATTTCTAATTTATTTTTTCTTTTAAGTTCAATATAATATTGTTCTATACTTGGAACTGTAAGTTCTTTATGAACAACTTTTATAGTCTTAGCATTTTTTTGGTATTTTTTTGTTATATTAAGTATTGCCTTAGGAATTGTAGCTGAAAATAACAATGTTTGTCTATTTTCTGGAGTTTTATCTAATATTGTTTCAATATCTTCTCTAAATCCCATATTTAACATTTCGTCTGCTTCGTCTAATACCATAACTTTTAAATTTTCTAATTTTAATGTTCCTCTTCTCATATGATCCATAACTCTACCTGGAGTTCCTATTACAATTTGAACACCCTTTTTAAGTGCACCAATTTGTCTTTGTATAGGTTGACCACCATATATAGGAAGTGTTTTTATACCTGGCATATATTTTGCTAACCTTTTTATTTCCTCAGAAACTTGTATTGCTAGCTCTCTTGTAGGACATAATATAAGAGTTTGAACTGATTTATCCTTTAAATTAATTTTTTCTAATACAGGAATTCCAAATGCAACAGTTTTTCCTGTTCCTGTTTGTGCTTGACCTATTACATCTACTCCTGTTTGAATCTGTGGTATAGCTTTTGTCTGAATTGGTGTAGCTTCTTCAAACCCCATATCACTTATTGCACGTTCTACTTCTTTACTAATTTGTAACTCATTAAATTTAATTGTTTTCATTTAACTTTCCTTTCATATTCTATTTATTTTATGATGAATTCGATTATTACTATAGTATTTGCAAAATATATATTTTAATAACATTTTTAACAAAATAAAAGACTACAAATGAAGACTCTTCATCTGAAGCCTTTTTATAGCAGTTTTCCACAATAATATTATTATATACTATAAAGCTTTATATAACAAGAAAAATAAACTAATGTATTTTAATCTATTTCATCCTAATAACAATCTATTATATATTTTTCAATTAAAAATATATTTAAAATCCTCATAAATGATTTTAAAAAACATAATATTTAATAGGTGATGATATGAAAAACAAAATAATAAAATATATCTTTACATTGTTTATTGCTTCCATGGGACTTGTTTCTGTATTAGCGTGGAATGATGCAGTTAAATTATTATTTGAAACCATTTATCCTATTGATAAAAATGGACTTTTCATGAGATTTTTATATGCTACAATTATTACAATTGTAATTTTAATTTTTACAGCTATTTTATCTAGTTTTATTTATAAAGATGATGATAAAAAATAAATACGACAATTGTCGTATTTATTTTTTAAGTGTAATTCCTTTTTCAACAAATTCAATTTTTCCTTCTTTGAGCAATTTCCCTACTGCTCTTTTAAATGCGGCTTTACTAATTTCTAATTCTTTTTTTATTTCTTCTGGAGAACTTTTGTCATTTAAATTTATAAATCCTTCATTTAAACTTAATTTATTCATTATTTTCTCTGCATCTATATCTATTTGTTTGTACGCCTTCTCCCTTAAAGATAGTTCTAACTTACCATCTTCTCTTACTTTAACAACTCTAGCATTTATAGCTTCACCTATTTCAAATCTTTTAAATAACTTTTGTTTAGGTATAAGTCCATGATATTTATTATCTATAGCAACAAAAAGTCCTACATTTGGATTAAAATTATATACCATTCCAGAAACATTATCATTTTCTTCATAAGGAGAATTTGTTTTTAACATATCATATACATTCATAGTAGCACATAATCTATTTGACTTATCAATATAAGCACCTACTAAATATTTTTCTCCTTTTTTAACTCTACCCCTTTGTTCCGTAAATGGCAAAAATAAATCTTTTTCTAATCCCCAATCTAGAAAAGATCCAATCTTTGTGTTATCTACTATTTCAAGTAATGCTATATCTCCTAAAGTTATCTTTGGCTTTTTTACTGTAGATATTAATCTATCTTTTGAATCTCTATAAACAAATACCTCTATTATATCTCCAATTTGTATATCATCTCTTACTTCTTTTATAGGTAGTAAAACCACATCTTCATCATCATTTGATGATTTTAAATACACTCCTTGTGCTGCAAATCTATCTACTATTAACTCTTGTATCTCTCCTAATTTTATCATGCTATTCTCCTTTTATTCTACTCTTTTTCTACAAATGCCATTTTAGGTTGATTACACCTAGGACATTTCCAGTTTTCAGGTAAATCATCAAAACTTGTACCTTTTGGTATATCGTTAATTCTATCCCCTCTTTCTGGTCTATATATATATGAACATACAGTACATTTATAATCTTTCATATAATCTTCCTTTCAATCCTTTATTTATTTAATATTAACATATATCTGTTATATAATCATAGTAATTAATTAAATTTATTTATATAAATGAAATTTTTGGGTATATAATAATAAAATAAGAAAGAAAGGAATGTTAATATGAACCTAAAAGAAGCAAATATTACATATATATTTCATAGCAGCTTTATGGTAGAAACTAAAAATCATATTTTGATATTTGATTATATTAAAAATAATAATTTAGATATAAATACTTTAAATAATAAACTCTCATATACTACAAAAAAAATATATGTTTTTGTAACTCACTCCCATGATGATCATTTTGATCCTGATATATTTTCATTGAAAGAATTAAACTCAAATATAAAATTTATAATTAGTGATGATGTATCTATTCATAAACAAATAGAAAATTTATATTATATATCCCAATATACTTTCTTAGAATTTGATAATATATTAATAGAAACATATGGTACAACAGATAAAGGATTATCTTATTTTGTAAAAACAGATGGATTAAATATATACCATTCAGGTGATTTAAATTGGTGGCATTGGAAAAATGATGATAGAAAGTCTAGACTTAAAGAAGAGGAAGATTACAAGAAAGAAATTGATTTATTAAGAGATAAAGTTATAGATATATCATTTGTTCCAGTAGATCCTCGACTAGAAGAATATTATTACTTAAGTGCTGAATATTTTCTAGATGTTATAAAGCCTCAATTACTTATCCCTATGCATTTCGTTGATAAAATCGATATAACTCATCAATTAAGTGATAAGTTAAGTCATAAATATCCAAAATCTGAAATTTGGAAAATAAATACACCCTTAGAAATATATCATTTTTCAAAAGATAAAGAGTAGATGAATTACTCTTTATCTTTTTTTATATTAAGATCCATCTTTGGTATATCAACAAGTTCATAAGTAGCTGAAGCAAATTCTATCTTTCTACTACTCCCATTTACTTGTTCTAATATTTTCGAAAACAATAAATCTTTAGTATATCTTCTTTTCCTATAGTTAACCACATATCTAATAGTATATTCTACCCAATTATCATTAATTACCATAGTTATCATTGGTTTTGTAGTTGCATCTTCAATTAAAAATTTTCTAACCATTACATCCCATTGTTCTTCTGCTTTTTTTGTAAATTCACCAACTATTTCATTGGAAATCTCTTGTAGTATCTTTTTAGTATATACATGATCTGAACTAAATTTAATAGGTATTTTTATCTCATCCCACAAAAATGGAAAATTACCTGCATAATTATATACTGGTCCTTTAAATACAAAGCTGTTTGCAATCCTAACTATTCTTCCATTATACAAATCTCCATTTACCCATTCTCCAACTTCCATTATTGTCGTTCTTAGTATGCTAAGATCTATAACATCTCCTTTGATACCCCCTACCTCAACTCTATCACCAGCTTTATACATATCCCCCGTTGTAATTGTTATAAATCCAGCAACACTAGCTATAACTTCTTTTAAGGCAAAAGCAATTCCTGCACTAGCTACTCCTAATGTTAAGGTTACACCTCTTATGTCTTCTAAAAATACTATTACTATAAGTATAATTCCTAAAATATAAGAAAATAAATTTATAAATTTTCTAGTTTTATATCTATTATCAGACTGCTTTATATATGTATTTAATCTTTTTTTCATAAACCGAGTTATAATACTTAAAAATAAAATAATTAAACATGATATTACTATTTTTTGTATAATTGGATTGTTAAATATTTCTTTTACCTGATTAATCATTTATATCCTCCTTTTTTATATTATATATTTATATACCCTATATAATTAAGTTTTAATTTGATTATATACATATTCATAGGGGTAAAATATTATTAAAGAATAAAAGGAGACGATATTATGAGTATAGAATTAAAAATTTATTATGATTATGTTTGACCATTTTGTTATATAGGCTTAGGTATAGTCGAAAAATTAAAAGAAGAATATCCAATCAATGATATCTGGATACCTTATGAATTAAATCCTGATACTCCCAAAGAAGGAACATCTCTTAAAAATAAATTTAGTCAAGAAAAATTAGAAAAAATGAAAAAAGAAATAGAAAGAAAGGCAAATACAGTAGATATAGAAATTTATGATTTAGAATTTACTTCTAACTCACATAATGCGTTTAAGGTTTCTGAATGGGCTGAAACTTCTAACAAATTTAAGGATTTTCATAGAAGGGTATATGAAGCTAATTTTAGAGAAGGTCAAAATATTTATGATAAAGAAGTTTTAGCAATACTTGGAGAAGATGTAGGGTTGAAAAAAGAAAATGTATATAATGCAATAGATAGCATAAAATATGAAGAAAACCTTAAAGAATATAAAAAAGAAACAACTAAAAAAAATATTGATACTACTCCTACTTTTATAATAAATAACGAAAAAGTCGTAATAGGCACACAACCTTTGGATTATTTTAGAAAAATATTTGATAAAATAAACATCTAGTAATATTACTAGATGTTTATTCTACTTATTCATCAATTTTATCAATTCTGGAGCTATTAAAACATTATAATCATATCCAGTTTGTTTTACTTTTTCTTCTTCATTTTCAAAGCCTATAATAACTCTTTTAGAATTATCTTTAAAGAATATTAATATTTTAAATTTCATTTCACCTTCTTCAAGATTAATGTCATCTATCATACTTTTATTATAAGCATTTATTATGTCTTGAACTTCTTCATCTGAAGCTACATATTTTTTAAAATTATTCTTACTATTTATAATCTCAATTCTATCTACATTTTTTATGTCTATATTTTTCTCTTGTTCGACACCTTTAGGCATAGTTTTAGAAGCTTCATCCTTAATATTATTTTCTATATTAGTTTCTTGATCACATGATATAAATATAACCATAATAACAGATATAAATAATAATAATATAATTTTTTTCATATATTACATCTCCTAAAATCTAGTTATTATATTTCCAAAGACTATTATTATCTGTCGATATATTAATAATTAGATTTTCCTTTTCTAATTCTTGCAATAAGTTAATAGCATATTTTAACTTTTTCCCTTTAAATATAGCTTCATTAATATTATGTGTTGAAAAAGCCTTTTCTTCTTTATAAACATACTCAATAATTTTTATTTTATCTAATTTTCTTTTTCTAAAAAGATAAAAAGTAATCAATGTCACAATAAAAAGTAATATTATTAATAATCCAATAAAAGCAAAAAAGTTTATAATATTAGTCATAATTTCTATACTCTTTCAGATATTATTATTCCAATTAATCCTGGTCCTGTATGCACTACTAAAACAGGACTTATTTGAGTAAAAGTGGTGGAAACTACATTTTTAAGTTGTTTAATATTATCAAGAAGTTTCATTCCCTCATCATAAGCATTACCATGAGCTACAGCTACATTAATTTTATTATTTTGTGATTTTTCTTTTACAATATTATATAAGGATTTTATAGATCTGTTTCTTCCTCTTACTTTCTTATAAGTATAATAAGTTCCTTCTTTGTTTATTGAGATAATTGGTTTTATTTTTAATAACTCTCCTATAGTCCCTTCAACTCTACCAATTCTTCCACCTTTTTTTAGATATTCTAATGTTTCTACTACATAAAATGTCTCAGTTTTAGATATTACATTTCTTATCTTTTGAATAGTTTTATAATAATCATTAGTTCTCTCTAATTCTTTTGCACCTTCTAAAACAGGATAACCTAGTCCCATACTTAAGGATTTAGAATCAATTATTTCTATTTGTAATCCTTCTACTATATCCTTAGCATTTTTCATCATATTTATTGTTCCACTTAGCCCACCTGAAATAGTTGTAACTATAATATGAGTATAGTTTTCATTTTTCAACGCTTCAAATAATTCAATACAATCTCCTAATGAAGGTAAAGAAGTTTTAGGAATTTCTTCATCAAATCTTTCATATATATCTTCTGGTGTTATATCAACTTTATCTTTATATTCACCATCAGAATAAATTACTTTTAAAGGCATTATTTTTATGCTATATTTATCTATCAGATCTTTTGGTAAATCACAAGTAGAATCTGTTACTAAAGCAATTTTATTCATAGCAGAACTCCTTTCATTTATTTGTATTGTTTAATTATAGCATATAATCAATTTCTGTACATATTTAAAAACTAAACTCAATAATTTCTTTCACCTTAAAAGGGTAATCCGTTATTATACCATCAATATCATATTTTAAAACTTCTTTAATATCTGTTTCACTATTAACAGTATATACCCATATTTTTCTATTATTATCTCTAGCATGTCTTACAATTTTATTAGAAAGCATATTTTGATCAATTGTATAAAAATCTACATCTAAATAAGATAAGTCCCCTGCTGCAATATACATCACTTGACCTATTTTTATATTTGGATTTAAATCTCTTACTATTTTTAGAAGTCTATTGTCAAAAGATTGTATATATACACTATCTACCATATTATTCTTTTCTATTATCTCTATAGTTTTTCTTACTAGCTCTTTTTTAGGACCATAAGATTTTAATTCAACTATTACATTCATCTTACCTTTTACTTCCTTTAATGCTTCATCTAATGTAGGAATTTTTTCTCCTTCATATTCATTGGAATATGAAGAGCCTATATCAACTTTAGATAACTCATTATAATTAAGTTGAGATACACTTTCACTTAAGCCTGCAAGTCTTCTAAGACTTATATCATGGTATAACACTACTTCTTTATCTTTTGTGAGTTGTACATCAACTTCTATATAATTGATCTCTTTAGTTAACGCTGTTCTTATTGCGCTAAGGGAATTCTCAGGAGTAGTTACAGTATTGCTCCTATGAGCAGCTATCATAATATCTCGACCTAGATATATAGTTTCTTTATTAAAAAAGTAATTCACATTAAATGTAATTGTAATAGCTATAAATAATATAAAAGTTAATATATATCTTTTATTATATATAATCTTATAAAATCTTTTTTCCATATTTTTGAATTTGTCATTTCTATATGCATTTAAAGTATCACTAACATTTGATGTAAAACTTTGTATGCGTGAATAATACAGTCTAGTTAAAAATATTACGTTTGTAGGTACGAACATAGATAAAAATATATAGGTTATATAACTTGAAAAAGTTATAAATAATTCATCTATATAATTACTATCTATTATTGACCCAAGTTTATTAGCTATAAATGTAATAAAAGACACTATCAAAAAACCAGAGAATAAAACTAATCCATTGTATAAAATTAGTTTTAAAAATATTTTTATTTCTCTATCATCAGTTAATTTCCAACTGTGCTTTATTGATTTTAATATTGTTTTATTTTCAATAATAATAGCATGGAAAGTAAAAATCAGTCTTAAAAAAATATATAATACTGAAACTAAAATTGAAATATATATAACTAAATCAAATTTAGAATTTATAATACTTCTTCTTACATACAATGGCAAATTTAAATCTTTAGCTAAAACATTTGAAATAGGTAATTCTACAAATGGTGTTAATAAAAGCAATAAAAGAACGAGAGGCAAAATACCTAAGCTTAACATCCTAGGTATTTTAATAACAGTAGTTACAAATGAATTCAATATAGATATATCTTTACCAAAATATTGTTTTTGTGATATTGTAATTAATACTCCATATTCAATAAATATAAAAATAATAAATAATATAGAAATAAATATTAATCCAATTATCCCTTCGTATGAAAGAACTGTTTTAAACACATCACTATTAATTAATGATCTAGAACCTATTTTAATTAATAACCTTCCAACTATATATGAAATAATAGGGACAAATAAAAAAGAAGTTATTATAGTATGTATAATTTCAAATAAAATATATTTCTTATAAACTTTCTTAAAATCTTTAAAACTATTTTTAAACATTCTGATCATAAAATTTCATTCCTTTAACTTTAAAAATATAATATATTATATTCCAATTATAAAGAATAATTTACTTTTATAGAGAAAAGGCAATTGGAATATAAAAGTCCAATTGCCTTATTTTATTCTTGTGCTTTTATTTCTCCTGTAACTTCACTTTCTGTTTCTAGTGTAAAAGAATTTTTATATTCTTCAGTAGAAAAATATAAATTCCCATCTATCTTTGCATCTGATAATGTAAATCCATCAGATTCAACATATACATCACCTACAAAAGTTCCACCTTGAAAATTAGTATTTGGACTTTTGATTGTTAATTTTGGAGCTGTTATTGTGAATCTATCAGTAATGTTACGATCTTCATCTTGTGTATAAGGAGCTAACTTACGATATAATTCATTCTCAGAATCTCCTTTATCATAAAATTCTCCTTCTACTACTAAATCTTCTTCAAAAGTTAAATCATTTAATGTTGCTATTATCCAAGTACCATCAGCACTAATAGCTTCTTTAAAGGCAGATTCTTCATTTACTATAGATGGAGTAGTTGTAGCATCTGTATCTTCATCTACTGTATCTTTATCTGTTGCACCTTCATCTTCTACAGGTGTTTGTTCATCTTGCACATCATCTGTTGTATCATTATTATCATCTCCACAACCAGATAAAAGTGCAACTGCCAACACTAATGATATTAATAACGCTTTAATCTTCAATTTAAAACTCCTCCTTTGTCATTTTAAACTTACTAATTATACTACCCAATTACATTAATTTTAAAACGTATTGATTACTATATTTTAATATTAATTTTATAACTTTATAAATAAGTAATATTAATAATAAAATCTAATGATAATGAGAATACATATAAGTAAAAAATTAGCGTTATAAATTAAAAAAGTAGATTATAAAGAGTCCACATTCCTAATCCAAATGTAACAACTACTGAAATCATTCCCATAACATTTTGAAAAATATTATTTTTATATTTACCTAAAGTTTTATTATTAGATGTAATTACAAATAATATAGCAATAAAAGGTAGAAAAAAACCACTAGTTGCTTGGGCAAAAATAATAATCTGAGTTGGGCGTGCACCAAACATAGCAAATAATGTTCCAATTACAACAGCAATAACTGATACTATTTTTATCCTAAAATCGTTTTCTTTATTCCATTTAAATAATTTACCATAAATAATTCCTGTCATATATGGAGTAGCTATTGAAGAAGATAATCCTGCAAATACCAAACCAAAAGAACCAAAAATCCTCGCCCAATTTCCTAAAATTGGCTCAAGAGATTTTGAAAATACTAGAGGTGTATCTACTATAATACCAGATTGGTATAAAAGAGAAGATGTCACAATAATTAAAGATAAGGTCATTAATACTCCTAAAGATACATTGAGTTTTGTATCAAAATATGAATCTTTTAAATCTTCTTCATTAGTCCATTTATCTGAACTTGCAACTGAATGAAAAACTAAATTAACTGCAATTATAGTAGTCCCAATTAATGCAATAGTATTAACAATCCCTCCTGATGGAACTGTAGGTATAAAACCTTTTAATATATCTTGTATATTTGGTCTTACAATAATTGCAGTAATTATAAAAATAATACCCATTGCTGCAACAAAAAATTTCATTATAGTTTCAATAATTTTAGGAGTAGTAAATATTATTGCTATAATACATAAAAGACCCATAATTAAAGCAGATAACCATGTAGGTAGTTTAAATATGTCACTAAATCCTGATGTTGCACCTATTAAGTTCCCTGCTTCAAATCCTAAAGCAGTAAGCCCCATTACAATTGCAAATAAACCAATCACAAGTATCTTCCACATCTTACTTGCTGGCAATAATTCTAAACTTGCTTCAATAATATTTTTATTTGCTATTGTGGCTAACCTTGAAGCCATATTCATAATAATAAATAGTGAAACACCTGAGAATACAACTGCCCATAGCAAAGCATATCCAAATTCCACTCCAGCATTAGTAGCAGTTGTAATTGTACCAGGACCTACAAAAGCACTAGTAATAACTGCAGCAGGTCCTGCAGCTTTAATTTTTTGAATTAATGTTTTCTTTTTTTTCATCTCTTTCTCCTTGTACAATATTTTCAAACCTTTACTAAATAAATTAATTAAAAACAATAAAAATTTTTCTGTATTTATAAAATAGCTATAATGTTTTCGGACGTTTAATACATAAAATATATTATTAAAAATGGTTTAAGAAATATTTCTTAAACCATTTTTAAATTTATAAGATTCCATAAACAATACTCCCATTAAACATTACTGCTTTTCTTTTTGGAATTCGTGCTATAGCTTCAGCTGATGATTCGCAATCTATAAATACCATATCCGCTTTATCTCCAACTTTTGGCCAATTAATACTACCATATTTATCTAATGGCATTTTGCCTCTAGTTATAAATCCTAATGCTCTAGAAAGTGAGTATTCATCAATCCAGCCAAATTTTTCTGCCATTCTACTTGCTCTCTGTAACAAATCACCTGTTCCAAAGGGAGACCAATGATCATTTATATTGTCATTTACTACGTTTATATTTACTCCACGTTCGTATAATAATGATAAAGGAGGAGATGATACATCAATAGGTGAAGTAGAAGATATAGTAATATCTAAATATTTCAATTTTTCTATTAAAGGATTTATTTCTTTTATAGATAACTCACCTAATCCATAAGCATGACTTACTGTTACTCTTCCATTCCATTTAGCCTTTTCTACAAAATCAGCTAATCTTTCCATAGTATATAAACAGATATATCCAGGTTCATGTAAATGTATATCAACATCACTATCAAATTCTACAGCAATATCCATCATTTTTTCTAATGAACCATTAATATTATTATCTATTGTAGCTGGATCTAGCCCCCCTACAACTTCTACACCACTTCTCATAGCTTCTTTCATTGCCTTTATAGAATTACTTCTTAATAATCCATGTTGAGGAAATGCTACCATTTCATGAGTTAATTTGTCACTATAATCTTCTAGTGCCTTTTTTACAATTTCAATATTTTTTATTCCAGTTATAGGATCTACATTACCTTGAACTCTAGCATGAGTAACACCATTTGATGTAATTAAATCTAATAGCTTTTTAGCTCTATACTCAGTATGTGGTAAAAAATCTTCTAAAAATTCTTCTTCTTCCTTTATTCTATGGAATACACTTTTAAAAGGAGTACTTGCCTTCCAAGGGCCCCCGTAGTGTCCTTTATCTAAGTGAATATGCATGTCTGCAAAGGAAGGCAAAGCAAGACTTCCTTTTACATCTATTACATCTACATCACATTTTTCACTTATATAATTTTCTATTTTTTTGATTACACCATTTTCTATTAAAAAATTTTTATTTTCAGTATTTGTATCTATTATTTCTCCATTTTCCTTTTCAAAACCTTTTTCTATTAAGACATTCTTTAACCAGAATTTCTTTTTCATATTTACACTTCCTTGTAAAATTAGTCTGCAATTTCACTAAATTTCACTAAAGATTTTACAAAACAATCCATTGGTGCTTCTACAATACCTGCTCCCACTTGACCAATTCCAGGCTCTTTATGTGCCATACCTGTATTTATTGTAGGTAATATTCCAAGTTCTACAACTTTTCTAATATCAATACCTATTGGAGCTCCTGCAAAATCCATGTTTGGCATTTGGAAAGTATTACTCTTATCTAATGTTATTTCCCACATGTCTCTCGTATAATTTAAAGCAGCTTCTGAAGAATCAGCACCTACAAATCTAACTACAGCTGGTGCAGCCCCCATAGTAAATCCACCTAATCCTATTGTTTCAAGTATTGTACTATCTCCTATATCTGGATTTGCATCTTCTTCTGAATAACCTGGGAAATACAATCCTTTAGGCATTTTAACTGGAGCTTCAAACCACTCTTCACCAAGTCCACTTACTTTTATTCCAAAATTAGTTCCATTTCTACTCATTGCTGTAACTAATGTACATCCTTCTATCCCTTTCACTGGATCCATCATAGCTTTTCCAGCTGCCATTGCAAGATTTAAAAAGAATTGTTCATTACCAGTAATAAATGATGTTATTTTTTCTAACTCATTCTTATCATCAAGAACTTTTACCATAGTAGGTATTATTGCTTTACCAAATAATAAAGATGCAGCAATATTTCTTTGGTGCATTTCATCACCCATTGCAAGTGCTTGTGACATCATTACTCTTAAATTTATTGGTCCTGTTTCTTCTATTGCTTTTTTCATAGCTGGGGCTAAACTTTTTTCCATCCAATCAAGTCTTTCTATTACTTCATCTCCATTAGCTCCAAATCTCATTACCTTTCCAAGACCTTCATTTAATGTACAGTATGCATAGTTTCCATAAGTCTCATTTTTAACTTCATATAAAGGCATTGAATAACTTATCATACCAGTCATAGGCCCTACAGCACCCATGCTATGATTAGATACAAACTTAATTCCACCATTTTCAATTAATTTTATTGCTTCTTCATCACTTTCTGCTAATCTTTCATATTTAACAGCACCTATAATAGCTCCTTTTAAAGGACCTGTCATATCTTTCCATTCAATCGGTGGACCAGCATGACCTATAACATTTTTCTCCATTCCAGGTAGCACATCTTTAGCATATTTTATATCAACTAATACAGGCTGACCTTCCTGCATTCTTTTAATACCTTCTTCATTTGCTTTATTAATATCAAATTTCATATCCTATTTCCTCCTAGTAATTTATTTAAGTTTATTCAATATTTCTATTAATTTAGGATCTCCACCTGCAGGTGGTTTCCATTCTACTTGTATTGTTGTTATTTCTTGATCTTTATTTGCTTCATAGAATGTTTCTAATCCAATATTAGCAATTTTAAGTTCTTTTCCAAATAAATCATTCACCTTAGCCATATTATTTGCCTCCTAAATTACGAGATTTATTTATAATTAAAGATGCAATTCTAGCTGCTTGAGCATTACTTTCCATAACGATAACTCCAGCGTCTTTAAGTTTTTTCTCTTGTTCTTCAAAGTCTTGTATATCTTTATCTGTACCACATATTGATGATATGAAAGTTATATGTCTTCCATCTTTTTCTGATATTTGTCTAGCTTTTTCAATAGCTTTAACAGCTTCACCAGCTGGATCTTCATGTGAGCCATATCCTAATACTACATCTAATAATATAACTGATACTTCATTATCTTTAGCCTCTTCTTCTATTCTATCCACTCTAAGTCTTGGATCAATCATTGGATGAGGTCTACCATCAGTGAAGTAGTCATCTCCCATATCTAAGAATGTATTTTTTTCACTTATATCAACATTATTTAGTTCTTTTGTACCTTTAAGTGATATATTAGAATATATATTATCAACATCTTTCTTTACTATAAGCATACCTTCATAAGCAAGAGTTCCACCAGTGTATAAAGCTCTTATATATTTTTGTTCATCTTTTTTAGATGCTATTTCCTTTTCTACAATTTTAGTGATTTCTTCATCACTCATATCAAATATTACATTTTGGTATTCTTCTCCTTTAGAAGCATTAACAGCCATAACTGCAGCATCTTCTAATGTTTCAGCAAATATAGCTTTACTATCTTTAACTAATTCAGGATCCCCACCTAGAAAACAAGCTATTACTGGTTTATTTATAGATTCAACTCTATCTAGTATCTTTTTCATAACATTCTCTGCTGGTGGTTTTGATACAAGAAGAATAACTTCTGTTTCATCATCTTCTGCTAATGCATCTATACCAACCATCATCATTTTACCACCAACTTGTTCTTTCAAGTCACGTCCACCTGTTCCAAGGCCTTGTGATAAACCTGCACCTTTTTTATCAATTATACAACTTGTTTCTTGAAGTCCAGTACCTGATGCTGCCACCATACCTATATTACCTCTATTAATAACATTAGCAAAACCTAATGCAGCTCCATTTATTATAGCTGTACCACAATCAGGTCCCATCATTAATAAACCTTTTTCTATAGCTTTATCCTTCAATTCAATCTCATCTGTTATAGATACATTATCACTAAATAATAATACATTTAAATCATTATCTAGAGCTTTTTCAACTTCTGCCCTTGCATATTTACCAGGTATAGATATAACTGTAAAATTTAATCCATTTATTTTTTCTATCGCTGTATCTAATGTCTTAACTTTTAATTCACCACTTATAGATGCATTATTTTTCTTGTTAAGTTGATTTTCCACTTCATCAATTACCATTTGTGCTCTTTCTTCATCTTCAGCTATAACTCCAATTATCATATCGTTTGAATCTGAGTCTAAATTTTCCTCTAATAGTAATCCTGAATCTTTCATTAAGTTCTTATTATAGTCTGTGCCCATCATAACTGCAGCATTTTTAACTCCATCCATTGATGAAATTTTACTTGAAATAGTCATTAATGTTACTGAATCATAATAAGAATTTTCTTTTATAAAATTCTTAGTAATCATAAATTTACCTCCCAATTTATATTTAATAATTAACAATAATTTGTTTTTTAAAAAAACCTTTTCTTAAATGTATATACTAAAGGTATAAATAACCCTATATTCATATTATAAAATTTCCACCTATAACTCACACTATCAAGGTGCATAAAATAAATAAAAATTATTGTGCAAAATGTATAAACTATTAAATTTATACATTTAGTAATTTCATTGCTTTTAACCCTAGTTGCATTTCAAACAATTCATTTTGATCTTTAAAATCCGTATTTAATATTGACTTTATTTTATCCATTCTATATATAAAAGTATTTCTATGCACAAATGTCTCTTTAGAAGCTTCTGATATATTATTGTTATATTTAAAATAGGCTTCTAATGTAGATACCAAATTCGAATTATTTTCTTTGTCATATTCATATAGCCTATAAATAGTATTTCTATAAAATCTCTCTAATTCACTTTTATTTTCTATTGAAGACAATAAGTTATATATCATAAAATCTTCATATTGAAATAAGTATCCTTTATAATTTAGTTTTTCAGCAATATCTAATGCTTCTACTGCCTCTTTAAAGCTATCTCCAAGTTTTATTAATCTATTATATAATTTACCTATTCCAATACTTATATTAATATCCTCTATATTTAACCTCAAATTATGATACACTTTCTCCATAAATTTTTTAGATATATCTTTAGAGTATTTACTATTATTTATTCTATCTAATTGAATAAATAATATAATTTGATTTCCTCTATGAATACTAACTAAGTTTTTATTTTCCTTTATTGCAAGAGCATTAGAGACTTTATCAATTGTATTTCTAATACTTGCTAAAGTATTTTTATTTTGAAATATGCTTTTGTCATTTACTATTTCATAGTTAT
Source organism: Senegalia massiliensis (assembly GCF_900626135.1). Lineage (NCBI taxonomy): Bacteria > Bacillati > Bacillota > Clostridia > Eubacteriales > Clostridiaceae > Senegalia > Senegalia massiliensis. Next base: position 213,630 of record NZ_LR130786.1, read on the forward strand.
TTATTTTTATTACTACTGCTACGGACTTTCTATTTAAATATAATCCATGTATTTCTGAAAGGTGTTCAATAACCTTTTCTGATGTTATTCGCTCTTCTAACAAATCATCAAAGAAATCTCTTCTTATGGAATATTTTGTTGCTTCTATTTCTTTTCTTTTTATAATCTCTAAACTAGCTATAGTTGCACTATGCTCCATGGCCATGTAATCTAATTCTATTAGTTTTCTACCAGTTTCCCATATTATAATATAACCTAGTAACGTTCCTACTCCTGCTATTGGACGTATTCTAACCGCTATTTTTTTTCCTCCTAATAGATACTCTTTCTTTATAGCTTTTTTATATGAATGTATGTTAGAAGGTAAATTATCAATTAAACTTTGAGTAAAAACTCTTTCATTTTTATTTATATTTAAATACCTTTCTATAGGGAAAAAAGTCCCTTGTTTTTCCTTAAAACAAAGTAACTTTCCCATATCATCAACCATCATAACAGGATTTGATACTATTTTTACTAATTCACTACATATAGAATCAAGACCTCCTCCTTGTAAGGATAATTGAGTTAGTGTTTTATGAATCTCTATGCTTTTTTCTAATAATTCTCTTTGTTTATTATAAATTTGTTTATATATCAAATTACTTATATGAGATAAAGAGTAGTTATAAGGAATTGCTATAATAGGAAAGTTATATAATTTTGATTGTTCTAACATAATTTTAGGGAGATCATCAATATATCTTTTTAACTTTATCCCTAAACCTGAACAACCTTTTTCACTTAAGTCTTTTATTAGTGATTTTTGTAACTCATTATCATCTTTAAGCAAATATCCAGTTGTTAGTAATAGTTCACCTTTTTGAAGCCATTTTACTGTATCAGGATTATCCATTATATTTATATTTGTAATAACTTGTTCTTTACCTTTAAATCCACTAATTACTTTAAGATCTTCTATTTCTTTTATTTTAAGTACATCTTTTAATTTCACATATATCTCCCCATTTCTTGTTATAAATTATACCCTTATGTTTTTAATGTATAACAAGAAGAAAAATTATCCTCTCAATTTTGAGAGGATAACTTTCTAATAAAATGTTTTTACTTCCTTAGTTGTTTCAACTGTTATCTTTCCATCTTTTATAACATATAATCTTACAGGTAAGTCTATTATAGCTTTATCTATTTCTTGTGTATCTAATAAAACCATATTAGCTGAATTACCTACTTTTATACCATAATCTTCTATCCCTAGTGCTTTTGCTGGACTTTTTGTTATCATATCTAACACTGTAGGTAAATCATCAGCACCACCTAAATGAGCTGTAGGTATTGCAAGCATTGCTGTTTGAATTATATCTCCATTTCCATAAGGAGTAAACGGATTTCTTATATTATTTGTTGCAATTCCAACATTAACTCCTCCGTCTCTTAATGCTCTTACTGGAGTTAATCCTCTTCTTACATTATACTCATCATTCCTACCACCTAAATGAAGGTCAGTAGCTGGTAAACTAAATACATTTATTTTAGCTTTAGCCATATCTTTTATTACTTTATCTAGTTTCTCTTTAGAAAGTGCTCCAAGACTTGTTAAATGACCCACTGAAACCTTACCTTCGAATCCTTCTTTTATAGTCTTTTCACATAGATATTCTATTGAAGATCCTTCATAATCATCCATAAAATCTTGATGTAAATCTACAGGTTTATTATATTTTTTAGCTAATTCAAAAACAATATCAATATGTTCATTTGCATCTGTATCATTATATGGAATTCCTCCAACAGCATCAGCACCCATTTCCATAGCTTTATGCATCATGTCTAATGTTCCAGGAGCTTTTATAATTCCTTCCTGAGGAAAAGCAGCTACTTGTATATCTATTACATCCTTATATTCCTCTTTTAATTTCATTATAGTTTCAAAACCACCGAATCCTCCTGATGGATCAAATTCAGATTGAGTTCTTACATATGTTACACCATGTTTTATAAGCATATCTAAAGTAGCTTTAGCTCTTTTTTCAATATCTTCATTTGTAAAAGTTGGTTTTAATTCACCTGTAACTTCAATTGCTTCTTTTAATGTTCCGGATTTGTTAGGTTTACGATCAGCTATTAATGCTTTATCTAAATGTAAATGTGCTTCTATAAGTCCTGGAATAAGAACTTTTCCATTTGCTTCTATTTCTTTAGATGCTGATTCTGTAATTTCTTTTTCTATCTTAACAATTTTCCCATCATTAATAGCAACATCTACTAAATCTTCGTTATTTTCTAATCTTACTTGTTTTAAAATAATATCCATATTTATATCCTCCTTTATTTAATTAAGCTATAAATGAAATTATAAGTAATAATACTGTACAAGCTCCAACCCATTTAGCATTTCCCTTCACTACATCAATAATAGGTATTTGGAATCCAGAAGATAAAGCTTGCATTGTAATATTAACAAAACTAACTTGACTACCTAATCCAACACCCATAACTACAAATCCTAATGCTAAAGGTGTGAAATTTAAAGCTACTGCTATTGGTAAAACAAGAGTTAATATAGATCCTACATAAGCTCCAGCTGGTACACCTATAAGGAATCCTGAAAGTACTGCTGCTGGAACAGTGAATGCACTTGGTACTTGATCAGCTATACTTGCTATTACTGCAAAGGCGCCTGTATCTCCAATCATGTTTATAAACCCTAAAAATATACCTACATTAAATAATCTAACTAATATATATTGGGAACCATCAACCAATGACTTTACTGATTCTGAAACATTAAACTTAGTAAATATAGCGATTAATGCTACTGTTATAATAGTATAGAATAAAGGTGATAATATTGGAATTCCTATTGCATTATTTATTATAGGTCCAAAGATAACTGCAAATAACAAGAATATAGCAGGAATTGTATTAAACCACAATTCTTTTTTTGTCATATTCTTATATTCTTCATCTTCTTCTCCTTTAAATATAATCCCTCTTCTTTTTGCACCAACAAATGCTATTATAATTGCTATTCCAACAAATATTAACCAATAAGGTCTCATAGTTTCTACATAATTTTGAACTTCAATATTAGCTAATTTTGAAACTACTCCTGATTCTAAAGATGCTGGCGAAGTAGTAAATGATACTGCTGCTGCTATTGACATTGCTGCTATAAGTTCTGGTATTGCTCCTAGTGCTGCAAATGCAAGTGGTGCTATAACCATTGCACTACCTCCACCTACACCAGACATATATGTGGCAGCTGCTTGAAGTATAACTATAAATACTGCAAAGAATTCTACTCTACCTTTTATTGCACGTCTCACTAAAGTAAGTGATGTATTATAACTTCCAGCTTTAAATACAGCCATTGCTATCGCTGAATTTATTATCGGTACTGTTATCGATAACATGTTTGGCACTGCATCTAAGAAGAACTTATTAGCTTCTGCTAATGATATTCCTCCTATAATCATTGCCAAAATCCCACCTACAAGTCCAGCTATAAGCATATGAAATCTTTTAAATAATAATCCTAAAATCATTAATAAAGGTATTACTGTAATAACTGCATTAAATCCTGTTGGAGCTTCAACTTCTCCTATGTCAGCTCCAAAAGCTAAACTTGAAGAAAATAATAATAATAAAACCAATGAAACAATTAAAACTTTATTTTTTTTCATAACCTTCCTCCTAATATATATTAACTTAATGTTAAGCAAATGTTTTCAATTTGCTCACTATTAAATTTCTTTAGTTACATTCTAACAATTGAATGATTTCCCGCCAATGTGCAATAAATATATAAAAAATATTTTTTATTGTGCATTTTGTACAATTTTAAATTTTCATTTTATTATTATCTTTATAAATAAAATTCATTCATATATTATCAATTTAAACAAACAAATAAGCATTTAATAATTCTTATAAGAATTATTAAATGCTTATTTGTCAATATATAAAAGTTTCTATTTCTTTTCTCTCTCCTGCTATATATTCTAATTTATTCATAAATTCTAAAAAAGACTGTTCTTTTATATCTCTTGCATTTGTAGGACATATATTTATACATTTACCACAAAAAATACATGAATCGATATTAGTTTTCCTATAGTCAATTTTATCTATAGCATTTACTGGACAATTTTTTTCACATAAACCACATTGGATACAATTTGAATCTCCTATAGGAGTAGGTTGTTCTTTTAAAGGATGATAAGGATGATTCCCTTTTATTTTTATAGAATTCAATTTATTTATATCTGTAATAGTCAACATTTTCTTTTTTATATCCTTAGTAAACTTATATAAAATATCAAAATCTTCTTTATCAGGACGTGATTTCGCTACACTATGATTTAAACAATGCTCTCCTATAACAGTAGCTGCAGAGATAACTTTTATATTAATTTTATCTAAATTTTCTTTAAGTTCAAGTAAAGCATCCCCATAATCTCTATTTCCATAACTTACTATTGCAACTGCAGGTGTATTATTACCTTTTAAATTATTAAATATTTCTTTTGATATAATAGGTAATCTATCAGCATACACAGGAAATCCAATTACAACTAAATCATCTTCATTGAAAATTCTTTTTTTATTTCTTGATTCTAATTTAGTTAAATCAATTTCTAATACATCATTAGATAATTTATTAGCTATATTATTTACTATTTTTTTAGTACTTCCATTTGGTGAAAAATAAACTGATAATATTCTTTTGATATTCATTACACTCCCCCTATAAATAACATTTAATCTAAGGCAAAAATAAAGTTGATTTTGCTTTATTTTCTAATAAATCCATTAATATATTTTCTTTTTTTCCATTTGCAAGTATCATAGGTATTCCATATTTATTTACTTTTTTAGCTGCTTCAATTTTAGTTACAATCCCACCTGTTCCAAAATAATTTTCTTTACCAATAGTTATATTTTTTAACAATTCATCTATATTTGTAACTGTTTCAATCATAACAGCATCATCATATTCTTTAGGACTTTTATCATAAACTCCATCAATATCACTTAATAGTACTAATAAATCAGCACTAAATAAATTTGTTGTAAGTGCTGATAATGTATCATTATCACCTATTTTTATTTCTTCTACACATATTGTATCATTTTCATTTACGATTGGTATAATACCTTCATCTACAAGGGTAAATAAAGTGTTTCTTATATTTAAAGTTCTATAGTTATCTAAAAAATCTTCTCTAGTTAGTAATACTTGTCCAATTGTTAGATCATATTTATTAAAAGCATTTAAATAAGCATTCATAAGCTCAACTTGACCTATAGAACTTAATGCTTGTTTATAATGTATATCTTCTTTTCTTGACCATTTACCTATTGAACATACTCCTGATATTATCGCACCTGAAGAAACTATAATTACTTGTTTGTCCATTTCTCTAAGTTTAGATACTTGAAAAGTTAATTTATTTAAAAACTCTTTATTTATAGTTCCATCTTCATTAGATAAAGTATTACTACCTATTTTAATTACTATCTTTTTACTCCTTTTAATTATATCTGAAATCATTTAAATCATCTCACTTTCTAATCTGTCCATCTCCTACAATTGTATATTTATTTGAAACCAATTGATTTAATCCTACAGGTCCTCTGGCATGAATTTTTTGCGTACTTATTCCCATTTCTGCACCAAAACCAAATTGTGATCCATCTGTAAATCTTGTTGAAGCATTTACATATACTGCTGCTGCATCAATTCTTTTTTGAAATAAATTTGAATTTCTTAAACTCTCCGTTATAATTGCTTCTGAATGTTTAGTTCCATATTTATTTATATGATTTATAGCTTCATTTACATCATTAACAACCTTTATTGCTAAAATATAATCTAGATATTCTTCTATATAATCATTTTCCTTAGCTTCTTTTATATCTATAGCTTCTAAAGTATGTTTACATCCTCTTAACTCTACTCTATTTTCAAGTCGTTCTCTTAAATTAAGCAAAAATTCATTTTTTATATTTTTATGAATAAGTACAGTTTCACAAGCATTACATACTCCTGGTCTTTGTACTTTTGCATTTTCTATTATATCTAATGCTTTGTTTTGATCGGCTGATTCATCAACATATATATGACAATTTCCAACTCCTGTTTCAATAGTAGGTACAATTGAATTCTTTACTACAAAATCTATTAACTTTTTACCGCCTCTTGGAATAATTAAGTCAAGATATTCATTTAATTTCAACATTTCATCAACTAATGCTCTATCTGTATCATCAATTAATTCTATTATATTTTCAGATATATTACTATTTTTCAAGCCCTGCTTAATAGCATATACTAAAGCAATATTTGAATTTATAGATGATGAACTTCCTCTTAATAATATACAGTTTCCACTTTTAATAGAGAGTGAAAAAGCATCTACTGTAACATTTGGTCTAGATTCATATATTATACCTACAACTCCTAGTGGCACCGTCATTTTGCTTATAGTAAGTCCATTTTCTATTGTCCAAACTTCATCACTTTTCCATATAGGATCTTTAAGGGATATAATTTCTTGAATTCCTTTTATCATATTATCAATTCTATATTCATTTAGTAACAATCTATCAATTAATGAATCTTTCATACCATTTTTTTTAGCTATAATTATATCTTTTTTATTCTCACTTATTATTAAATCTTTATTCTCATTTAAACTTTCTGCAACTTTTTGTAATGCATTATTTTTATCTATTGTATTTGCTAATGATAAATCATAAGAAGCTTTTTTTAAACTTTTACTCTTTTCAAGTAAACTTGACATATTAATCATCCTTTCTTTTACATAATAATTTCATATAAAAAAGTCCTCATCTCATAAGAGACGAGGACTTTACTCGCGGTACCACCCTTGTTAGTCATAAAAGACTCACTTAACTAATCTTAACGCGACTAAAAACGTAACAGCTTAATCACTGCATACTCAGAAGTAGGTTCAAAAAGTTATCTTATAGGATTCTCAGCAATTTCCCATTCTCTGTTAAAGAATCACTTTTTTAATAATCTTCATCATAGTATTTATAACTATTAAAATATTAATAATATTATAGTGCTTCTTTTTTTGTTTGTCAATGTAAAATTCTTCTTAGAAATTCTCTAGTTCTTTTTTCTTTTGGATTATTAAATATCTGTTTTGGAGAACCTTGTTCTTTAATTATACCATTGTCCATAAATACAATTTTATCAGCAACCTCACGTGCAAAGTCCATTTCATGAGTAACTATAAGCATAGTTAGTCCAGTATCAGCTAGTTTTCTCATAACTTTTAAAACTTCTCCTACCATTTCTGGATCTAATGCAGATGTTGGTTCATCAAATAAAATTACATCTGGTTCCATAGAAAGAGCTCTTGCTATTGCCACTCTTTGTTTTTGTCCTCCTGATAAATATTTTGGCATATACTCAATATAACTATCCATACCAACTACCTCTAGATATTTTAAAGCAATCTTACGAGCATTATCTTGTGATTTTTTAATTACTTTTAAAGGACCTATAGTGCAATTTTCTAATACATTATAATTGTTAAATAAATTAAATTGTTGAAAAACCATACCTAATTTAGTTCTGTAATTATGTGAATCATTTTGTAATATATCTTTACCTCTATAAAGTATTTTTCCTCCATTTATATCTTCTAACAAATTAATACAACGAAGCAAAGTAGATTTTCCTGACCCAGATGAACCTATAATACATACCACTTCTCCTTTATTGACAGAAAAATTTATATCTTTTAACACTTCATTATCTCCATAAGATTTACTTAAATTTTTAATTTCTATTATGTTGTTCAACTATATCACCTTCCTTATGCTGCTTTAACATCTATTTCAATTTGACTTTTTACCCTATTATATCTTATAGGTTTATCTATTCTTTTCTCAATATTTCTTAAAATTCTAGTAATAGTAAAAGTAAGTAAAAAATAAATTATACTTGCTATAAAAAAAGCTTCAAAAAACCTAAAATTATTTCCTGCTATAGATTTTGTTTGAAAAAATAATTCTGTTACTCCTATAACATTTAAAACAGATGTGTCTTTTATATTTATAACAAATTCATTTCCTGTTGCTGGTAATATGTTTTTAATTACTTGGGGTATTATAATGTTTTTCATTGTTTGAAAATGATTCATTCCCAAAGCTTGAGCAGCTTCAAATTGTCCATTATCTATAGACATAATTCCTCCTCTAACTATTTCAGACATATATGCTCCTGTATTAATAGAAACTATAAAAATAGCAGCTAATAGTCTATTCATGTGTATATCAAATGCTAAAGCAGATCCATAGTATATGACCATTGCTTGTACAATCATAGGGGTTCCTCTAAAAAACTCTATATATATAGATAACATCTTATTAATAATTTTAATAACTATATTTTTCATTCTATTGTCAGAAAGAGGTATGCTGCGTATTATACCTATTAATAATCCTATAAAAGATCCAATTATAGTACCTGTTAAGGCTATAACTAAAGTGATTCCTGCTCCTCTAATAAACATAGGCCAATCTTCAACAATCATTTTTGATACATATTCAAAACTCATATTTTCCTCCTTTGATTTATGTCATCATTCCTGTGATGTAGGTTGATTCTTAATAGCTTTATCCATTATATCTTGACGCTCTTTCCCTGAAATACCTTTTAATATTTCATTTATCTTTGCCCTTAAATCACTTTCTTTTTTTAACCCTACAGCAATTGCTGTATCATCATCTGAAGTATTAAAACCCTCTTGAAAATTAACCATAGCAAAATTATCATTTGCAGCTATTGCACTTACTCCTTCTGGTCTTTCTGATACATATCCATCTATCATACCAGATTGTAATGCAACCCTCATAGCTGGAAAACTATCCATAGCTACATCTTTCAATACACCATCTATTTGATCTATTACACTATAATGAAAAGTATTTAATTGGGCCGTTACCTTTGCCCCTTTAAAATCATTAATAGATGTAGAATCTTCATATTTACTACCTTTTTTTACTATCATTACTAAATCTGATTTATAATAATTGTTACTAAAATCAATTGTTTCCATACGTTCTTTTGTAGGTGACATACCTGCTATTATTGCATCTATTTTGTTTGAAGTTAATGCTGGCAATAACCCATCCCATTCAAGTTTAACTATTTCTAATTCCTTGCCTAATCCTTCTGCTATTTTCTTTGCAATTTCTACATCATATCCACCAGCATATTCTGAGTTACCACTTATTTTAACTGCTCCGTTAGAATCATCTATTTGTGTCCAATTAAATGGTGGATATCCTGCTTCAAGACCTACTTTAAATGTATCACTATTATTTGATGATTCTGCACTTTCTATATTAGATTCTCCATTACATCCTATTAAACTAATATTTATTAATAAAATTAGAATTAACATTAAAATTATTTTTCTATTCATTTTTTATTCTCCCTTAAAATTATTTTTTTGTATAAAAATAAAGCACCCAACAGGATAGTTAGATGCTTTTATAAACATAGCAAAGCTAAGACATCCTCTCCCTTCTAGCTCAGTGTGAGATAGCACAACATTATCGCATGGAGCTAATATGCAATAATGACAGTCCCATATCTATTAAATATGGACCCAGCATTAGATTTTGGTATCTAAAACTTCGGCAACAATTCCTTTTACTATACTTCACAGACTTCCAATCTCCATATAGCTACTTATAATTATTGCGCCTCTACCCCACCTAGTAAGATGAGGATTTTTATTAAATTTTAATTTCATTTATGGTATCATGGTTATTTTAAAATGTCAAGAATATTTTAAATTTATCTATTATTCATTTTCTCTGATTTTTTCACACATATATTCATAGCATTAATAATAGCATTTCTAAATCCATCTTTTTCTAGGGATGATACTGCCTCAATAGTAGTTCCACCAGGTGAACAAACCATATCCTTTAATTCTCCCGGATGCTTTCCTGTTTCTAAAACCATTTTAGCAGAACCTAGAACAGCTTGAGATGCAATTTTATATGCTTTTTCTCTTTTCATACCATTTAATACTGCACCATCAGCCATAGCCTCTATTAACATAAATATATAAGCAGGAGAAGATCCACTAGTAGCAGTTACTACATCCATTAATTTTTCTTCAAGAATCTCCGCATCTCCAAAACTTTTAAAAATTCTTAGAATCTCTTCTTTTTCATCATTACTAATTTTATCATTAAAAGATATAGCAGTCATACCTTCTCCAACTAATGCCGGTGTGTTGGGCATCGCTTTAACTACTTTTAACTTTTTACCAAGATCATTCTCAATATTTTCTATTGATTTTCCTGCTGCTATATTTATAATTACTACGTCTTCTTTAATAGAATTTTTTATTTCATTTATTAAATCACTATAAACATTTGGCTTGACAGCTAAAAATAAAAAATCAGATTCTTTTGCTACTTCCATTTTATTTTTAGCTACAGATACTCCAAAGCTTTTTCTTACATAGTCTAAATTTTCCTTATGATTATCAAATACTAATATATTTTTAGAATTCAATATACTAGAATTTGCTATTCCTCCCACCATTGCTTTTCCCATATTTCCACAACCAATAAAGCCAATTATTTTATCCATTTTAAACACCTCATTATTTATATGTTTAGAAATAAATCTACTTTTTCCTGATTTAATACATCAATTATACCTAAATCACTCATTTTAGCATTTGGAATAACTGGAAGTGCTAAAGTTGCTATTCTAAGGAGTGGATTTTTTATGTCAACTAACCCAAATCCTCTCAAAGCATTTTTCATTTTTCCAGCTTCTTCTGCTAATTCTTTACAAGTTTTTTTAGAAAGAAGACCAGCTATAGGTAAGCTTAAATGTTCTACAAATTTTTCATTTTTAGCACAACTTATTCCTCCGCCAATTTCGATTAAATCTTTTGCTACTATATGACCATTTTTGGGATTATCGTAACAAATAGTTAAGTTATGAGAATCATGTGAAACCGTAGATGCAATAGCACCTTCCTTAGTTCCAAAATTCCTAACAATTCCATAACCTTTTGTTTTAAAACCTTTATGTCTATTTATAACTATAACATATTTCAAATCAGGATCATGGGATATATCTAAATAACCCTCTTTTACAGGTAACTCTTCTACAACAAGATCTGTGGTTGACGATTTAAGGGATCTATATTTTATTACATTTGTCTTAATATAACCTTCTTTTATAGGAGCTTTTATTTTAAAATCATTTTTTTCTATATTATCTACATACACTGTATTTATATTTTCTATTTCAAATTCTTTCGGCTCTATATCTTTTTTCATTTTTCCATTTTGAGCAACTAATTGACCTCTAAAAAATACCGATTCTGGCTTTATGTCTTCTAGAGAATCTACCACTAACATATCCGCTACATATCCAGGTGCTATTGCTCCTAAATTTCTAATATTTATTTCTCTTGCTATGTTTAAACTAGCACTTCTTATTGCATCAATTGGATTCATACCAGATTTCACTGCAGACTTTACAACATCATTCATATGTCCATTTTCTAAAATATCTTCAGCTTCTCTATCATCTGTGCATAAAGTAAGATAATCTAAATATCTAAATTTACCCACACCATTAACTATGTCTTCTACATTTTTAGATATTGAACTATCTCTAGCATCTACATACATTCCTACTCTCATTTTATCTACTGCTTCTTTAGCTGTTCTACTTTCATGATCAGTTGTTGGACCTGCACACATATATGCAGATAAATCTTTTCCACTTAAATAAGGAGCATGACCTTGTATAAATAAATCTTTTTCTTCCACTAAATTTAAAATATCTACCATTCGCTTATCATTGTTTATTACACCTAAAAAGTCCATTACTTCTCCTAAACCTATAACTCTATCTAGATTTAATATCTCTTCTATATCTTCTTTTTGGAATTCAGCACCTGCATTTTCTTTTCCTGGAACAGAGGGAACACATGATGGAGCAAGTATAAATTGATTCATCGGTACATCTATGCTATTATCTATCATATATTTTACACCATCTATTCCACAGACATTTGCTATTTCATGAGGATCTGTAATCACAGTAGTAGTTCCATTAGGAATAACAGCTTCTGCAAAATTCCTTGGGGTCATCATTGTGCTTTCTATATGTATATGAGCATCAATTAATCCTGGAATTAAATATTTTCCTTTAGCATCATAATGATCCTTAGCTTTTATTTTAACTTCATCTGTATTTAATCTTATATGAGAAATAAATCCATCATATATTCCAACATCACCTGTATATATCTCACCTGTAAATAAATTTAATATATTAGCATTTTCTATAGCTAAATCACATTCTATTTTACCTAAAGCTGATTCTATCAATTTCTTTTTATCTTTGGGCATAATTTTCATAATATTCATCTCCTTATAAAAAATTAGTATAGTATATTTAAATTACCCTATTATACCATACTAATCTTATTATTTATATTTACATTATTATAAAATAGTAAACTAATGGAATACACAATATATATATTCCCCAATGCACATCTTTAAATTTAAAAGTAACTAATTTCACAAAAGCATAAGATATAATACCTACACTTATACCATTAGAAATACTAGATGTATATGCAGTAAATATTATTGTAGCAAATGCAGGAAAACTCTCGGTAAAATCTGAAAAGTCTATATCTTTTATCCCAGATAACATTAATAACCCTATAATAATAAGCGCTGGTGCTGTAGCTTCTGATGGTATCATTCCTGCAATAGGTGTTAAAAATATTGTAAGTAAAAAACATATTGCAGTAAAAACACTAGTAAGACCAGTACGCCCACCTTCTTCAACTCCAGCAGCAGATTCTATATATGTTGTAACAACTGTTGAACCAAACAAAGCTCCAGTAACTGTAGCTATTGCATCTACTAAAAAAGGCTTATTTATATCTGGAAGATTACCTTCTTCATCTAATAAGTCTGCTTTAGCAGATACTCCTAACAAGGTTCCAAGAGTTGAAAAAAAGTCTCCCACAAAAAAAGTAAACATAAGCGGTATAAAACTCAATTTTAAAGCACCTAAAATATCAAGTTTTAAAAATATAGGTTCTATTGATGGTGGCAATGTAATTAAAGTATTTGGTACATTTGTTATTCCCATAGGTATACCAATTAATGTTGTAGCAACTATTGCAATTAATATACCCCCTTTTATTTTATTAGCCATAAGAATAACTACAATAGCAAGTCCTATTAATGACAAAAGTGCACCTTTATCACTTAAACTTCCCATTTTAATTGACCCACTGGAAAGATCCATAAAATGAGCACTATTAAAACCAATTAATACAATAAAGAAACCAACTGCAGCTCCTATTGCAAGTTTAATATTTTTAGGAATTAATTTTACTATTACTTCACGAAGACCTAATGCTGTAAGAATTAAAAATAATACCCCTGATATAAATACCATACCAATTCCTTCTTGCCAAGTCACAAGTCCCCCTGCTACAAGTGTAAAAGCAAAAAATGCATTACTCCCCATAGCTGGTGCCATAGCAAATGGTAAATTTGTAAAAAGCCCCATAACCAAAGTAAAAACTCCAGAAAGTAGTGCTGTTACTACTGTAACTGCTCCCACATCCATACCTGCAGCTTGCATAAAACTAGGCTGAACAATTAATATATATGCCATAGTCATAAAAGTTGCTACCCCAGCTGTCATTTCAGTTTTTATATTAGTATTTCTTTCATTTAACTTAAATATATTTTCTAACATATTAAAAACCCCCTTAGTCGTTTTCTACGTTTCCCATTGTAATACTTTTTTCGACAAAAGTCAACATTTTTTATAAAAATTAATTTATAGTTCGGTTTTTATGCTCCAGAGTAGCAATTTAATAATATAACAAAAAAAATATTCGTATTTTTCAATACGAATATTTTAATATTTGCTACTTCACTATTCATTTATTGCTTTTGACAATCTTTTTAATCCTTCCTCTAACATACTTCTTGAACAAGCGAAGTTTAATCTCATAAATCCTTCTCCATCTTTACCAAACCAAGTACCACCATTTAATGCTATTTTCCCTTTATTTATTATTTTATTTTCTAAAATTTCTCCATTACCTTCATATTTTCTTAAATCAATCCAGGCTAAATATGTAGCTTGAGGTTTTATAAATTTTGCCTTTGGAAGATTTTTATTTAAATATTCTTCAATAAACTCTATATTACCTTGCAAATATTTTAATAATTGTTCCAGCCAATCTTCTCCTTCCCTATATGCTGACTCAACTGCAGCTATACTTAAAGGATTTTGAAATCCGATATTATTAAGATCTAATATTTGTTGGAATTTTTCTCTAAATTCACTATTTGGTATTATAATATTAGATGCTTCCATACCAGCTAAATTGAACGTCTTACTTGGTGCAGTACATGTTATTGAATTCATTTCAAAATCTTTATTAATAGAAGAAATCATGGTATGTGTATGCCCTTCATATACTAAGTCATTATGAATCTCATCTGCCATTATTAAAACATTATTTTCTAAACATATATTACCTAGTTTTTCTAATTCAGCTTTTGTCCATACTCTACCTATTGGATTATGAGGACTACAAAGTATAAATATTTTTACATTTTCACTTTGTATTTTTTCTTCTATATCTTTAAAATTAATATTATATTTTTCACCATCAAATTCAAGGGGAGAATTTACTACATTTCTATTATTATTTTCAATTGAACGTCTAAAAGGATAATATACAGGTTCTTGTATCATAATACTATCTTTTTCATCTGTAAATGCTTGTATAATATAATTTATAGCTGGCACAACACCTGGAGTATACATTATCCATTCTTTTTCTATTTTATAATCAAAACGCTTATTTATCCATTCAACAATAGCATCATAATATGATTCTGGTCGTTTACTATATCCATATATAGGATGATTAGCCCTATTAATAATTGCATCTTCTATAGGCTTAGCTACTCTAAATTCCATATCAGCTACCCAAAGTGGTAATAAGTCATCTCTTCCAAACATCTCCTTCAATATTTCAGGATCCCACTTTCTAGAATAAGTATTTCTTCTATCAATTGTATTATCAAAATTATATTTAATATTAATTTTTATCATCCTTTCATAAATTCTTTATAAAACTAATTGTAGGTTTTATACCTTTATTATAAGGGTATATTAAAATTAAAGCAATGAAAGGATGATTTTATGAGTATATATGATATTGAAGTAAAAAATATTAATGGAGAAAAAGTTAAACTAGAAAGATTTAAAAATCATGTTATGTTAATTGTAAATACTGCATCTGAGTGAGGTCTTAAAAACCAATTTGGAGAATTGGAAGAATTATATCAAAAATATAAAGATAATGGATTTGTAGTTTTAGCATTTCCTTGTAATCAATTTAAAAATCAAGAACCACTTTCAAATGAAGAAATAAAACACAAGTATCCAACAAATTATGATATTACTTATCCCATATTTGAAAAATTAGATGTAAATGGTGAAAACGAGCATGCACTTTATAAATATCTAAAAAAAGAGCAAGGTGGACTACTGGGTAGTAAAAAAATAAAGTGGAATTTCACTAAATTTTTAATCGGTAAAAAAGGCAATGTTGTAAATAGATTTGCACCTACTACAAAACCTAAAGATATAGAAACTAATATAAAAGAATTATTATAATAAAAACAATCTATATTTATAATTTTTTTGAATAATTTTCTTTTTTTACTAAATAATATATTTATATCACTAACTTTCAAATAATATGTGATATCTAAATCTGAAAGGAGAATTATTATGAGTATAGGAAAATTAATTATTAAAATCATAGTAGCTGCTCTAGCTATAGCAATCACAGCTTTTTTTGTTCCAGGTATGTCAAACGAAGGAGGAGTATGGTCACTTGTCCTTGCTGCTATAGTCATTGGTTTACTCGATTGGACAATATTAAAATTAACAAGTATAGATGCATCACCTTTTGGTAGAGGTATAGTAGGTTTTATTGTGGCAGCTGTTATATTATATATCACCGGTATGCTTGTAGAGGGTTTTACAGTAACATTATTAGGTGCTCTTATTGGTGCTCTCATACTTGGAGTAGTAGATGTATTTATTCCTGAAGATAAAAAAGTAATGTAAATATAATAAAAGTTGGAATGATATATACCATTCCAACTTTTATTTATAATATTTTAATTTGTTATTTTACTAATTTATTTATTAATTTATCATCTGCTAAATTAGGTATAGTTATATGGTTACTGCCAGAAAACTTCTCATTATACTCTTTACAAGTTTCTATAGAGTTTTCATTTCTAGCCCAATTTCTTCTTGCAACTCCACCCATTACATCCCATGGAATAGAAGTTCTTAATATTTCATCAACTCTTTTGCTACCATCTAAAACCATACCAAATCCACCATTTATGGATTTACCTATTCCTACTCCTCCTCCATTATGAAGAGCTATAAGACTCATTCCTCTAGCAGCATTTCCTGCAAAACAATGTGTTGCCATATCAGCCATTATATTGCTACCATCTTTTATATTTGCTGTTTCTCTAAAAGGAGAATCAGTTCCTCCTGTATCATGATGATCACGACCAAGCATCACAGGACCTATATCACCTTTTCTTACCATTTCATTAAATTTTAATGCTATATCACGTCTTCCTATTGCATCTTGATATAATATTCTAGCTTCAGTTCCTACAACCAAACCATTTTTTTCTGCATCTCTTATCCAAATATAATTATCTCTATCTTGACCTCTTCTATTAGGATCTATTATATCCATCGCAGCTTTATCAGTTTTTATTAAATCTTCATGTTTTCTACTTAAACACACCCATCTAAATGGCCCATATCCATAATCGAATAACATAGGTCCCATAATATCTTCTACATAAGATGGGAATATAAATCCTTCTGATTCATCAACACCATTTTTAGCAATAGTTTTTTCACCTGCATCATAAATAGCTTTCATAAAGCTATTTCCATAGTCAAAGAAATATGTTCCGCTATTACTTAATTCTTGTATTAATTTGAAATGATGTCTTAAAGATTCATCCACAAGTTCAATGAATTTTTCTTTATCTTTATCTAAAAGTTCAGTTCTCTCATCAAAAGTTAATCCTTGTGGACAATAT
This sequence comes from Senegalia massiliensis, assembly GCF_900626135.1. Lineage (NCBI taxonomy): Bacteria > Bacillati > Bacillota > Clostridia > Eubacteriales > Clostridiaceae > Senegalia > Senegalia massiliensis. The sequence continues at coordinate 230,868 of NZ_LR130786.1, forward strand.
CCACCATCATAAGGAGCATGACATGAAGTTTGGTCTGAAAGCAAATCAATATTTATATTATTTTCTACTGCATATTCTAATAAATCAATTATGTTACCATGATATGCATAAGCAATAGATTCTTTATTTTGTAATGATTTTTCTACTTTTTCAAATAGTGATTTTAAATCTTCGTATGATTCATCTATCCAACCTTGTTCAAGTCTAGTCTCTATTCTTGATTTATCTACTTCTGCTATTATAGAAACTGCATTTGCAATTTTTGCAGCCTTTCCTTGAGCTCCACTCATTCCTCCAAGACCAGATGAAACAAATAAATACCCTCTTAAATCACCATCATCAGCAACATTCAATTTAATTCTACCTGCATTAAGAATAGTATTATAAGTACCATGAACGATGCCTTGAGGACCAATATACATCCATCCTCCTGCTGTCATTTGACCATAATTAGCTACTCCCATTGCTTGAGCTTTTATCCAATTTTTTTGATCATCAAACATGCCTACCATTAAAGAGTTTGTAATTATAACCCTTGGACTAGTTTCCGAAGATTCAAACACTCCTAGAGGATGTCCTGATGCAATCACAAGTGTTTGTGTATCTGTTAGGTTTTCCAAATACATTTTAACTAATCTGTATTGCATCCAATTTTGAAAAACTTGACCTGTTTCACCATATGTTACAAGTTCATAAGGATATAAAGCTACATCAAAATCTAAATTATTATCAATCATAACTTGGAATGATTTTCCTTCTATACATTTCCCTTTATATTCATCTATAGGCTTTCCATATAATTTACCTTCAGGTCTATACCTATAGCCATAAATTCTTCCTCGAGTAAGAAGTTCATCTAAAAATTCAGGTGCTATTTCTTCATGTAACTCTTCAGGAATATATCTTAAAGCATTTTTAAGTGCTATCTTAATCTCGTTTTGAGTTAGTGTTAATTCCCTAACAGGTGCTCTTCGTATGCCTTTAATAAATTCTTTTTTTGGTGGCAAAGTGTTTGGTAATTTAATATCCATCTTTAGTCCTCCTTATAATACTCTTCCAATTTTTTCTTCTACTTTAGAAATTAGTTTTTCATTTTTTAATATTTTTTCTGTTCGTTCTATATCTTCATTCATTATTCTATCTTCTGTTAAAGTAGGAATCTCTTCTCTAATTATATTATAAGCAATTTCACTTCCAGCTCCTAATCCAGTATCCCCTCTTAAATCAATAGCTTGACAAGCAGCTAACATTTCCATAGCTATAACTTTTCTTGAATTATTTAGTATATCTCTAGCATGCCTAGCCGAAATAGTTCCCATAGAAACATGATCTTCTTGATTTGCAGAAGATGTAATAGAATCAACACTGGCAGGATGAGCTAAAACTTTATTCTCTGACACTAAAGAAGCAGCAGAATATTGTACAATCATAAATCCAGAATTTAATCCACCTTTTTTAACTAGAAACGCTGGAAGTCCTTCACTAAGTGCAGGATTTACGAGTCTTTCAAGCCTTCTTTCAGATATATTAGCAAGTTCTGCTATACCAATTCCAAGAAAATCAAATGTTATTGCCATAGGCTGACCATGAAAATTACCTCCAGATATTACTTGCTCTTCTTCAGTAAATATTAAAGGATTATCAGTTGCTGCATTCATTTCAAGTTCTATCTTTTCTTTAGCATAACTAAAACAATCTTTACTAGCTCCATGTACTTGTGGAGTACATCTTAAAGAATATGCATCTTGTACTCTTTTTTCTCCTTGTCTAGTAGTCATTTTACTATTATTTAATAGATCTAAAAGATTTTTTCCTGTGTTTATTTGTCCAATATGATTTCTAGCTTTGTGTATTTTTTCATCATATGCATCTATTATCCCATTTAAAGCTTCATTTGTTAATGCTGCAGAAATATCTGCTAATTTACTTAAGTTTAAAGCATCATATATTGTTAAAGCACCTACTGAAGTCATAACTTGAGTTCCATTAATAAGTGCAAGTCCTTCTTTGGAAGTTAAATCTATAGTTTGAATTCCTGCTTTTTCCATAGCTAATTTCCCAGGTAATTCTTCACCTTTATATATAGCTTTACCTTCTCCAAGCATTACAAGAACCATATGAGCCAAAGGAGCTAAGTCACCACTTGCACCAAGTGAACCTTGCTCAGGTATCACAGGATGAACTCCTTCATTTAACATTTCTAATAAAGTGTTTACAGTTGATAATCTAATGCCTGAGTAACCTTTAGAAAGGGCATTAATTCTAAGTAACATTATACCTCTTACAACATCTTCACTAAAATGTTCTCCAACACCACAAGAATGACTTATAATTAGGTTTCTTTGTAGTTTTTTTGTGTCTTGTTTTGATATAATTACATCACTAAATTTTCCAAACCCTGTAGTTATACCATATACAACTTTTTCTTCATCAACATATCTATCTACTAACGCCCTTGAATTATTTATGTTTTTTATAGATTGTTCTGACAATTTAACCTTTTTATTATTTCTTACAACTTCAATAAACATATCTAAATCTAGATTTTGACCATCAATTAATATTTCTGTCATTTTATTCCTCCAATAATTATTTTATAATAAAACTGCTGCAATTGTCCCCATTATTAATAGTGGTATATTATAATGTAAAAATGTTGGAACAGAGGTATCCCATATATGATCATGTTGTCCATCTACATTTAATCCAGCTGTTGGACCAAGTGTACTATCAGAAGCAGGAGATCCTGCATCTCCAAGAGCACCAGCAGTACCTACTAAAGCAATAGTAGCTGCAGGACTAAATCCCATAGCTATAGCAATTGGTACAAATATAGCTGCTAATATAGGAATAGTTCCAAATGAAGTCCCTATACCCATTGTTATTACTAATCCTATTAATAACATTAGAAATGCTGATATTAATTTGCTACCTCCCATAATACTTACACTTGCTTCAACTAGAGAGTCTACCCCTCCTGTAGCCCTTATAACAGATGCATATCCTGAAGCAACTAACATAACAAAAGCTATAAATCCCATAAGACCTATTCCACCTGTTATAACATCATCCATATTGTTCCATTTAAACGCTCCAAAAACTAACATTATTACAAGTCCTACAATTGCTCCTAATGGTAGAGACCCTGTAGTTATCTGAATTGTAAATGCAGCTATAGCTCCTACAATTGCCCCTATATGAGACCGGTTCAAATTCGTATCTATTGTATAATCTGTATCAGCTTCCATTACTTCAGTTTCTTCATAATTTCTAGGTTTTCTATATGAAATTAAAATAGCTATAAATAGTCCTACTACCATTCCAAGACCTGGTAAAAGCATTGATTTCCAAACCATTCCTGTCACAACATCCATACCATTTTCTATTAAAGAGTCTCTAATTATATTATGAAATATAAGACCAAAGCCTGCTGGTATCATAATATAAGGTGCTTTAAGACCAAAAGTCAATGCACATGCTACAGCTCTTCTATCTATTTTTAGCTTATTCATCACTGTAATAAGTGGTGGAATTAATATTGGTATAAAGGCTATATGAACTGGTATTAAATTTTGAGATAAACATGCAATACCCGCTATCAAAAAAATAAATATAACCTTTTTGTTTTTTATTACTGAACCAATTTTTAAAGCTAATATTTCTGCTGCACCTGTTTTTCCAATAGCAAATGCTAATGCACCTAATAAAATATAGGATAAAGCAGTTTCCGCATTTCCTCCCATACCTTCTATTAAAACTGTCATTGTTTCCCCTAAGCCCATTCCTGAAATTAATCCTCCAGTTATGGCAGCTAAAATAAGTGCTATTAATATATTCACTTTTATTAAACTAAGAATAACCATTACTATTACTGAAATTAATACTGGATTAGTTAACATTACATCACCCCTTTTTAATATTTTATTTATAGTTAGTCCCAAAAAGAACTAATTAAAATAAATTATTAAATAATTTTAACATATTTCTTAGATATAAGCAATATACTAAAGTTAGTACGGGGTGATGAATATTAATTACATATAGATTTGTTCTACTTCAAAATCATCATTTAATTTAATATAGAATTGAAGTAATTCTTTTAAAGCATATGCAGGTACTGGCCCTACTAATTCAGTACTAACTACATTTACATTATATCTAGATAGTTCTGATTTAATAGTTTCATAAACTCTATGGATAGGTGTTTCCTCATAATTAGTAAGATTCATTGAAATTTGAACTTGTTTTTTCTCAGGTATATCTAGCGCTATAGCTCTTACATGCTTATAACCACCCTTAGCACCACGAATAGCTTTAACTACTTTCTTTGCAACTTCTTTATCTTCTGTATCTATATTTACATTAAAAGCTATAAGGGCAAATCTTACACCTGTAACAGTTGCTCCTGCTTTTGGATTAAACTCAAATGGACCTTCATCTGGAGCCCAGTTTTCATCCTTCATTTTTTCTTCAAATGCTTCATATTGACCTTTTCTAATTTTAACTAAACTCTTTCTATCATCTCTTGTAGCTGCATCTTCATAATAATATACAGGTACTCCAAGACTACCTAAATATTTTCCATATTCCTTAGCTATTTCTACTGCTTCTTCCTTTGATACATTTTTTACAGGTATAAATGGTACTACATCTATAGCTCCCATTCTTGGATGACTACCTTTGTGTTCAGTCATATCAATTAACTCAAGAGCTTTTTTTGATAATCTTTTTGTACCTTCTAAAACTGCCTTAGGATCACCTTTATAAGTGAAAACACTTCTATTATGATCTTTATCAGAGTTTTGATCAATTAGTTCTAAATCCCCATTTTCCATTAAAGCTTCTTTTACTTTTTGTACTTTTTCTAAATCTGTACCTTCACTAATATTTACTTCTGCAAGTAATACTTTCATTTAAACAACTCCTTTATTAATTAATTTATATATTATTTAAAAGTAATTTTGTTCTATTAATACTGAAAACATTTTCAATTACTACCATTTACATTATAACATATATACATTATTTTTTTAATATTAAATAAACTTAAGAACATGTAAGATTTTAACTCAAGTTCTAATTAATATTTCATCTATATATGAGTTTTAAAAGCTATTAAGAAAAAATATATTCCTACAATTATTATAATTAATCCTAATATTTTATATATGATATATTGAAATTTCATTTTTTTTGTTAATGAGTATAGCTTTTTAGATGATATTCCAAATATAAAAAAGATGATACTATGCCCTAATCCAAAGCTAAATAATATTAATCCTCCATATAATATACTTCCTTTTATCATAGCTAGTGTTAAAATTGATATAACAAAAGGTAAACTACAAGGTGTAAATATTAGTGACATACCTATATTTTTAATAATTTTCTCTATGAAAGTATCTTTACTATTACGTAATACTATTATCTGTATTGGAATTAAATCTTTTATATTAATTCCAAATAATCTAGATCCCATATATAAATATATAATACCTGCTAAAATATAACTAAATCTCATAAGAGTATGTAAACTAGACCCTAGCAAAGAAACTACCACACCTAGGATTGTTAAGGTTAAAGCAAATATAAGAGAAAATATTAAAACTTTAATTCCTCTTTTTGTAGTGTTTTTATCATTGATAACATTACCTATAAATATAGGTACCATAGATAACATGTGAGGATTTAAAGAAGAAACAAATCCTATAAAAAACATTATAAAATATGCTAATATTGAATTATTCATAATAATACCTTTAAAATTATCTATATACTCCAATTATATCCCTCCAAAAAAAGATAAGCTAAATATATTTAGCTTATCTTTAGTAGTTTGATTAAATTTTAAATTATAATTTTGGTTAAAATATTTTAATAGGAATAAAAGCAAGTAATACTTTTTTATATTCAATATATTCTTCTCCAAAATTAGCAATCATGATTTTTTCTTCTTTTTTAGATAGTATTATATAAATTATTTTATTTAGCATATTTCTCTATAATATAAAAAATTTCTTCTAATCTATCATTATCAGCTTTTAGAAAAGTATATTCTTCTATATGTTCTAAAGTATGTTGATGAATTAATTTTATATTAGATTTTTTTAGTATAGATTGAATAGCCAATATTTGCTTTGATATTTCTATACAATGTCTATCTTCTTCGACCATTCTTATAATAGCATCTAACTGTCCTCTTGCCGTTTTAAGATTATTTATTAGTTTAGACTTTTTAAATTTATTCATCACTACCTCCTAATTTCTACATATATAACAAAATATATCTTAGATTAAGCCAAAATATATTCTTACTAAATTACATATAAAAACTCATATCCTACTTTTTCAATTGCTTCTTTAAATTTAATTTCTTCTACATCATGATCAAGCTTAACTCTAGATTGTTGTTTTTCTAAATTAACATCTACAGATTTCACACCACATATATTTTGTAATGATTCTTTGACATGACCTGCACAATTTTCACAAGATAATCCTTTTAATTGTAAAGTCTTTTTCAATTTTTCATCCCCTTCCATGAAAACTAACTATTGCATTAAATATATTAACTATTAATATTTAATGCAATTTATATGCCAAGCAGAAACAAAAAAGGAGAACCCTAAGGTTCTCCTTTTTTCAGTATTAAATTTCAATATTACTTTTAAAAGCTGAATTAAAATGTGTTATATCAAACAACTATATTTTTTTATGTATGATATAATACATAAGTTTATTTTCACTAAGCATATTGATTAAAATATTTGGTTTTTTTTAATGCAATTCCTATTGGTATAAATATTAATGCTCCTGCAAATGCTTGAATAGAGTTTGCAGGAATACTGGTTGCTGCAACTAAAAAACTTCCTTTCATAATACCACCAGCAACAAAATATCCAAACACCATCCATAGAGCTCCAAATATTAACGAAATACTATTTCTAATATTTATCAAATTATCACTTTCACCATTAGAAATTAAGCCAACAAAATATCCCATTAGTCCTTTTATTATAAGAGTCGGAATTATCCAATGAGTATAACCTAAAAGTAAATCAGCCATAGCTGAGCCAATTCCTCCTGCAATAGCACCTTTCTTTTTACCAAAAATAATTGCTGATAAAAATATCATACTATCTCCTAAATGAATATAGCCTTCCGTTGAAACTACAGGAATTTTAATCATCATTGTTGATACAGCTACTAATGCTATCAAAAGTCCTAAGATTGTTAAATTTTGAATTTTGTTGTCAATTGTGTTTTTGCTCATAATAAATACCCCCTTGATATAAAAATTAACATTCCATTAATCTTAATTTTAGTTTATCACGGAAGTGTATTGCTGTAAATTCTATTTTACTTATTTAATTGATATTGTACCGCTACAATTTTATTTTATAATTTTTTATATATAATTAAAACCCAAAGTAAATACTTTGGATTTTAATTATATATACTATTTTATTTAACTACAATTACAGTTATTTTTGTTACTCTTAGCTCCTCCATGAGGACAACCAATACATTTAGCACCATTTTTCTTTTCTTTAACAACTTTGCCAATGGAAAGTCCGAGAATTGCTAATATCACTAACCCAACTATTATATTTCCCATAGTCATCTATACCGCCTCCTGTAATTTAAGTGCTGCTTTTTTATTACCTTTTTTAACAAGGTATGCCAGACAACCTATCATAAGTCCAACAACAATAGCACCTGGAATAAATCCAGCCCCTAAAGAACCTGTTGTGAATAATGTTCCTACTTGATAAGTAAAGAAAGCTACTGAATAACCCATCCCAAATTGGAATGCAATGCCACCCCAAAGCCACCTATTATCTTCCATTTCTGAATTCATAGCACCAATAGCAGCAAAGCATGGAGGGGTAAATAAGTTAAATACAAGATAAGATAATGCTGCAACTGAAGTTAATCCCATAACACTTGCAACATCTTCAGCTCCTGATATTAATGCAAACTCTTCAGTATCTATGAAATTTGTTATTGAATAAACTACTGCTAAAGTACCAACTACATTTTCCTTTGCAATAAATCCAGTAATTGCTGCTGCAGCTAACTGCCACGTACCAAAGCCTAATGGAATAAGAATTAAAGCAAATGGTGAAGCAATACTAGCTAATATACTTGTATTTTCTGTACCTTTAGCTACTACTTCAAATCTCCAATTAAATGTTTGCATAATTTGTACTGTTGCGTTACAAAGAAGTATAATTGTACCTGCTTTTATAATAAATGCTTTTGCACGAGAAAACATTGAAATAATACCTCTTTTAATACTTGGAAATTTATATTCTGGTAACTCCATAATGAAGAATGATCTTTTATTTTTTTCTCCAGTAATTCTTACTACAATTAAAGCGCTAATAATTATAATTAGAATTCCCATGAAATACATAGATGTACCAATCCATGCTGAATTTCCAAAAAATACTCCAGCAAATAATGCAATGACAGGTAATTTTGCACCACATGGCATAAAAGGAGTTAACATTGCAGTAGTTCTTCTTTGTCTTTTATTTTTTATAGTTCTAGTTGCCATAATACCAGGAATAGCACAACCTGTACCTATCACCATAGGAATAATAGATTTACCTGATAAACCAACCTTTTTAAAGAAACGATCCATAAGTACTGCAACACGTGCCATGTAACCACAATCTTCAAGTAATGCTAATAAGAAAAATAATACCATTATAAGTGGTAAAAATCCGACTACAGCACCTACTCCACCAATAATACCATCTAAAAGTAATGAGCTAAGAATTGGTGATACATTTTCGCCTAATATACCTTCTACTGACACATATAGTCCATCAATCCATCCTACAAGTGTATCTGCCACTAATGGTCCTAAATGCTCTTGAGAAATTGAAAATACCGCCCACATAATAAGTGCAAAAATCGGTAATCCAATCCATTTATGTGCTAAAATTCTATCTATAGCATCCTGCTTGGTTTGTTTGTTGCTATCTATTTTTCTTATCTCAACCTCTTTAACAATATTTTTCACAAAATTATAGCGTTCTTTATCAGATTCTTTAACAGCTTCAGCATCTTTCAGATCAATATATTTATATTTAAAAGGAGCCTTTTGTTTAGTCCCTTTAACCTCCATAGCTTTAGAAATTAAAGTATCTAAATTATTATTTTTAGATTGAGTTGATATAGTCTTTACTATAGGACAACCTAAATATTTACTTAATGCTTCTACATCAATCTTTGTATTTTTTCTTTCATTTATATCACTTTTGTTTAGAGCTACCACTACAGGAATATCTAATTCCATTAGTTGAGTTGTAAAAAATAAACTTCTACTTAAATTTGTAGCATCTACAATATTAATTATTACATCAGGATTTTCATTTTTAACAAAATTACGTGTAATAGTTTCTTCTGATGTAAAAGGTGACATAGAATAAGCACCTGGCAAATCTACTGCTATAATATCTGCCCCTGTATTATTTAAATTCTTTTTAATATTACCTTCTTTTTTTTCAACGGTAACTCCTGCCCAATTTCCTACATGTTCAATTCTTCCCGTAATAGCGTTAAACATAGTTGTTTTACCACTATTAGGATTACCTGTTAATGCTATTTTCATAGTATTCCTCCCCAATTATTTAATTTAAATTTATATTAAATATTAACCTTAGTTAACTTTATACAATAATTACTTTTGCAAGTTCCAAGTCAATGCTATATCTTGCATCTTTTACAGATATAACATAATTTTCTGCCAACACAGATATAACAGTTACTTTTTCTCCTTCATAACAACCTAAGGTAAAAAGAAAATCCTTCATCTCTTCATCATCTGTTTCAATATCTTTTATTGTATATTCTACATTCATCTTAGCTTTAGATAAGTTTTCCACTATATCACCTTTTGCCTCTCTACATTCATAAATTCTATTTATAATTCCACTAACTAAACTCTCAGTCATATATGTACGTACCCCCTTTATACAATATTTTTAATTCATTTTTATTTGAAGTATGATATTTAAGTCGATCTAATATTGATTGTTAATATTAAATCGTTAAAAAAAGAACATTTAAAGCTATTTGATAACAATTATCATTCTTGATGATATTATACGCCAATTGATAATCTTTGTCAATAAGTTTTCAATCTTTATTTTAAATAAAATAAAACTTCGATTTTTGAAAAATCGAAGTTTCGTTTATATTACATTTCAAACAACTCTCTTACATTTTTAAGTTCTTTACTTATTTCTATAGATTGAGGACAATGCGTATCACAAATTTTACATTCTATACAATTTGAAGCGCTTTTTTCTTTTAACTTTTCATATCCGTTATCTTCTTCAAATACATAATAATTATTATATATACTAAAATTCTTAGGAATATCTACTCCTTGTGGACATGGCATACAATAACCACATGCTGTACAATTTACTCTAATTCTACTTTTATAAATATCTTTTACTTTTTCAATAGTATTTAATTCTGTTTTTAATAGTGAGTTAAATTCTGCATCTTTAGCTATATTTATATTTTCTATTACTTGTTCCATTGTACTCATTCCACTAAGTAATATTGAAACTTCGGGATGATTCCAAACCCATCTTAATGCCCATTCAGCAGGTGTTTTATTACCATCTTCATTATTAAATAGTTCTATTACTTCTATAGGTAGATTATCTGAAAGCTTTCCTCCTCTTAAAGGCTCCATAATAACTATTCCAAGATCTTTTTCATATGCATATTTTAAACCTTTAAGTCCAGCTTGATAATCTTCATCCAAATAATTAAATTGTATTTGACAAAAAGAAAAATCATAATAGTCTATAATTTCATTAAAATATTCTTGTTTATCATGATAAGAAAATCCAGCATATTTAATCTTACCTTTCTTTATAGCACTATCCAAAAATTCATCTACGCCAAGAGATTTTAATTTTTCCCAAACTTCTTTATTTAAAGCATGTAACAAATAAAAATCTATAGAATCTATTTCAAGTCTTTCTAATTGCTCATTTAAATATTTATTCATATCTTCTCTAGTTTCAATAAGCCATGTAGGTAATTTTGTAGCTATCTTTACTTTTTCTCTATAACCGTCTTTTATTACTTTTGCAACAAAAGGTTCACTTTTACCTTTATCACTCATACCATTACCATGATAGGGATAAGCTGTATCAAGATAATTTAATCCGTTATCTATTGCATACCTTACCATCTTTATAGATTTTTCTTCATCTATTTCAGATGAATCTCCACCAAGTAAAAGTGGAAATCTCATACATCCAAAACCAAGAATAGATACCATTTCATTAGTTTTCCCAAATCTTCTATATAACAATCAATACACCCCTTTTTTTGAATTTACTGAATTTTCATATGTTAATATTATATCATTGATTTATATTAAAAAGAAATCTCATTATATTTATGCATAATAGGTGAATTATTAAAGCTTCAGTAATTAACATTAGTACAATGAGTATGCTCAAAAGAAGAATCAGAAGATGTTTTACAAGACAGTTTCATAAAAGCAATAGAATATATTGATGTAGTAAATGTTCAAAAATTCCACTCTTTGCTTTTTACTGTGACTATAAACAACTATAATAGCTATGTCAAAAGAAAAAATATTATAAAAGAAATTAATATAGAAATAGTTCAAGATATATATTAAAATAAATAATGGGTAGTGAAATAGAATTATAATATCTTTAGAAAAAGAAAAACTATTCAAAGAAATAAGTTAATTTATCTGATCTAAATTGTATCTATAAGTGCATGTAGTAATATGCATGGTGTTAATGACTTTGTTTGAATATATATTTTGCCAAATAAAAATCCTATGTATGTTTGAATACAAGTAGATAGAACAATAATTACAGAGATTTCATTATAACCTAAAATATGAGTCAAACCAAAAATAACAGATTGAATTATGTTGGCTTTATCTTCTCTTATTTCAAATGCAAGTAATCCACTTAAAAAAAATCCTCTGAAAAGTACTTCCTCTACTATACTTGGATAATATAATTTTTGTATGAAATTTTTTATATAATAACTAATTGTGTTAATCTCTGTTAAAGAGTTAATAATAGTTACCAGTTCTAACAAAATAAATATAGATACAACTATAAAAAAACTTTTAGGAGTTATACTCCAGTTAAAATCACTTAGTCTTACTTTGAATAAATAACCTAGTAAAATAGTCATTGTCAATGGTAATTGGAATAGTAATCTCAATTGATTAAGTGTATAATTATCTGTATTTATACCATAACTAAAAAGTTGAATACCAATATATACTAAATAAATAAAAATAAATGCATACAAAAAGTTTTTTTCTTTTTTGATATCACTTTTGTAATTTATTAATTGATTTTTAAAAATAATTAATGCTAGTAAAGAAAGTATACATGTTAATATAAAATTTGTATGAAATAAAAAAATCAAAATTAGACATATAATAACAAAAAACACTTCTATTAATGATAACTTTTTATCATACATCTCAATACTCACCTCTATTTTTCTAAAAAATATCACTTATACTATTTAATTTCTCTCAAACAATCGGTATATAAATCTCTACCAAATGCTTATCTCCTTCTTCCTCTATAGGAGGGTAATGCTCAAAAGAAAACCTATCATCAGGTTTATAACAACTATTTGGAAGCCACTCTGTGTACATATAATACCAAGCTTTGCCATATTCATTTGAGTCTACCATAAAACTTCCAACCCCATATAATCCTTCTGAAAGAGTCAGTACACCAATATCCCCACTAATTGCAACATTTCTGTCAACAGACATACAGACGCTGATTCGTAAATCTTTTTGGTCTGTTTCATTTCCAAAATCATGATATATAACAAACCATCTTGAATCTGCTGAAATAAGATTTCTTTGATTTGCCCATTGATATAATTTGTTAAACAAATGAGAAAAAAGCTCACTATCTCCTTTATATGGTCCTGTATATCTAGTATAAATTAACTTAATTTCCTTTTCATTTCGTATTTCAATATCTAGTGGTTCAATACTCATGTCAATCTCATGAAAGGACTGACAAACAAAATCAGATTTACTTACAATCCCATTTGTTTTTCGATAGTTACTACCGCTAATCCCATATTTAGATTTAAAAGCCTTAGCAAAAGAGGCTTGACTAGAAAATCCGACACTCATAGAGATATCAATTATTGATCTCTTTTTATCTGCTAAAAGCATATAAGCTGCCCTTTCCAATCGTATCCTTTTGATGAATCCATATAAGCTTTCTCCTGTCATAACTCTAAATATTCTTTGAAAATGATATTCACTAAAATTAGCTATTTGAGATAGTTGTTTAGTTGAAAGAGATTTATCTAGATGGTTTTCTATATAATCTTGTACTTTATTAATTTGTTTAATATAAGGATTTTCATCTTTTATATGCATATAACATCACCTTAATTCTTTTGATAAATCGTATCATATTTAAGACTACTTAATCAATTGTTTCTATTTCAAATTGTACACAACAATTATTATAGTCTAAGTACTAAATCTACATCATTTCTTTTGATAACCAGCTTTGATAATATGCCCTCCTTGATTTCCTCCCCTTGGACCCATTTCTATAATGTAGTCACATGACTTAATCATTTTAAAGTTATGTTCAATTATAATAATAGTAGCACCTTTTTCTTTCAGTTCCATTAAAACCCCTATCACCTTTTCAATATCATCTTCATGTAGGCCAGTTGTTGGTTCATCTAAAATATAAAGAGTATTTTTACAATCCTTTTTGTATAATTCTTTGGCCAACTTTATTCTCTGTGCTTCACCACCTGACAAAGTTGAAGCATTTTGACCAATCTTAAGGTAACCTAAGCCAACTTTATTTAACATAGACAGCTGTCTAACAATCTCCTTTTCTTCCTGAAAGACCTCTACTAAATCATGAATCTCAATATCAAGAATATCTCCTATAGATAAATCTTTTCTTTTAACTTCTAGCACCTCTTTAGAATACCTTTTACCATAGCATTTATTACAAGGAAAATGTACATCGTCCATATAGTGCATATTAACTAAAACCTCTCCGAGACCACTACACTCTGGACATTGCCCCTTCTTTGAATTAAAGCTAAAAAATTCTTTTGAAAGATTAGTATTTTTTGCTTGTTTAGTATCTGCATAGCACTTTCTTATTAAGTCAAACACACCAGTATAGGTGCCAGGATTAGATCTTGAGTTACTACCTATTGGTTTCTGATTGACATGGCAAACATCTTCAAATGATTCTACACCGATTACTTGTTGAAACGACCCTAACTCCTCCACATTTCTTCCTAATGATTTCATGAGATAAGGATACAAAGTCTTTGATATGAGACTGCTTTTCCCAGAACCACTAACGCCTATAACTGCTGTCATCATACCAATTGGTATTTCCACGTCAACATTTTGTAGATTATTGGTAGTAACCCCTTTAAGTTGAATATAGGAAATCTTTCTAGTATCAAGAAATTCCTCCGCAACCTCTTTGTTTTTATCTTGATATCTATCATTTACAATTTGAATGTCATCAAAGTCATCATTATAACCATTTAGTTTAAGCTGTTGTTCAATTTCTTGTCGGTTTTTTACAGAAATTAAATTTCCACCATATCGCCCAGCCTTTGGTCCCATTTTAATATGCATGTCAGCTATGGTCATAAAACTTTTTTTATGTTCTACAATGATAACTGTATTTCCATGTTTTTTTAAATCTACTATGGTATTCATTAAAAAGCTATAATCTCTTGGGTGTAATCCCTTTGAAGGTTCATCCATAATATAAAGAATATTTGATAGTCCTGTTCCAAATTGTGTAGCTAACTTCAGACGCTGAGCTTCTCCACCAGACAAACTAGGTATACTTCTATCAACTGTTATATAACTTAATCCTACATCTTGTATTCGTTTTAATCTTTGATTTAGCTTTATAAAAAGCATTTTAGTTTTATCTTGCTGATATTTTGTAAGTTGCCTGTAAACTCTATGGCACCACATCCGTAGATCATCAATGCTTTGTTTCACAATCTCAGGATATCTGTACCCATATATATTAACCAACCTACCATCCTCTAATAAACGTTCACCTTGACAACGGCTACAGATCTTTTTTGACATATATCTCTTTGTTCTATCAATACCTCTTATAGTTTTGGTATCATGGGTCAATCTTTGAATAAGATTGACGGCTCCTTCAACAGGCCTTGTAATAACTCCACTTCTTCCATTTGAATTCTCATATTGTAGGCTCACTTCACGCCCATTTGAACCATAAAAGAATTGATGTTTAAATTCCTCTGGCAAATTTAAAAATGGTAACTCAATATCCACATTTAAATCATCAGCTAAAGCCAAAATCTCTCCTCTCATCCAATTTGCATTTGGTTTCTTTTTATGTTTTCTTAAATCACCATATAGTGATGAAGCACTGTCTAGCAATGATTTCTCTGGAAATTCAACAATCTTATCTACATCTATACTCTTCTCTACTCCTAAACCTTTGCAAACTGGACACATATAATCTGGATTATTATAGCTAAATACTTGAGGTATTAAATCAAATAAAATTTCACCACATCCATTACAAACATTAGTATTATCAACAACTCGATGACATATTGGACATACTCGCTCACCAATAGTTGCAAATACAAGTCTTAATATATCTGTTATCTTAGTTACTGATCCCACTGTAGATCTAGGATTAACTCCTAGAGTTTTTTGTTTAATCGCTATAGCTGGTTGTAATCCAGTTATATTGTCAACATATGTCTTGGAAAATGTATCAGTTAACATTTGATTTGAAAGCACTAAATCCATAAACTGTTTTTGACTCTCAGCATAGATTGTATCAAAAGCTAAACTAGATTTACCACTACCACTAACACCAGAAATTAGATTAACACTATTTTTAAGAATGGATACATATACATTTTTCAGATTATGAATATGTGCATTATATATATGTATCTCTTGGTTATTATATTCATCTTTTATAACACTATCAGTCTCAATTTCATCACAAAAATCAGAATACTGATCACTTATTGTTATATTTTTTTGGCAGTTTTTATCCGATGTATCTATCTCTTTTGGCTTATCAAAGCTTTTATAGTTCGTCCAGTGCGATACCCAAGGAGGTAAAGTAGCTCCCTCTATTTTATCCACTGATGGTTGATAAAACATAATTTGAAATATTTTTGACCCTGGAAACCCGTCAAAGCCTTCAATATAAATAATACCATTATGATAATCTACCTGCTCTACACGTACAACTGTTGATCCTATTGGATTTGGTCGGACTGGCGATCTTGTTGCAAATATTCCCATATTAGGTGCATTATTATAAGGAGGATTACACGTTCTATTCCTTCGAAAAGAGTCTTTATCAAAGCGATGAAAATACCATAAAATTCTAATATAGTCACCTTTCTTGATAAATTGAGTACTATCAGAACTAAATTTAATATCACCAAGTATATTTTTCTCAAGTTTAATTACTTCTCTGTTACCATACATACTGTACTCACCAATGATATAATCTAAATAATTTAGGCAAAATCTATTTTCAGGTTCTTCTCCGCTAAGTATAACTTCTTCAGCAGGATAATAAGGCTTTATATCAATCAATTGCCCTAAAGATTTTCTCTTATCAAACCTTTCTAATTCAGTAGTATTTTTTTGAGTGTTCAGTATATAATTCTCTGGTATTTTGAGTATGACTTGGCCTATCTTTTCATTAATTTCTAGAATTTTCGTTACATATACTTCAATTCTATCTTTTATAAGGGAATACAACATACAATGAGAAAACATATCTAGCTTATTCAATGCTTTTTCATATCCTTCATGTAAATTTACAAGAATTACTTCATTCTTATCTTCTATACATAATGTTCCAATTTCTAGCCATTTCATAATGATCCTCCTATTCTCTTAACCATCTGAAACCATTATATCAATTGTTAGTAAAAAATACTTTTCCATTAATGCTATACTACTATGGCTATCCATAATTTTGATAAAAATCATCAGTATAGTCAAGATTACAAAAAATAATGAGTATCTATTTTTAAATCTATTAATAATATAACTGAAAACTATTCATTTTTTGTCCATGTCATTATATATTCCATAAATCCTGAATCTTCATTTTGTTGCTCTTTTTTCACTATAAAACCACAATGTATATAAAAATTAACTGAAGATATATTTTCAGTATAAACTGCTAATTCTAAAGGTGAATATAAAGATTTACAATAGTTTAGTAGTTTTTTGCCTATGCCTTGTCCTTGATACTCTTCTAAAACAAATAAGGCACCAATAAATGCATTGTCTATAACACTTATAAATCCTTTAATCATACTATTTTCTTTATAAATAAAAGTTGTGGAACCAGGCATATATTGATATTTAACAAGGTTATAATTTTTAATCCAATACTTTTCTGGTATAAAACTATGAGCAGTAATGTTAGTCTTTAACCAGATATTCATAATTTCTTCAATTTCAAACTTTTCTAATTGTTTAATCATTTTTTCTCTCCTTATTTTACATATTAATTATACAAATCTGTTAATCTAAAATAATACTTTGTAATGATTCTTTAATATCTTTTATATATGTTCCGCCATGATAGCATATAATTCTATCTATTTCATAATTTAATAACTTATTTATAGATTTTTTTGCATTATCTATATCTAAAGTATACTGTGGATATGGTATCATCAATTTATCATTTTCTACTATTAATGCATCTCCTGAAATTAATGTTTTACTACTTTCCAAATAAACTGAAATATGGCCTGGCATATGCCCTGGGGTAGCAATTATTTCCATACCTCCAAACCAAGAAAAAGAATCCCTATCTTTTAAGCACATGTCTACCTGAACATTTTCTACTTTTTGAATAAAACGCTGAAACTCCTTTGCACTTTCCTTTTCCTCCTCAGGAATTTTATCGTATATGGCCTCTGCTTGCTGTAATCTTAAAGATTTTTCCTTACCACTAATATATTTTTCATCATCAATCGATGAGAGAACCTTTATATGTGGGTACTCTCTTTTAAACTCTGCCAAAGCTCCCATATGATCAAAATCATGATGTGTTATAATTATTTTTGTTAATTTACTAATATCCACTCCATCCTTTTTGGCAGCACCCTTTATTAAATGCAAAAAATTAGGATATCCACAATCAATTAAAATAACTTCACTTTTATCACTTAATATAACTGGATAAATGGTATTTTTATCACCATTAAAATCAAACTTTATTTCTAAAACCGCTAGTTTATTCATTAGTTTACTCCTCCATAATATATTTATAAATATATTAACCTTACTTTCTATAATTACTCAAGTTCTTAAACGATTCTGTATCAAAGTTGTTCATATTTACCTGTAATATTTCAACTAAAAAAATCGGTATTAAATTATCTAAATGGATAATAATTACCGATTTTTTTAATTATATATTCTTTTGTTGTCTAATTATTCTTCTTATACTATGTTCAGAGAGGTAATAATTCTGTGCAAGTTTTTTAATAGATATTCCTTCATTATATTTATTAAAAATTTCTTTGTTTCTTTTTTTTAAAATGTCTTTTGTTAAAGTATTTTCTCCCCAAACTTTTTTATTGTCATATTTTATTGGTATATATAAATATCCACCCTCTATATATTCTTGAATGAGTTGGACAATATATTCTGGCAGTATATTTTGTGCATTTTCATATTTCATATCTTTTGCTCCCATCTACTTTGATATCCCTAAATAATGAAGCAAAGAGCACACAAAATAACATTACCTAAATTAGTCTATTAAATTAGGCCCTGAACAAATCATTGTTCTGTTTATTCTGTGTAATCTTTGCACAGAGCCAAAGTAGGCAGTATGTTTTATCATATAATTCATTTATTTTTCCCTCCATTTATCTATTAATAATTCATAATTACATTAAAATATTAGTATTAAACTATCTATGTTAAATACTTTATTACATTGTATCTACTATATAAAATTAATTCAACTATTAACTATATCAGTTTTTTTCTAAATACACTTTGATCTATAAACTTTATATTATTTAACTGTCTAATTAACTGTAAACTATTATATATCAAAATCATCATCCATATCAAAACTTAAATCAAAATCATCATCATTTAGATGTACAACTTCCAAAGTCTTCTCATAATTAGTTGATTTCTTTGAAAAGAAGTCATGCTGAGTAGTTTCTACATTTAGTCCATTTAATACAATTTGATTTATACTTGTAATCTTATAATGTTCTTGTCTACCCATGTTTGCTAGAGCTTTATTGGCGTTATATTTTAAATATTCCTTTACATCTGAAGTAAGTCCTATATCTGTATATATTTGTTCTGTATATTTAAATTCATTTCTCATCAGATTTTCAATCATTTCTATAACTTCTTTATCTGCCCTTATCTTTTCAGAAACATTTAGTTTTTCATATCTTTCTTGAGCAAGTAGTCCTACAAATATTCCATGAATAGATTCATCTGCTACAATTTTTTTAATTATATCAGCACTTGCTACCATTTCTCCCTGTCCTGCTAACCATAGAGGAAGAAAGAAACCACTATAAAATAAGAAACTCTCTAACATAATAGATGCAACTAAAGCCATATAAATATCATAGTCATCAACCTCTTTATGGTCTAGTTTTCTATATTTTTCATCTATTATATTTGCTTTGTATTGTAAATATGGATTTTCCTCTACCCATTTAAAAATATTATTTATCTCACTTGTAGTAGCAACTGTTGTAAAAATAGTTGAATATGATTTAGCATGTATAGTCTCCATCATACACATAAAAGAAAGAACAGATTTATTTTGTAAAGAATCAATATGATCTATTACTTTTGGCATTCCTGTATGACTTTGAAGGGTATCAAGGAGTGTCAAGCCTCCAAGCACCTTTTTATAAGCTTCTTTCATATTATCATCTAGTGATTTATAAGAATTTATATCTTTAGATGGTATATATTCAGTATCAATCCAAAATTGCTTTAAGTTTTGTTCCCAAAACAGTTCTACATAGTCATTATCTAAATTATTCCAATTTACTGCTTTAAAAATTTTATTTGTCATTTTATTCTCCTTTTATATTTATTAAACAGAACAAGTTAAGCATTCTTCAATAGTAGATTTTCTTGTACGAGTATAATATAAAGATTTTAATCCTAGCTTATGAGCATATATATAATACTTTGCTATATCACGAGTTGAGTCTAAACTATTTGTATGAAGTATTGCTGAAATACCTTGATCTACATGTCTTTGTATTACAGATATCAGTTTTATTACCTTCATTTGATCCATATCATATGCTGATTTATAATATTCCTTATTTTCATTATTTAAATATGGCATAGGATAAAAAGTAGTACTATCTCCATATTCTCTTACTTCAATAGGATCTACTATAGGCATAATAGAAGCTGTAGAGCTTTGAATGTAAGACGTAGACTGATTAGGTGCTATAGCAAGTCTATAAGCATGATAAACTCCATACTTCTTAACATCTTGTTTTAACTCTTCCCATTGTTTTATACTTGGTATTTCTATATCTTTAAATATTTCTTTAATTTTTTCCGTCTTAGGTAAATAATTTTCTTTTACATATTTATCAAAATAGTTTCCATTTGCATATTCTGATTTTTCAAAGTCCAAGAAGGTTTCTCCTTTTTCCTTTGCAATCTCCATAGAACGTTTTAAAGAATAATAATTTACCATCATGAAAAACACATTACAAAAATCTAACGCTTCACGACTTTCATATTCTATTTTGTTTTTAGCTAAAAATCCATGTAAATTCATAGCTCCAAGTCCTACACTATGAAGTTCATCATTTGCCTTTTTTATTGATGGAACTATATCTATATTTGTAATATCTGATACTGCAGTTAAAGAATCTATGGCAGCACTTACAGCTTCCTTTATTCTTTTATTTTCCATCACATTTACAATGTTTAAAGAACCCAAATTACAAGAAATACCTCTTCTTATTTTATTTTTCTCATAATAAGATCCAATATCTGAAACCTCTGATAGCTGCATAATCTCAGTACATAAATTAGAAAACTTAACATCTCCTATTTCTTTTAAAGCATGGTTTTCATTTGCATTTCCTTTAAAAAATAGATAAGGATATCCACTTTCTTTTTGAGTTTGTGCAATCTTTACAAGTAAATGTCTTGGGTTTATTTTTTTCTTCTTAACATTAGGATTTTCTATTAGTTTTTGATACATAGTATCCATATTTATTTCATCTAGATACATACCGTATTCTTTAAATACAGTATGAGGCATAAATACATAATATGGTTCATCTTTGCTCATAAGTTCCATAAACTTATCTGGGATGATAACTCCTATTGATAAAGATTTAATCCTAACCTTTTCATCTACATTTATCTTTTTGGAATCTAAAAATTCTTCAATATCCCAGTGAAATATATTTAAATAGGCAGCGCCTGCACCTGCTCTCTGTCCTAATTGATTCGCATAAGAAAATATATCTTCTAAAATTTTCATAATAGGAAGTACTCCACTTGCTCTACCTTCTATATCTTTTATAGATTCTCCTCTAGCTCTAAGTTTAGATAAGTTAAAGGCTACTCCGCCCCCTATAGAAGATAGTTTCATCGCTGAATCAAAAGCATATCCAATATTATTTAAATTATCTCCAATTTCATCTAGGAAACAAGAAACAAGTTCTCCAGAACGTTTCTTTCCTGAATTCAAAAATGTAGGGGTAGCTGGTTGGTATTCCTGATTTATTAAAGAAATAGCATATTCATGAGCTTTGTCAATATTACCTTTTGTCAAATAAAGAGATGCTACTGCAATCCTATCTTCATAACGCTCTAGAAATTTTTCCTCCGTATTATCACGAAGAGCATAACTTTGGTAAAACTTGAAAGCACTCATAAAAGAAGTAAATCTAAATTTCTTCTTATATATTTCATCAAATAAACCTTGCATCTCTTCTAATGTGTACCATTCATAAAAATCTATATAATAGTTATTTTCGATTAAATAATCTAGTTTTTCCTCTAAATTATGAAAAAATACAGTGTTTTTATTTACATAGTCTATAAAATAAGATTTAACTGCTTCCTTATCTTTATTTAAATTATACTGATTCTCATCTTCTTGTATCATTATTTCATTGTTTAATAAAATCCATTTTTTAATTGCCATAATGTGATTCCAAACCTCCTATAACTTTTTCTATAATTTCTTGTGTTCCTGATAATTCAAACTTAACTAAAATTGGAACATTATATTCTTCACTAATTTTATTTGCTGCCTTACCATACATAGGTCCCCAGTTCATATTTCCACTAGAGCTAACACTCCTAATATATATATGGTTATTTTCTAAGAATATTTTAGTTTTGAATGGTACTTGTCCAAAATTTGTAGTATATGTTATTAGATGATAATCTTTTTCTAATTTTAATCTTTCTTCTATCTTATATAGCTTCCATTCAAACAAGCTATTCTTTCTATTAGATAATCTTTCTCTCAATCTATTTATAAATCTTTCAACATTTCCTGTTTTGCTGTCATACACTATATTTATTTGTTTCATAATAAGCTCCTTTTATTTTTATGTAATATACACTATAATGTGTATTATTATTATGTTTCACACTATATATAGTATTATAATTGATAATGATTGTCAAGTAGGATTGCAAAAAATAAAATAATACATTTACTCGTTTATGTGTTTTATCTATAAATTATTAAAGGAGAGTTATAGATGGCATCTATAACTCTCCTTTAATTTTTAACATTTTGTATGATACTATTATATATATCTATAGGTATCTTATTCCATTTTCTTAGTGCTTAAATATCAGTAGTCTTTACATATATCTCTTTAAAAATCTTATTTGTTGCGTTACGATATTTTTCTATTCTTTTATAATCTTTTTCTGAAGGATTTTTGATTCGAGATAAATCCATATTATCAGATAAATCAGCTAGTTTTACCTTACAGGCTATTTCATTCTCTAAGATCCTATTAATAAATTTATCATAAGATTCACTATATCTCTTGGTTAATGCATCTAGAGATAATAAAACTTCATCAGAGAATCCTTGATTTTTCAAATATTCTAAGGTAATATCTGTATCTTCAATTACATCGTGAAGGACTCCACATATCTTTTCAATTTTAGTCTTTCCTGATAACATTACCCTAATTGGATGTAATATATAAGGTTCTCCTCCTTTGTCTACTTGTCCTTGATGAGCCGTAGTTGCTATTATTATTGCTTTTTCAAGCATAATTTTCACCTCTCTTATTTTTGGAATATCCAGGTTCTATTATTTATATTATGTAGTCTTAAAAAGCTTTTTTCAAAGCACTTTTTATATAAATACAAAAGCTAATCAAAAACTTCTTTTCTTATCCTTAACTACATCATTAAAAAGTACATACAGAACTTTTTAAAAATACAATCAATAGGTATTATATTGAATTATTTATATTAAGAAATTACCCAATCCTCCCAATAATATTTTAAATAAAATATTATCTTTCCAGTATACAAACAATAATAACTTTAAACCATATTATAAAGATGTCTTTTTTAATGAAAGACTTACTCTTGAGATTATTATGCTTGGTGCGTTATCCGTGCGACCTATTCTTCGTCCCTATAACCATTTCAATCTCTTTAGTAAGCTTCTCTATGATACGAGTTCTCATTATATCCATCAGCACTATTTACTGTTTCCTCATTTTTTTTCATAGCTTCTTCCCTTTCTTTATAAAATAAAGGAAGTTCCTTATGCAAAAGAGTTTTGACGGAATAGCACACAGGCTTGAAAAAATCACCGTTTCCATCTAACTTCAAAGGACATCCTCCTCCACAAAGAAGAGAATATGTACAATCCCTACATTCAGGAATTTTTTCTATGTTACGGTTACGTATTGAGTTTTCCTTAAACTCAGTTAAGGGATAATACTTTCCTATAGAAAAACGTTCCTTGCCAACACACCCCAAACATGGATAAATATTTCCATAGGGATCAAATGCCATACCATCTACGTGGGCGTAACAATAAGAGTACAAAGGATTTATACCTCTGCCATATACTAAGTGATCTAATATTGAATTCTTTTTAGTTATAAAATTGTTTCTTCTTTCTCTATCCTCGAACGAATACTTTATATCCGAAAGATATATTTCACTCATTATATCAATTCGTTCATCATAAGTGTCTCCAACCAGTGTGGTTAATTCAAATGATAGGTTGTCCTTATATTCTGAAAATTTTTCAAGTAGATTTTCTCTTAAATCAATTCCTTCCTTGTAATTGCTTTTCTCAAGGTTCATTCTAATTCGAATATTTATCCCACTTTCTAGACATTTCTCTACACCACCCATAATTTTTTTGAACGTAGGCTTTCCATTAGCTAATATCCTCCTACTATTGTGAGACTCTTCACTTCCATCTAATGTGATTAAAACTTGAGAAATATTTATAGATAAAAGTAAATCAAGGAATTCTGTCAGATAATACCCATTGGTAAAAATTTGATATGTTTTATCGGGAGCTTTATTAACAAGATGTTCCAAAGCGGGTCTAGTTTTTGGAAGCAACGGCTCTCCTCCAAAAAGACATATTGTCTGAACGCCCTCACCTGCGAGCTTTAAGGCAGCATCAATTTGTTTAGGAGTTATAACCTGTTTTTTAAGATAGGCATCCCCCTCAAAGCAATAAGGACATCTGAAGTTGCAGTCATAAGTCATAACAAAGACGGCAGTTCTTTGGTCCTTTTGCCTTTGAACGTGCTGGTTACGCAATACCTTTAAAATTTCATTCTTTTTAGCTACTTCCTCTTCGTAGTTATTTACCAGATATCCCCTAGATTGAAGATTACTCAATAACTCATCCTCCAAATCATTTTCTGTTACAATCTCTTCACAATCCTGCCATCTGGACAGGGTTTTGTAAATAGGCTCATCAATTTCATCCATAGTGCCTGTTAAAGAGTTTATCAGCAGTTTTTTGTTATCGTGTATGTCTACAAATATCATGTGTTTAATTAATTTCATTACTTTCCCTCCCTAAAACTGATTGTTATATTAATCAAGTCCATGTTTATCGGGGATGTCCTATATATAAGACAAATACCCATCATCTCCATTAAGTTTATAGTGCACACATAATTTCGCAACAACTCACATTGCCAAGAAATACAATAAGCAAAATGTTTAAAGGAATATTATTTATGATAAAAACCCTTCTATCACTGAATAATTTGATTATTGTGATAGAAGGGTTTTGTAACTTAGCTTTTTTTGAATTAAATATTCAGCAAGAGAGTAAGCTAAATTACTTTACTAAACTTAGCAAGCACAACAAAACTGACTACCAATTCCTATCATTGGTCCCATTTCTGAGCTCTCCTGATTAGCTACATTTTGTAAATTCCAACTAGATTCAATAATTGGCTTCATTTTCATTATACTTTCACCCCCTAGTATAGTATGACATTCTACCTCTTTTTGCATTATCTCATGATGTATATATGTATTATATTAAAGCATTTATCAAAAGTCAAGATTAATTTTTCAAATTTTAAGAATTTTTCAACTTTTTACAATTTCCTACATTATTTTTATGAATCTTTATACTTAGATTAGGGGGAATTTTCACTATTTTTATTGAAAACTATCACCATAGGGTATTCTACTTACTCTTCTAGTGGCTCTCCATTGATCAGTTTCTTAATCCATCTAAGCATTTCTTTAGTTTTCCATGCTCTAGATATGGTTTTATAGTAATTCATTCTTCAATTTTTCCAAACGATAGTCAAATTTATACTTCGCTCGTCTAGGATTCCCTTCTGCTCTTTTTATAGAAAGAGTGTTCAAA
Organism: Senegalia massiliensis; assembly: GCF_900626135.1. Classification (NCBI taxonomy): domain Bacteria; kingdom Bacillati; phylum Bacillota; class Clostridia; order Eubacteriales; family Clostridiaceae; genus Senegalia; species Senegalia massiliensis. The sequence goes on from NZ_LR130786.1 coordinate 256,862, forward strand.
TGGTAACTCACAGACCATAAAGTGTCAAAAGAAAGCTTTTTATCATATTGACATAAAAACCCTTTTTTACCAGACGCAATTTCTATACCTAATTCTCTCGAATAGTCTCTTCGACTTTCCAGATTTTTGGTGACAGTATCATAACGGTCTAATGTTGAATACCAGTTCTCTTCTGGCTTACAATCAAATTTTTTCATTTCTTTTTTAATAAAATGATTCGTAGCAACAATAAATCTTTCATCGGATTTAGGATACCTGATTGCCATATGATCTGGACACATTTCTACAACTGCTAAGTGTCCTAATGCATCTGCTAATACAAAACACTGTGAGGTCATTGACGGTATGTTCTCAAGCAGTTTAATCGCTTCATCAACATCTTTACATTTTTCCAATAACATTCTCACAATCATCAAAAAATTCAAACCTGGCTGTATTGTTCTAGGTGATACAAAAGTCATTCCTACCGCTAAACCATGTTCATTTATTCCATCTTCTTTTCCTATCAAACTATCTCCATGTCCTAAAAAAACACTCCCTTTATTAGGGTTATAAAGGGCGCTTTCTGTGGTCTTTCTAAGTTGAACAAACATGTCATGATTTCTAACAAAATAAACTTCATCTTCCTCAACATATGCAAAAGTTGTGCAGCCCACATCAAATGAATAGGCTCCTGCTGTTATTAAAAATGTTCCAAATTTTAAATAGTCGACATATAGCCCTTCTGCCATACCCCGGATTTCATCGATAATCTCAGGATATATGCTTTCACATATTTTTAAAGATTTCTTCCCCATCCCAATTCTTTCAGTGTTGAAATCCAGCAATGGTGACAAATCAACTTGGTGTTTTTTTAATAGTTTTCCATAGTGATTTCCCATTTCATAGTGAGTCCCTTTAAATCTTGGTTTATACATTATCTTCCTCCTTTTATCTTTCTATAAATAAGTTTATCAGATTATATTTTATTTTCTTGACATCTGTTGCTTTTTTATAGGAACCAAGATTTCCATGAAACCAGTTTTTTGCTCAAAAGAAAAATCTTTGCTGTAACGCTCAATGATATAGTTATCATCTAAAATCATATGAGATTTCTTAAACCATGAAAAATAAATATAGCTGTATAAGTGATGTAAATACTCAAATGTTTGGGTTAATCTAAAACATGCATATACTTGATTGCTAATCAATGATTGATCCATCTTTCTCTTGGCATCATCAAATACACCACCTATAAAAACATTTTGCTGCTCACTGAAATCTATCTTCCTTGGTTCACAACCAACACTTTCCCAAATCATATATAAGTAATCTCCATTTGGCTGTATACAGTTCTCAGAAAAATATTCAAGCAATTGGCTCCAATAGCTTTGAACATTCATTGTCATTAAATCAACTGTTCCTCTAATACCAGTAAGTTTTAGTTGATCAATAGACTCGAAATACGGCACATAATTTGATTGAAAATGAATATTGGAAAGCTTTCCTTCATCAATACAATCCATGACTAACAACTTATTTTCATTTGGATTCTTTCTAAATTCACTTGGTGATATACTAAAATATTTCTTGAAAGCTCTTGTAAAAGACTCATGTGAATTATAGCCAAATGCAAATGCTATATCAATTATTTTTTCATTCGTAAATTTTAGTTTTTTAGCAATAATTGTAAACTTTCTCTTTCTAATATAGTCCGCAATTGTTTCATTTGTCATCGTATAAAAGATTCTATGAAAATGGTACTTTGAAAGAAAAATATGATCAAATAAATGATGATATACATTTTCTTCGAACATATTATTCTCAATATAATCTATTGCGGAAAGTACTGTTTGCTGATAATCCATTATATCACCTACTATTCTATACCCTTTTATTTCAAATCAAGCAATCTTTAACGAAGTTGAATTTTTCAATATCTCTCCGTCAGTATATATATTTTATCATATAGAATCCAAATCAACATAAACAAACATTTGTGCATCAAAAATGGTGAAATACACTCTTACCATTCAACAAAATTGATTGTATTGGATTTATTCTCAATATAGTGTCATGCGAAAAAATCTTGCTAAGTTAAATAAAATCAATTATTATAAGTAGTCACACCACTATCTCAATGCCTGTTTTGGCAATTTAATAAAACTAAAATATATCATCTAAACCTAACTGTTTATATTGATATACTACTTGTTTGGGAGTATCTCTAATCTCCTAAATAAATTAAAGAAGGAGCATACCAATGAAAATAGATTGAGAAATATTGATTTAAATGTAGTGATTACAGAAGAAGAATAAGAATTAATTTTAAATAGAATGGGTGCTATAGATGCAACAAATATGGGGACCTTTATTTAAAAAATGGCTATTAATAGAGAATTTTTTATTATGAATAATATGTTTTAAAGAAATGAATATGACCCTAACTAGGGTTAGATCTAATATATGCAGTAAGATAAATTCATCAAAAGGATTTTTCTAAAAGCGAGGTACCAAAAGAATTAGGTATTCCTTTATTACTGCCACAAATTATTTGGATCAAAATATATTACTCTTTAACTGTAATCATATATTTATAATATTCTAATGAATAGTTCATTATTACAAAGCTTTAAATGTGTATTCTATATATATATTTATAATAATTTAATATTTATAAATGAAAGCAAACTATTTAACTAATTAGTTAAATAGTTTGCTTTCATTTATTTCTTCTCTATCAAACAAGCCGTCTCCAAATGCATCTACACATAGGTATTATACAATTTAACAGAACACATTATCCTTGGAGACATTTTTTCATTTTTACCCCAGAAATACTTTTTCCAAATAGTATACTGCTTAAATATTTTCTATTTCCAACGCTTCCTTAGCCATCTGAACGTATTTATCAACACCAGATACCAATGCAAATTCTGCAATTGAAACTGGATATGCAGCTACCAGTTCAATAATATGTGCTTTCATCTTTGGCCAATAATACCCACCTGCTTCTTTATAGGCTACAATTAGCTTCTCAAGTCCTTCTTCGCCAAAAGCGCTATAATTAAAAACAAAGTCATTTGAAATATCTGTAACCTTAGCTTCAGTCCAGTCGATTAATCCAGTCACATTATCATCTTTATCAATCAAAGTATGCCCAGCATGAACATCTCCATGGATCAATCCAGTTTTCTTTGGCCACATTTCCCCGTTATTAATCCATGCCTGCCATCTGTTCCATAGATTCTCACCTACACCAAACTTTGCTCTTACAACATCCATGCGCTGTTTCATTGATATCCTTGCTTCTTCTGGTGTATGTACCAGTATGTCAAGCTCATCAACTCTATCACCAGGTATGCTATGAAGCTCTGCTAATACTTTACCAAGAGAGTTGTGAAATGATTCTGGAACATTGTTAATATCTATCTCCCAAACATAGTTTCCTATATTATGGTCTATAGTTCCTGCTGGTACACCATCTAATTTCTTGTAAGCTATTAGCTCATCTGTGTAAATAATCCAGTTGGGTGCTTGAAAAGATCTAGCATACTGATTTACTAAATCTAATGCTTGTTTTTCTACCTTTGTTCTAGGCATAACATCTTCACGTCTAGGTAATCTAAGCACCCATTCTTTTTTACCTTCATCTAGTGCAAATACAACCTGAAAATCAAGTCCAGATTCATTAAACTGCATTGTTTCTTCTTTAAGAAAAAGATTATGTTTTTTAGCTATTTCAATCACTTGTTTTATATCTTTACTCATTCAAAATCACTCCTATCTAAATTTTTAAAATCTCAATTATGAACTTATTGCATGCTTTGATATAGCTATAATAATTTTATTCCAATCATTATAGTTAAGCTCATGCCCAGCACTATCTAAAGTAATTAAAACTGCATCTGTTATGATTTTAAAAAGGTGAACCCCATGTTCATAAGGGATAATTGGATCTTCCGTTCCATGAACTACAAGTGTAGGAGTATTGATTTCATCGGTTCTGGACAAATAAGAACCCCATCCTTTTACAAACCCATGGTTTTCCATACTCTTTAAATTATTCGCTCTGTCAAAATCCTCTTCAGCCAATTTCCTTATTCTCTCTACATCAAAGGGATGCCTAAAGCCTACAATAAGTTTACTTCTATTTATCATATATTCTACTACTTCCTCTTTATCATGGAAGTTAGTGGTTTTAATATTAGCTATAGCCTCTGGTACTCTGCTATCTTTTTTAGAAAGATTAGGATCGAAATTTGATGTCATAACTAACGAAATAGTCAATACCCTATCTGGATACTTTAAGGCAACTATCTGAGTAATAATTCCCCCCATAGACATGCCGACTATGTGAGCCTTATCAATTTTGTAATCATCTAAAATCTTAACTGCATCATCTGCCATGTCTTCAAATGTATACTTTGGACTACCATACTCGTAAGTAACTGATTTGCCAACATCTCTATTGTCATAACGAATAACATGAAATCCTTGATTACTTAATCTATTACAAAACTCTTCTTCCCACCAAATCATTGATGCAGTAGCTCCCATAATCAACAAGATAGTTGGATTATTAATATCTCCAAAACTCTCAGTACAGATATGAACATCATTAAAATGAATTATTTTTTCTGTCATAACTTACCACCACTTTTCTAATTTTGTTTGATAATATCATTACCTAGATACAATTAAGTCCGAATAATTTGATTAGCAACAGCCTCAAATAATAACTCTTTGATTCTTTCATAATTATATTGCTTCAACTCTCCCTTTTGAGAACCTATTAATAATGCTGATCTTAGAACTCCAGCTATAACGCCTGGGTCTTCATCGATAATCTCCTTAGAGTCTTGACGTGATTTAATAAACTCCAATAGTGGAACAATACTCCTCAGATTTTCAGAACCGATATATTGTGGATTTAGTTTTCTTGATACAATTTTGTATTCTTCAAGGTCATAAATCAACCTTCGGGTCAATATTTTGGATTCTAATTCCAATGCCATTTTATTTAAATATATCTTTATAGCTGAATGTATATCCTTAGCGGCCAAAACCTCTGACCAAACCTGCTTTTCAATTTGCTCTCCCTCACGTGCTAATAGTTTCATATATAGCTTTTCTTTTGACTCAAAAAATACATAAAAGGTACTCTTTGCAATTCCAACAGAGGAAGTAAGGTCTTCAATAGAAGTACTTTTAAAGCCTTTATTTATGAAAGAGTGATATGCCACATCAAATAATTCTTCTTTAATTTGTTCTTTCTCAGATTCAGTAAATTTTCCCATTTCTAAATCTACCTCCCAACATAAAAATATAAAAACATATTTTTTATTTGTTTTTATAATAACAAAAAATTATATGTTTGTAAATAGTTATATTCTACTTGGCTCAAGCTTTTTAGCAGTTAAATTTGACTTTGATAAAAAACTTTGAATAGTTGATAAAGATATATATCCCCTATCAATTAGTTCATTATAAATAATTTTTGCTCTACGTTTTTATACATGATGATACTAATATGCGTAAATATTAGAATAGACCCCCTATAAAATTTATGGGGGTCTGAAGTAGGTCTCATTAAACTTCTATTTCTTCTTGACAACAGGTATCCATATTTCACTTCTAAAAGTTGGTGAAGTTGTATCCTGACTTTCGTTCCACAAGATTTCTGGTCCTTCTGCTATTTCATAATTTGAAGATGGAAACCATTCAGAATAAATACGTCCCCAAACATTTTGAAGTGTCTCTGGAAATGGTCCTAATGCTTCGAATACAGCCCATGTTGAAGCTGCAACTCTAAGTTCTTCTAGATCACTTGGACATTCATTATTTGTTGTTACACCAATATAATGATCAAGCTCTCCCTTTTCTTCCATTCTATCTTCCGAAAAGTTTGTAGATGCACTAAGCAATCCTATAGGCTCTATATTAGATAACTCCTTAAGTTTACTGATTATTTCACCATCTAAGCTTTTCCACATCCATTCAATCTCTTGATTTACTCCGTTGAAAATAATAGGCACCCTTTTCTTAATACCAACTATGCTAAATGCTTCTTTTTCTTCGATTCGATAGTTCATTTCATTTCCTCCTTTAATTGATAATTGAAAGTTCATTGGTGGATATGCTTTTAGTGATTCTCCTTTATTTCTGGCCAATGATGGTGTTACACCATGCATACATTGAAATGCTCTTGTAAAAGAATCAGGAGAACTATATCCATATTTAATGGCAACGTCGATTACCCTTATGTTGCTATTAATAATCTCAAAAGCTGCAAGAGTCAATCGTCTTCGACGAATATATTCCGACAAAGTAACACCTGCAAGGAAAGAAAACATCCTTTGGAAATGGTACTGGGAACATAAAGCTACCTTAGCAACTTCTTTTAGGTCAATATTATTTGTAAGATTCTTTTCAATATAGCTTAGTGCTTCATTCATTCTTTTAAGCGAATCCATTTGCATGACCTCCTCTCATCAATATAATAGCAGGAATTGGATCTATTTACCCTACATACCTTGCACAGTTATGTAGGATTATTTTCTTGAAATGCAAAAAACAAGATTTGATCGACCTAATCAAATCCTGTCTTCTATTTATAACATGTCTACTTTTTCTAGGTAAGCACTGTAATGCAAATTTCAAGCTCTCCAATAGACACTTTATTCTTAAAATCTTACCCATTTGTTATAAACTTAAAATCCTTTAAACCCAGCTATTTCATTTATTTCTTCTCTATCAAACAAACCGTCTCCACATGAACAGTATGATTAAATCAAGACTTTTTCTATATTTTATCATATCTATGTATAACTTTGTAACACTTGGTTTTATCGTCTTTAAAGATACAAAAAAATAAATTGTATTTTATTATATCATTATATATTTTTATATAACTTTCTTATGGGTGGCACAAGGGTGGAAAAATTCATCCTTGCCACCTTATTATTCTATTAAGATTCTTTATTTATTACTATCATCTATTTCTGTTTTTCTTTCTGCATTAGAAAGTATCTTTTTTATCCTTTCTAAAATTTCTTCTGTCTTGCTTTCATCTATGAATTCATCATCAAATTGAATTGTAGCGTTGTCTAATTTAAATTCTTTTACTATCATAACTCATTTCTCCTTTCTTTTGACATATCTTTAAACTCTTCTAAATTATCTTTTTCACTCAAATAAATCACTCCTTACATAATACTTTCTATTTTATTTCTCTAAAATTCTTTTTTAAACATTAATAATACATAATTAATTTAAAATCAGAGTTCCCATTATAAGTTTATGTTATATTAATCTAAAAGTAAGACCATAATTTCTTATAATAATTTTAAAATTAGTCTACTAGAAATAAGGAGTTTTTATACTATGAGAGTATCAGTAAAAGAAGCCGCAAAAACATTAGAAGTATCTGAACAGTTTATCCGAATTGGATTACAAAGAGAATTGCTTCCTATAGGTACTGCAATAAAAATGAGTAGCAAATGGACTTATCATATTAGTCCAAAATTATTGAAAGAGTATATTGGAGAACATAATTAAAGAGAATTTCAGATCATATTTTTCATATTAAAACTTTAATATTTCTTTTTAAATTAAATCACCTTACCCTTTAAGTATTTTTTGGATATTACTCTTATTGATCACTATATATAATATTCTCACAGAACTTTAGTTCGATATAAATACAAAAATAAAAGTATCTTTACTTATTATAAGATACTTTTTAATTTACATTCTTATCATTAACATTTTTATGATTTTTTTTATATTCGTGTAATTGTTTCTTTAACCATTTATTTTCTTCTTCTATACTAATGAATTCATCAAGAATTTCATTGACATCAGAAGTATCTTTGCTTTCTAATACTTCATTTCTTTTTATTAAATATTTATTTGTTTTTCTTAGATCTGTATTTTCTTTAATAAGAATCTCATAGCAAGACTTAAATGGTTTGTATCTTTTGGCACCTTCATAATTATCTGAATCTATCATATTATGATTTGGATCTAACCAATATATATAAAAACAATTATCAACAATAAATCCATGCACTCTACCTTTACTTTTAGATATTCTAAATTGTACACATTCTAACTGTTTAATTGTTTTTTCATCAAATAATTTATATTGAAAATTGGTTTGAGAAAAATTTTGGGGATGAGCATCAAATACTGGATTTGTAGCAATCTGTGTCCAAGTTCTATTACTTATTTCCTTTAATATATCAATCAGTTCTAAAAACCAATTATCACATATTTTATTTACTCCACCTAAATTGAAATATTTATGTTTTCTATCAAAATACTTAAATGAAAAAATAATTTCAGATTGTTTATTTTTCTTAAATTCTTCAACGCTTTTTACAGTTATATTTTTAGGTGTTTTTTTATCACTTTTTTTTGGCTGAACACTAGATAAGGCATTAAATTTATCTGACTTATATTCTTTTTTAGTCATTTTGAGAGTTTTTAAACTCCTCTAAATAAAAATCCCTCATAATATTTTCATCAATAACATTATTGGACCACTCTAACATCCCAAGCCCTTCTCTTGCAGATAACCAAGGTAATTCTTTATGAGTCAATACTTCAAGATCATTGCCATCTAAATCTCCATATATTCTGTATATCTCTTCAATAAATTCATAAATTTCTTGATTTTGCTCAATATTTTGAGGTGTTTCTTCATTTTTAATAGGTGTCCAACCATTATCTTTATATTTATCATATAACTCTGGTGAAACTGGTCCATGAATCCAAGCTTCAAATTTTGAATCTATTAATCTTTCATTATAAAGAGCTAAATACCAAGCTTGTGCATAATAACAAAGCTTTTGTAATTTCTTATGTGTCATAGACTCCATATTTAGAAAGGTACTAGCGATATCAAATATTGTTATCTCCCTTTTCATTTTAAATCCTCCCTTTATTTTGTGCAAATATATAACATTATCCATGTATAAACCCCTCCCACTAATATATATTATTAGTAGTTAGAATTATTGACATTAAATTTAATATTATATACATATTTTTACTGGTAAATTATATATATCACTCTTGGTTATATTTTACTAGAAGCAAATTCAAAAGTAAATACCACTATATATAGAATTTTAATAGTGATATAATGCTTTTAACAACTATAGCTTGTACATTATCATCATTTATATAATATATATACCCTAATATTAGTTAAAAATAATAAAAAAATAAGGCTAGGGATTTCTCCCTAGCCTTATAATCAATAAAATCTTTCAATTAATTAAATTATCAATCTTTATTTATCCTAGTACTATTTCCTTATTATTTATATCTAAAATTGATATCTTTAATTCACCACCTAAATTATTTTCTACTAAGTTTGCTAATTCTTTTAATGCATTTTCAAATTCTATTAATCTAGTTTCATCTGTTAATTCAATACATAAAAAAGCATTAGTTGTATCTTCAATAAGCATTGTTCTTACTGCCTCTCGCCAGTTCCAACATCTACAAATTGCACCTTTATTATCTTTATAAACTATTTCACCTTCATACGGAGGTGAATTTTCTTCTGAGCCTAGAGGGATAAACTCTTCATTTCCAATAGCAGTAGTTAATCTTATATCACCATCAAATTTGTCTATATCCTCACCACCACATGGTAATGCATATCTTAATGAAATAGAATTATAAATATCAACTAGTGGATTAATAGGTCCTATATGATTTCCTTTATGAACTCTTTTTAATAATGCCTCTATAGATGATCTTGCTCCTTTTTTTGTCTTAAATTTTTTAAATGCTTCTCTCCATACCTTTATTACAGGATTTTCACTAAATTTTTCATTTTGTAAATATTTTAATGCTTCCTTTTCTGACTCCGAAATCATTTCCAAATATTGTTCCTTATCTTTTATAGTATTATCTATATTATGACAAGTAACAATTCCAATTTTCGAATTAGGAAATAAACTCCAAAAAGAATCTTCAATTACAAATTTTTTCATTATAATACCTCCTTGATTATATAATTTAAAATATATTATTTATTAAAAAGTAAAAATAAACTTTTACTCTAAAAACTACATTTAGTAATTAAAATTTATATTATATTAATTGTATTAACTGTATTAAATTATACAAGTGTTTTACTCATTATAAAATCAGTTTGTTTTTCATCTCCCATGTAAAAAGAGTGGGATCCAATTTGAACAAAACCCATTTTATTATAAAAATCAATAGCATTTTTATTCTTTTCCCATACTCCTAGCCATATTTTCTTTTTATTATCATTAATTGCAATATCTATAGCTTTGTTTAACAAATGCTTACCAAGACCATTATTTTGATATTCACGTTTTATATAAATCCTCTCAATTTCAAGATATTCATATCCCATATCTTCTGTTTGAGCATTATTAACATTCAATTTTAAATATCCAACTAATTTTGTGTTAAGGTAAATAAAAAAGAATTGTGAACAACTATTTAATAATTCTTTTTTTAATTGTTCTAAGTTAAATGCACTATCTAAATAATTATTTATATTTTCTTCTGAATTTTGATTCTCAAATGTTTCTTTGAATGTTTCATAACTTATTTCTTGTAATTTATGTGAATCTTCAATACTACATTTTCTTATCTCTATATTCATATAACTATATCACTCCTTTTTTACAATTAATAATTTCTCTTATTTCCCTTTTTTACAAACTCCCAATCTTTTTCTATATTTTTTCTTGCTCTTTTAAGAAAATTAATAAAAACTTCCACTTCTTTTTTAGAAAATCCTCTTAATGTAACATCATTGGAATATTCATGCTCTCTCTTTATAAAACTATAAACGTCTTTTCCTTTTTCTGTTGAAAATAGTTTTTTTATTTTTTTATTATTTGCATCTTGTTTCTTTTCAATAAATCCATTAATTTCAAGTTTTTTTATAGCACGAGCTACTGTTGTTCTATCTACTTTTATCATTTCTGCTAACTTTTCTTGAATTATTCCAGGATTTTCATGTATTCTCACAAGATATAAATACTGTCCCTTTGTAAGATCGTATTCCTTAAATTCTATATTACTTATGGACTCTAATGCTCTTGCTATCATACCAATTTCACGAAGAGTTTCTTCCATAATTACCTCCTTAGTACATATTTTATTGCAAATACAACAAAAAGCATATATAGATTATATTATATTTTTATTGCATTTGCAACAAAACATGTTTAATAAATATTTTAATCATAAACATAAGGCTAGAGAGCACTTTCTAGCCTTAAAATAATTACTTATTGTATTATTTCTAAAAATATCATTTACACATTCTATCTTTTTCAATACACCTTAAAAAACCTTTTTTTCTCTTTGTAATTTGTATATAAGTTTCTTTATCTATCTTTTTTTCTAAGTAAAGTTTATCTGAAAATTCTATAAACTCTTTTGTTAATTCTACTAAGTCATTTTTGGTATCCTCCATATTAAAACCTCCTAGTAAGATTCTTACTATGTTTAACTTAATTATTCTACAAAGTATAAAAAATTCCTTTATAAATCGTATGACAAATATAGATTTTTTTCGTCAAACCAAAAAAATGACAATATCTAGTTTAAATTTTTTATATTGCTAATTTGGAATAATTGTAATATAATTGGAAAAGTGAGGAAAAATTCATAAAGGTGTGATGTATATGGAAAACTTAGACTTAGATAATCTTGAGACTAAAATAATGACACTGAAAAAACAATTAGATAAACTACTTCATAAAAATAACTCTATAAACACAATAGAAATAATAAAGATCAGTGAAGAATTAGATGAAGTTCTATATCTATATCATAAAATAAAATCAACTGACATAAAAAAAGACCAGGACAAGTAGTCCTGGTCTTTTTAATTTACTCTATTTCTTTATTTTCAGATTTTAGATAAGTTGAATATCCATCATTTTCAAGCTCTTCGATTAAATCCTCAGCTTTATGCTTGTTATGGAAATACCCAACTTGCACTCTATATGCTTTATTGTCTTCATTTTCTTTATCCTTCTTAGCTTTTAATAATTCAGACAGCTTACCTTGAGTTTTAGGTCCAGCATATCCATCTATATCAAGGCCATATTTTCTTTGAAACTCTATAACAGTTGATCTTGTAGCATTTCCATAGTGACCATCTGCACCAAATCTTTTGCCTTTATATTCGAATACAAAACCAAGTTCCATCAAGCCTTTTTGAAAATCTTGAACCTTAAAACCTGAATCTCCTAGTTTCATATAGTTTCTTTCATTATGTGAAGCTTTATATTCTACACCTATATATTTACATATGCCTTCAACTGCTGCTTCAGCATATCTTTTCCAGTTATTTTTTATTTGTGACACATCATCTCCTTTAGAATCTGCAAATCCATACTCTATTATAATAGTTTCTACTCTTCCAGTTAAACGGTGCATGTAATAGTAGTCTTTTCCTTTCAACCTTGGATGTTTTTTCGTGAATACTCTTCTTAAATTTTGTCCTTCTTCAACTATTTCATTTGCAATTAATCTTGCAAGTTTTCCATTACTATATATAGAATGTATAGTTTCTACTCCATCTCCACCACCTGCATTTAGATGATTGCTTATACATATATCTGTTCCTGAATTTCTAACTATTGAAGTACGTTTTTCTGGATTTAAGTAAGTATCACTATCTCTAGTTAATTTGACGTCCACCCCTAAGTTTTTAAGTATATTATATTGATACTTAGATATTTTAAGAACCATATCTTTCTCTTTCCAATATCTATTTGTTCCTCCTCCTGGATCTCTTCCTCCATGTCCTGGATCTATTATAATCTTCTTAGTCATTATTTTTCCTCCTTATATTTCAATACAGCATCTGCCTTTTGAGCTTCTTCTGTAAAACTGTTGTTTTTCCACCCAGCAACTATAGCCATAACAACTGTAAGTATTGTAGATACTCCTTCATAAATTTGTTCATCACCGAAACTAATCAATTCAAATTTAAAAAAACTAATTGAAACTTGATTAATTAATACTAAAAACAAACCTACGATTCTTACCCATGTTGCTTTATTTACACCTTTAAAATTAAAATCCATTTTATATTCCTCCTATAAATTTAATTTGGATAAAATTATTGCTGAAATAATAGTGATTAAAATAGGTGTAGCTATTCCAGTTATAATCCACCATTTTGATTTATCAATACTTTTAGCTATCTTTTCAACATATTTTTCTAAATTCCTTACTACCTCTTCCATTCCTCTGTCATTTACTTCTAGAGTAGTAACTCTATTTTCTAATTTTCCTATATCTTCTGTATTTCTTGCTATATTACTATCTATAGACTTAAATTTATCTTCTTTCACACATGGATCCATACTCCACCTCCTCTAAAAATAAAGAAGGGCATTAAAAAAACACCCTTCTAGGTGCTTATATCTGTGGTGTTGCTATAATCATATCTTTTTCTTCTGTTGTTATTCTTCCTTTAGTAACTTGACCTTGCAGATATTGCTCATCTACTTTTTTCATAATCCACATATTCAAGAAAAAACTATAAAACATTATACTTCACCTCCTAGCATCATTAAGATCATATTTTCTAGTTGATCTATTCTTTCTTCATTAGTCGGTTTTATATCTTCTTCTAGATCTTCATATACTCTAGCAATAAAATTTTCTTTTATAATGTTTGTTTTAGTAGTATCAAATACTAATTTACCATTATTCTCTAATAGATAGTTATATAGACTATCATCAATTTTTGTACATTGCTCTATAATTTCTTTTGAATGTATATCTTCATCATAGAATTCATAATTACCTTCTATATCTATTTTAATATACATCTAATCACCCCACACTTGATAACATATTCTAAAATCTGATGTTGGTTTGCTGCCTGAACTTCTAACATAAAATATTATTTCTGATCTAGTTGGTTGTGCTGTTATTGTTACATCTAAAGGTGCACCACTTTGATATTTTGGAGTTGCTACTACATTATAAATGTTATTTGGTAGTGTCATAGGTAGTGTAACTCTTATATATCCTGTATTTCCACTAGCAGAATATACAACCTCTCCCCAGACCATAATAAAATCATTGGGAAGTTTTGTATAGCCATTACCATTTTTATTATATGATCCATTAAATATTGGACCATCTTCAAAACTATGTTTTTCTGCCCTAACTCTAAATTGTTTCATAGTTCTACTTGATGAACGTGGTCCTATAACTACTTCACCCATATCAGGTGTGTCTAACCAAGCACGAGATATAGCTCCTGCAAGTGAAGTGTTATCTCTATAAATTACATAGCCACCACTCATGTTTATTAGTGGGAATTCATCATTTTGTCCATATGGTGATGCTAATTGTAATACTCCTTCTCCTTCTCTATAGGTTGTACCTATACTCATTCCTGTTTTTGCAAGCTCTCCAGTTATAATAGCAGTGGGTAATATTCTATCTACCCTTACAATATTAAATTTATCTTCTACTTCTATTCGTATATCATATGCTGCATCTATTAAATATCCAGGGTAATAACCCCATGTACTCATTATAGATAAACTCCATGTATTATTGTAAATTGCAGACCATGTAGGGTATCCTTTAGGTTTTTTGTATATTCTTATAGTACAAGTATTTTTTTCTATAGTTCCTACTTTTAAACTACTAACTTGCCCTAATATATCTACTCCTAAATATGTTCCCATTCCATCTTCTGTCCCTGATGAATTTAAATATCTTTTAGGTACAACTTTTTGTATGTCTGGAGGTGCATAATTTGCAACTGTAATATCTAAAGTTCTTGTAAAAGTTCTATTTCTACTATCTGTTAAAGTAGCTGTTATGGTTAGTGTCCCACTTTTATTTATTAAATCTGTAGTAATAGCACTGCCTAAATAATTTTTATCATTTATGTGTATTGCATAGCTTTTTATAGTAGCATACTTATTTGCAACAGCATCTCTAAACCATATACGTATTTTTGATAAAGTTTTTATATATAAATCTATTTCAGAATTAATTACAACTGGTGCATCTTCCCTATGCCCTATGCTACTAAAGTAAGGCTTTATATCAGAAGGTACTTTTGCTACTATTGTAGTTTCTGTTCTATCTCCAATTTGTTTTGTACCTTTATATGTTGTTAATTTAAGGGTAACTGTAGCTTTAGTTGCATCTGGTATTTCTTCATATATTCTATTCTGCCTTGTAGTATCTAGGCTAACAGATATTGAAGGTCCACCAGTCCACTCTCCTATATATTTTGTACCCAAATACATTGTAACTTTATGAGTAAAGGATGCATCTGCACGTTGTACCCCTACTCCAAAGGCTGTATCAATATCAAAACTTTCTGGCACTCCACTCATTGTAGATGCACGAGGTATATCATTTAATCTGAAATTACCTTCTACATGTCTTGTGTCTATATAAGTTCCTGAAAGTGTAACTTTTAAATCATATGATGCATAAATCTTAAAAGTTTTTTCTCCTACATTGTTATGATAAACTTTTTTTGTTGCACTTCCTAATAACTTCTTTTGTCCAGCACTTATTGAAGAATTAGCAGTAAAATTATATCTTGAACCATCTATTGTAATATAGCCATTATTCCTACTACTTGCATATATAGCATAATCACCAGTTAGATAAAAATTAACTGTTACTAAACTATAATTTTCTTCTATATTTTGTGTAGCAGACCATTCAGCTATTAATCTCCATGTATCTTTAAAAGTATTATTTATAGATCCACTAAGCATTACTCATCACCTGCCCACTGTATCAATGTTTTTGTGTCATTTTTTTTAAATAGATGGTTTCCTATTTTTGCATCTTCAGTAACTATTAATTTTTTAATATAAGAATTTTGAGCATCAAACCATTGAGAATCTACTCCATTATCCGTAAATGCTAATATATCATTCATTAATCTTAATTTAATTTTGCTATCTGATTTTCCTATTTCAAATCCATTCCCACTAAAATCAAAGAAAGTTGTTACTTCATTCATCTGCCCATTTATTCCTGCATAGTCATTTGTTAACTTACTAAAAGATAAATTCCAAGCTTCAGCAGTTTCTGATATCTTTTTTTCATAAGCTTCTATTACTTTACCATCTGCATCTTGATATTCAGCTCTCATAGTATTAGTTACACTTTCAGCTGTTGCCTGTATACTAGAATTAAAATCTACTGCAAGTTGTTGAGTTTGTTCATTTATTACTTCTTGTTGTTTTTCATCAGAGCTTGTAGCAAATTCTTCTGCTTTTCTTTTTATCTCTGACTGTATAAATTCTTGAGCATTATTTAATTTTTCTTGATATGCTGCTATTCTATCTTTATAAATAATAAATCTAGCATCTACTTCTTGTTTTTCTGTAGTTGTTGTTTTTCCATCTGATATTACATTATTTATATAATCTATTAAATTATTAAATGCTGTAATATAGTTATTGTATGCTGTATTTTCTTCTACTTTATATGTTCCTGTTAGATGTTCATTATTATATATAGATTGATGCATCTTATATATTTGTTGTTGTTGTGATTGTAGTGTATTAATATATTTCTCTACTGCTTTAGCTTCAGATTCTTCTATTATTCCATCTTTGAAAGTTGTGCTAACATCATTTTGGAAGTTATCTAAATTATTTGATACATTATCAATTTTATTATCTACATAATAATTAGATATAGTCCATGTATAATCTAAAGGATCATTGCTTTCAATTTGAGAATTTTTATTATAAGCTTTACCTATATATTTTTTATTTAAAGGATCATCACTTATGTTAGTTCCATTTATATCATCTGCATATTTAGTCCACTCATATATAGGAGCTTTTTCTATTTCTTCTTCTACTTTGGTTATTACAGTTTCCTCTATGGTTTTACCACTGCTAAGCCTAATCTTTAGACTATTCCCATCAAATAGTAGCGAATAGTCCTCTATTGAATTTCCTATTAGTAAAGTACCATTACTCAAATCAAATTTAACTTTACCACCTTGAAGAATTCCTGTATTAATTACATCAGCTATAATACCACTACCATCCATAGCAGTAGTCCAATTCCATTCACCATTAGCCAATTTACTATTAGCTATCCTTATTAAACCACCTTTTATTTGTACTGCCATAGTAGAGCTTACTTCATCAGGTTTATCTATTGTAAGAATCCCATCGCCTTTTCTATGAAATACATAACCACCAGTGGCATTGGCTTTATCATTAAACTCTTCTAATAGATTAAATATATAGTTAGCATTAATAGTACCATCTTGATTTATAACATCAGCTCTATCCCATACTCCAGATTTATCTCTGAATTGATTTATAAACTTCTCATTCTCATTGAGCTTTGAGGTTATATCATCTATAAAATTTCCTAAAAGAATTTCATCATTTTCAGGATTTAAAATATCTTCCTTATATGATAAAACTCTTGCCTTTACTCTTAATGGTGGATTGAATTCCCTATCTATAACACCTACGGTATCTCCAAGTTCTACTCCTTCATGTTCAAGGCCATCTATAGATTTAAGATCAATGACTTTTCCTTCATAGGAAATTTGTATTTGACTTCTTTTCAAATATTCTTCATATGTTAATCTTAGAAGTTCTTCTGGGTCCTCTACATCGTCAAATTCGACTTTATCAAATGTATGCTTTTTATTACCATTTTTATCAAGTCTTCCCCATTGTTCAAGTATTTCTGAATCAAATAAATATTCTTGGCCAAGTGGTTTATCTACTGGATCACCATTTGCAATGCTCCATTCTACTTTTGCAAAAGTAATCCTACGACCATAGCCATCACCTATTTGCTCTCCCTTTCCATATCCGTAAAGAGCAGTTATAATATCATTTTCATGTACCTTTCTATTTATAGATACAAGATCCTTTGAAAATTCATATCTTTTACCTCTATCCGCTCCCCTTCTTGCTAAAAGGTCTATATATCTATGCAGTATCTTTTTGCCCGATACTTCTAGTCTAGTACGTATTTCACCTTTCCAGTTTTGAGCTGTCATGTTGATAGCTTCTTTTCCAAACATATGATAGAAATTTGCGCTACTGATACCTAAATCATCAACTAGTCCTACTTCTATCCTGGAATTACTAAGTGCACTCTCCATTCCTATATTTGCAGTAGTATCTTGAGGTCTCTTATCCTCAATATAGTCCCCCCAAGTTTCATAAATGAATTCCTCACAATATACCTTCATAGTAATTCCATCAGTCTCATGAGGCTCTTCTATACCTCTGATAATAAATTCTCTCCATTTACCCCTTCTATCTTTATAAAGAATTCTTCCATTCTTTTCAATGTATTTAGCATTTTCATTTCCACCGAATATTGCAAACTCTATAAAATGTTCTCCATTAATTTCTTCCTTTCGAAAAGCAGTTAAAAGATCTTTGAGATTGCATTTAAATTTTTCATTTCTATCAAAAATTTTAAATTCCATTATAGCCACCTCTCAATATATGAAAGAGTTGCATATACCCCTAATGGCTCTATTTTGATTTGATATTCTCCAGTAGGTATAGAAAAAAAATCACTTTCTAAATATAAATCTTCCATAATAAGAACTCCATTTTTTCTTATAGACTCTTTTTCTAAATCTATAACTACTTCATCCCCTGTTACAAAATTATTTTCTATATACAAAAACTCTCCCGTATCAAGGAGAGTAATTTTTATATATGTGATATTTGAATTAATTTGTACATTTATAATTCCTTTTGTTTCATATGTTCCATTATTTAAAAGTATGTTGTCATCAAGTGTTTCTGTTATTTCCTCTCCATAGCTAATTGGATCAGGACAAGCAAATACAAGTGTAGTGGAACCAGTGTATAGCAATTTTTCAAATTCAGTATTACCATCTAATATTGCTATATCATATTTATCATTTTCATCTGTAACTAGTTTTTTTGGTTCTTTGGTATATAAAAGCTTTGCTAATTCTCTCATCTTATCTCTTACTTTATTTTTATTTTCTTCTATTAATCTTATATCTACTTCAATATATTTCACTTCAAGGTTATTTTTTATGAATGTAAGACCTCTTTTTCCTGGTATAGTTATCATGTTAGTACTTATTGGAGGTAGAATAGATTTTCTCACATTTTCAATATTTACATATTCACTAAAATCCGTATTATTAAATATCAAATTCAACATTACTTCCTACCTCCCCTTCTCCTCATGTCATCTAATTTTCTTGCTACTCTATCTATGTCAGCTTCTTCTCTTACTATCATTTGTTTTACTACTATTGTACTTCCTATTCCGCCTATTTTCTCTAAAGCTTTAGCCATTAAACTTGGTAATTTATTTAAAGGCATTATAGCTTCTCCACCAGTTCTAGGTTCTGCAAATCCTTGTAACCCAGCCATAGTTGGTATTATAGTTGGACGCTTTAATATACCTCCTTGGGCGTTCCAAGATATTTTTGGATATGGCACCTCATAACCAAAAACTTTTTTAAATCCTTTAGATATAGACATTTTTGGTATGCTGGGTTTTGGTATTTTGAGCTTCATGCCAGAAAAGAAACCCTTTATTTTTTCTACTATATTACTTATAGTATTTTTTGCAGATTCAATAGGATCAACTATTGCACTTTTAGCAGCATCAAATTTAGATTTTGCACTACTTCTTAAACTTTCAAATTTACTTATTGCATCATTTTTCATAGCATTTATAGTGGAAAAAACCCTGTCTTTAGCACTTGAAATAGGATTAATTATATTACTTTTAATTTTATCCCATGCAAATTTAGCTACAGATTTTATGACATCCCAAGCTTTTCCCATAAGTCCTGTTATTACTTTTAAATACGTACTTAATATTGATTTAACTAAACTTATTGAACTTGTTATTATAGATTTAATACCATTCCAGGTATCTTTAAGCAAACCTTTAATAGCATCCCATGCACCTTGCCAGTCACCTTTTATTACTGCAAGAACTACTTTTATTATTCCTTTTATTATGTTTAATACAGTAGTGACTACATTTGATATAACTGTGAAAGCTTTAGTTAAAATAGTAATTATATCTGTACCATATTTATTCCATATCGCTTTACTTGTTTCTATAAATACAGTTATTATAGCTTTTAAACCTTCTATTGTTACACCAATTATTTCTTTAACTTTAGTCCATACTTCTTGTACTTTTATCCGGAAATCTTCATTATTCTTATATAATGCTACAAATATAGCTATTAATCCAGTTATTACTGCTATAACAATTCCAACTGGTCCAGTAATAGCTGTAAAGGCGGCGGCAAGTCCTCCTCCGCCCGCTCCTGCGGCTGCTCCTCCACCAAATAAACCAATTACTGAACTTAATCCAGTGGCCAGTGTTCCTATTACCATTAATAGTGGGCCAATCGCTGCAGCAATTGCTGCTATAACTAATATTACTTTTTGTGCAGCTGGAGACATGTTATTAAAGCTTGTAACCACTTTCGTTATCCCTTGAGTTACTTTAGTCATTATAGGTTGTAACGTTTCACCAAGTGTAGCCATAGAATTCTGAAATTCTTGTTGTGACTCTTTATTCTCTACTAATTCTTTATTATTTTTTCTATATTCTTCATTTACCTTAGCAAGTCCAGTATCTGCTAGTGTTTGTAAAATATAATTTTGTTCCTCACCTTTCTTTTTAGCTTCTGCCAAACCTTCATTAAACGTATCTAAATTCATCCCAGAGCGTTCAAGCATTTCAGCAAAAGGACCAACTGCTTTTCCAGTAGCCAAAGTTTCTTGAAGTCCATCTGCAAGCCCTTCGATCTTTAATGTATCGGGAAATTTGATTACAGCACCAGAAAGAGCATCCATAGCCTGAGTCATTCCCTGTTCATCAAAACCTGTAGCTAAAAGGTTAGATAAGGCTTCTACATTAGAATCTGTTTCATCACTTACAGCTGACAAATCTACAAGACTTTTCTTTATTTTATCTGTTCCTATACCAGCATTTTTTGCATTTGTTTCAAGCTTTGCTAAGTCTCCTCTAAATTCTTCAGTTCCTTTTGTTACTGCAGCAAAACCCCCCACTAAAGGTAAGGTAACTTTTGTAGTCATGGATTGTCCTATACCTTTTAATTTAGATCCCATATCCTTTAATTTTTTACTTGCTTTAGCTGCAGTATCACCAGTTCTTTTTTGTGCCTGTTCAACTTCTTTTAATTGATTTTCATAGTGACCTAATTTACTTTCAGTTTCAACTATTTCTCTTTGAAATGCTCTATATTGCCCATCATCTATTTCACCATTTTTATATTGGTTTGAAACTTCTTGTTGTGCACTTTTTAACTTTTCTAGCTTTTCTTTTGTAGTATTAACTTGATTACCTAGGAGTTCTTGTTTTTGAGCTAAAAGTGTAGTATCTTTAGGGTTAAATTTTAAACCTTTATTTACTTGTCTTAACTCCTTAGCTATATCCCTAGATTGTTTATTCACATTTTGAAGTGCCTTATCCAGTCCTGTAGTTTCTGCACCTATTTGAATAGTGATACCTTTGATATTCTTAGCTATGATACTCACCTCCTAGCCCATATATCTTTCAATATCAGCTTGTGTAGCTTCTCTCCTGCCATCTGTTTCTTCTTCACCTGCCCATATATCTACAAATCTAAAGAAATCATTCAAATTAAAAAGACTAAGTTCTTCAAAACTTAGTCCCATCTTTTTTGCAGCTACTAATATCTCTATCTCAGGATTTTCAGAAATTTTATTATTTGGTTTGTTCGACTTTTCCTTGTCCTCCACGAAAGAAACTTTCTTGTGCCTCTGTTATTATATTTAACATCATATCAGGATCTTCAAAATCTACATATTCTAGACTTTCCATCCACTGTTCAAAGCTAATTAATTGTCCAGTCTTAGCAGTTTTATGCATAGCCCAAGCCATTTGTAAAACTATAATTGAATCTAGTTTTGAAGGATCTTCTTCCATTTCAGAGAACTTCATTAGATTTCCTATTAGATCTTCTTTAAATTCCTTTTTATAAAAATAGAGGGTCATAGGACCCCCTGCTAATTTATATTCTTTTTCTCCTATTTTTACATTTCTCATATAATCATACCTCCTATGCTACCACTTGATTTGGTTCTACTACACTGTCAAAGAAACTGTCATATACACTCTGATTTGTTTCAGATAATTCCAAAACTCCTTTTGTTATAAGCTTGCCACTTATTTCTGTAGGAGTTACCTTTAATGTCAATGTTTCGGTATTTGGTTCTACATTTTCCGCTTTTGTTCCATGCTCTTTTGTAGGTCTACTAGACTTACAATTATAATATACATATCTTTTATTTTTTACATTTCCTTTTACTTGATATAAAAGAGCAAAAGGTTTTTGGACTCCATCTGCTATTTCAACTAACATTCCATTCGAATCTTTTTCCCATCCTAACATTTTTACAAGTACATCATCTGGAACCAATGCCATTTCTAAATCACCTGTATAACCATTGTTACTTGTCATAGAAAAATATGCTATATTATCAGCATAAAAAGTAGACTCTTCACCTTCTGGATTTAATGCTAAATTTACTGCTCCTGGTATTTTAATTGGTGCTTCAAATGTTCCTGTAGTCTCATCTAAAAAAGCTACATGTACATTTTCAAGACCAAATACTATTTTGTTTTTCTCTCCTGCCATTTCATTCACTCCTATCAAATTTGTATTTCATAACTTACTTGATACAGTTTTTCTGCATTAATATAAGTTTCATATTTCTGCCAAATTATTTTATTTTCATAAAATATAGTTTCTATTTTTTCTTCATCTGCAATGCTTTTTTTATTGGAATATAGTTCAATTATACAGTCACTAATAGGAAAATATACTTCATTATCAGCTAGAAAATTATCACTACCTTCAACGAAATATATGATATAAGGTAATTCAGGAGGATTTGTAAAATTAGAATATGCTATAGGTAAATTTACTTGCTTTAATATATTGTAAAGCTCTGATATTCCCATTAACCTTTTCCTCCTGATATTATTATTTTTTCAATTCCCTGTTCAGTTTTTATAATTGCAGCTTCTTCCACAGGTTTTATATGAACTCTTGGAGCCACTCTACCACCATTTCTTTTTGCATGGCCTTTTTCAAGTAAATGTGTTAGCTGATATACTTTATTTGATATTACATATCCACCTTTTACTTTTTTCTTTCTCCAACCTTTAGCATATTCACCTGTATCTTTAGGACTATTTGCTTTTAATTCTTTTACTGCAGTATCTGCTACTTCTTTTAACTCAATTTCTATTCCTTCTTTTACATCATCAGTATATTCTTTGATAGCTTTTGCTATTTCATCTCCAAGTCCTTCAAGTGTTGTTCTAACCACTTCCAATCACCTTCTCACAAGTTAGCTCTATTTCTTCGCCTGATAGTGATAAACTACTATTATCTACTGTATCACCTTTATATGTTCTAATTACATTATATTTATTGCCTTGAAACTCAACTTTTTGCTCTCCTTGATACTCAAAAGAGTGTACTATTAATTTTATTTCAGGTTTTAGTCCTGCTACTTTTGCATTATAGAATTCACTACCCCCTATATCTTTAACCTTACAAAGAATAGTTCTTTCAATAAAGGTAGCTACTTCTTGACCTATTTCATCTTTAATGATCTCTTCATCAATTAATTTAACCTCATGATCATACATTTTGAGTGCCCCAACTATGAATCATCAAGTTGTGCAATCTAAATTGCAGATGTCTTGGCATGCCTTTTTCACTATCTCGTGACTGATACCTCCAGGTTGAATAATCTACTACAAACATTAGATGATAAGAATTATTAATATCTAAATTTATTCCTTTTTCATCTTCTAATTCTTTTATGATTGCTTCAATGATTGCAATTAAATAGGTATCTCTAACTGTAGTAGAGATACCTAACCTTGCTTTTATTAAGTTTAATATTTGTGTTATATCCATTTACATCAACTCATTTTCAGCTTTTAGTGCTTCTTCTTTACCTTGGATTTTTTCACCATTTGAAAGCTCATACCATCCTCCACCAGTATGCTTAGGAAAGTCGGTATTATCAATTGTTTCTTCTGTGTCCTGTATTTCTTCAAATTCTTCAACTAGTTGTCCATATTTAGTAGAGTTTATTTCTTCAAATCTTTCTTTTGAAACATCTATAATAGTTCCTATAGGTTGAATTTTCTTTTCTCTTTTATCATAGAATCTTCTTATAACTTTTGATTTCATTTTATATCCCTCCTATTAAACTGCTGGTTCTGGAGTATAAGTTACATAAAAGCCTGCTTCACTATCAACTTTTTGCACATCAAATCTTACAAACCCTGCGAGTAATTGACCATACACTTCATGATCTACCCATTTTACAGATGTTTTCTTTCTATTAAACAATTTAGCAAATTCCTTAGGATCTCCTATAAAACCTACTAAATCTCCTGCATTAATTCCTATTACATCATCATCTAATACTATTACTTCATATCCAAACAACTTTTTACCTGATGATGACTTTATATCATCTTGTAACAAATATCTCCCATTCTTATCTTTTGTTAAATCCAGCTCATTGAATAAAGATGCTGAGAGGATAGCTTTTGTTCTGTACACCTTCTTAATCCCTGTATTAAATAGAGTTTTTAATCCATCTATTCCCGTCACCGCTTTAGCATTTGCGGATTTAAGTACAGTAGCTATAGCATGGTTTTTAGTGTTTAAATCTTGGTCTGATATCTCTTCTGATATCATTCCTGCTACATCATAATCTGCATCATCAATAACTTCTTGAGATACAGGTATATATCCTCTATAAGTTTCAATGTCATATGGCACTTCTGTGATTACTGGTTTAGCAAGTTCTGGATTTTTTGATAACTCTGCAACTGATGCCATTTTGCTACCTGATTTTTTTATAACTGGATATTTTCCTGAACCACTGTGAACAGTTACCTCTCCTATAATTTTAGTTAAATCAAGTTCATCTTCAAGTGCGTCTTTTGGCTTCAATAATTCTTCTGGAATCAAAGCCCCACCTTCTACTGATGTGAACCCTGCTCTATCTTGTCCTTTGCTTTGTACATATCTTTTTATACCTTCTCTAATTTCCATATCATCAACACCTCTATTTCTTTTTTTGTTTTCAGGCTCTTTAGAATTAAGTTGATCTAATTCTCCTTCTAGTTCTTTTATCTCACCTTCAAGTTTATTTTTCTTTTCTTGCAATTCTTCTTTTTCTTTTTCTAGTTTTTCTGTTTCTTCATCAACTGCATTTATTTCTTCTTCTGTTTCAGCTTCTTCTATAGATTTTTCTAATTCTTCACTCCTTGTCTTTATTTTAGTTTCTTCCTCTGTATATTCATTTAAAACTTTTCTTGCCTGTTCTATCTTCTTAGATAACATTAATTGTTTTAGCATATTTTATTCAACCTCTCTTTTAATTTATTTTTTCTTACTTCTATTTTCCTTTTACTATGTTGTTCTACTTCTTTTTTTCTAGCTTCAATAGTTGTATCTTCATAAGCAGGAAATGTTGTTATAGAGACTTCATGTAAGTCTATTTCTTTAATGGTCCATTTTATAGTTCCATCTTCTCTATAGTCAGTTTCTTCATTTAAAATATTAAATCCAAATGAATTTCCTGATACATCCCCTCTTTTTACTCTCTGATATATATTTACTGCATCTGTATCATTAGAGTTTATTTTAATTGTTCCAAATAAACCTTTACTATCAACTTCTAATAACAATGTATTAGATTTGTTTCTTCCTAAAACTAAAGTAGTATCATGATTGATTAATGCTCTAATATCATTGCTTAAAGTATTTTTACATGCATCAGGTGATATTTCTTCATATGCACCTGGCCATAATTCTGTTTCTCTATTAAACACTATAAAATAACCCTCTAGATACATATCACCTTCTTGTTCTTCTCTTACTTTTAAATCAGCTGTGATATTTCTCACTTGCCTTTGTTTTTCTCTACTCATTATTTTCACCACCCTTCAACTTTTGCTGATTACCCAATAAATCAGCTGGTACATAGTTTTCTAATACTATTAGTTCGTTCATTTCAGGATCTGGACTCATACCTAACCAATCTCTCAATTCATTTCTTCTTAATGTATTTCTATCAACTAAAGCTGTTCCAGCCGTAACTAAATCTAATAAGTCATATGCATATAGTGACCGTGGGTTTAATTTAAAATATAAATCAGGACTATAAAGTAATTTCTTTGTGAGCTCCTGCTCTATTGATTTTGCTATAGGAAGTATAGTTGAATTTATAAAATTATTGTACTCATCTTTATTAAATGTACCTACTCCTAAAATAAATGCTGGAACTTTAAATATAGATGCTACTGTTTTTTTATCAATTTCTACCGCTTCATTTATGGCTAAGTCTTTAAGTGATAATGGTTTTACCTGGTCAACCTTTACTAAGTCAGCAGGTATTACCCAAGGTTTACCTCCACCAGTTTCTGAAATATACTTTTTCAGTATTTCATCTCTACCTTCTTCACTAGCAAGTTCTTCTGTCATTGCATCTACACTTACTATTATTGAGGGTTTCCACTTATCACTCATAAATGCTTTTTTGGTAGCTGTAGCTTGACTAAGATTATCTACTATATCTTTTAGTGCTAATCTGTACCCTGTTCCTTTCCATGGTCTTTCAGCATCTGGGTTAATGACAAAATGTAGTAATTCATCATTAGTATATAGTCTATCTTCATATTTAATTTTATAACCTCTACTGGATTCTATGAATTCCCATTGACTAGGTTTTAGAGGTATTAAATCATCTATTAACCCTTCTTTTATTACAGGATAAATTATACTATTACCTTCACCTTCTAGTAATAATGTCCTTACTATGTTATGCATCCAATTTTTTCTGGTAGTTAAAGAATAAGGAGCAATATCGATCTTCCTAGATAATTCATTTTTAATTCTTACATCTCCATCTTCCGTATTTTTCATTAGGTGTATTGTCATAGAGGAAATTAAATCGGCAATTTTGTCTGCTGCTATTTTTACTTCTGGATGATTTGATAATTTTGTATATCCAGGAATAATTAACTTTTCTCCTATATCATCTTGCGATAAAATCCATTGAAGAGTACTATTAGGTTCTGCTCTCGTATTTTTTTTACTCTTAAATAAAAATCCCAATATTAATCACCCCCCCGCCACATTAAAAACGCTAAAGCTATAAACAAAGATCCTGTCGCTATAAAACCAGCTACTTTATTGAACATAAAAAAACCTATTGAAATATTTATTATTCCAATAAGTAAAATTATTTCTATTAAATTATCTAGTAAAAATTCTTTTATTTTTTTCATGCTATTTTCCTTCCAACCATTTTTTTGCTGCTCCTGCTTTTTCCATACTTTTTAATTTTCTTACTGCTGCAAATACACTTGCATCAAATAAATCTATTCTCATAGTGTCTTCAACCTTTTCATATTGAATCATATCATCAGTTTTTTCTATTGCCCTAACATTTTGTACGCAATACTCATAAGCATCTGAATGTACATAATAAAATTTACCTGCTATAACCTTTTGTTCTATTAGCCTAAATCCTTGAGATTTGTTATAAAAATATTGTGGTTCATCTACTATATTAAATCCTTTTTTCTTCATACCTAAAAAGAACTCTTGACCAAACTTCCTATCAAAGCCTACTTGTTTAATTTTAAAACCCATACTTCTCATTAATATAAACCAGTTTATAACATCGGAATAATTTACGATAGGATTGTTACTCATAGTTAAAAGACCATCATCTTCCCATCCAAAAAGAGGTATATTATCTTCTTCAGCTTTTTTATGTGCCATGACTCTAGGGAAAAAAGCATGTGTAATTACAATATCTACATCTTTATACCTACCATATAAGGCAGCTCCTGTAAGGTCATGAAGTTTTGAAAGGTCAGCCCCACCAAACCAATCAATTTTAAGTTTTGACAATTCTTTTAATGTCCATGTGTATTTCTTATCACTCGCCCTGAATTGATCTATATTAAAATATGCTTTCATAGCATTAGTGTAAATATTAAGGGATTTTGCTAAGTAAGATTTTCTTTGTTGGGGATCATTTTGCGCCTGGTATGCATCATTTAAAAGTTCCTGGCCTGAAATAGATACATTATAATTTGGATTAGCTTTTTCATGCTCTAAAGGATTTGTATAATCTACCTCTCCCGTTTCAGGATCTTGGTCAGCTTTTGCTATAAATATAAAAATAGATTCAGCTCCACTATCACTTACAACTTGATCCAATATCTTTTGACAATAAACCATTCTGTTATAACAAAAACTATTCATGTTATCTCCAGCAGTTGTTATACCAATACAAAGTGAATTTCTATAAGCTTTTCCTGATTCCTTTATAGTATTATATTGACTAGCACTCTTATATAAATGTAATTCATCTAATATCTGTATAAGAGTATTTAATGAATCCATCTTGTCACTATTTCCAGCTATAGTTTCAATTCTCATATAACCATCACCAAGGTCACCACTTATACTATGCTCTTGATTGTTATCTAAAATTCTAAAGTTTTTATCTTCTCCCATATTTCTAAGATTATAAAGAAGAAAATTAAAACTTTGTAAGGCTTGTTTGAGTAAATTTCCAACTACAACTATCTCAGCTCCCGATTTTCTTTCTAGTAATCCCAATCCCCAAGCTAAAGCACTCATAAATGGAGTTTTACCCTGTTTTCTTGGTAGCATTATAAAAGATTCTTTAAACCTTCTTAGGATAGTTCCTTTATGGAAAAACCCTAATAAGTTATATACTAAAAATTTTTGCCAAGGTCTTAATAAAAAAGGAGTACCCCTAAGTGGATACCCTTGCATATTCTCACCCTTTTGATGCACAAATGTTTTTTCTATGATTTGAATAACAAACTCTGCATCTTTAGGATTAAAATCATATTTATCATTTTTCAGGTCCCTTTTAAATCTTTCACATGCTTGTATTATTTCTTTACATGCTACTTTCTTTTTAGTTACTATACTTTCTACATAATTCATTACCTCTTCATAGTTTTTATGTTGTTTCATCCATTATCCAACTCACTTAATATACTAGCTAAACCAGACTTCTTTTTTATATCAGGTGTGATAGATTGAAATGATTTAGGATTAAGACATAACATATTTAAATAAGTCGCAATATCCATCCTTAATTTTTCTATAGCAGATAATAATGGAGTTTTTCTTTCATTTGTTGCACCTGCTTTATTTGTATATTCTTCCGTTATTTTATATCCACTTTCTTCAAATTGTTCTAAGAAATTTTCATATTGATGCATCATTCCAACTAAAATATCAATTGTATTTTTGTATTCTAATTTGTATATTCCAAGCTCTTTCATTCTTTTAATTATTTGTTTTTCTATTGTTGCTTTCTGTCTACTCAATTCTACCACCCCCTTTTTAAAATTACTCAGTCTATTGGAAAAACTTATCCCTCCTCGGTCCCTATATTTATTTTTTAGAACTTAAAAGGTGGGGGGATACTTTATTAAACCAGAACATTCCTTTTTCTGTTAATTTATTTGTAATTCTATCATGGAAACTATTATGACATTTAGTACACACACTAAGTAAATTTACATTTACATACTTATACTTGGGATAGTCTTCAGCAGGCATAACATGGTGTACTATTGTTGCTGCAGTAGTCTTGCCATATCTTTTGCAATGTCTACATAAATACTCATCTCTCTTTAATATTACTCTTCTTTTTCTTTTCCACTTCTTAACTTTATAATTCATATATATTTCTCCGTATAAAAAGAGAACCCTAAGGTTCCCTAATTTATTCTTTATTATTTAAATCCTCTATGCTTTTATTTAATCTACTTAGCTGTCTTATTATCATCCAGTTCTGTTCAACCAATGCAGATAGATATGTAACCTTAGCCTGTTCTTCTGCCTTAGCAAAACTTAAGGCCATACCTGCTTTAAATGCCCCATTACCCGCTAAATCTCCTGCTATCTTCTGAAGTACTACTAAATCCTTTTCATCGAGATCTTCAAGCTGATACCTCTCCATAAACTTTTGTAGTTTTTCCTTCTGCTTTTCTTCCTTTGTTTTCTTTTCACCAAATAATGCCATTAACCTTACCTCCCTTTTATATTTCCTTAATCAACTTTATTGTTCATATTAAATGCTCTCTGTAAGAGATCTAATAACATTGTATATTTGCTTTCATCTTCATCATCTCTTTTATCATCATTACTAAAAATCACATCATATCTACCAAAGAATTTATAAGCTAGTTCCTCCATAATTTCATCTTTTCGTTCATTTGGTAATATTGCTAAATAAGGTTTAATTGCTGATAACTCCAATTGCATTTGTCTATTATACCTTTCATTCTCTAAATGTTTACTAGCTTGTCTAGAACAATATGCAGTTAATGTACCTATAGCAGATACAACTATAATTCTTGATGAAAATAATGCCCAATTAACTTCATTTGTGGGTAAGTTTAAATTTTTAAAAGAGTTTACAAAATTAATACTAAAACCTATTAATCCTATTATAGATAACACCGTTGTAATTTGCCAAATTATTCTAGAGCTTTTTTCTTTATTAGCAAATTTATCATAACCCTCTGACATATTTTTAATAGCAACAGAATTTGAAAGTTTTTTTAATTCATCTTTATATTCATCAAATTGTTTGAAATATTCTTTAACTTTCGAATCATATTCTTCTTCAATTTTTATTCGTGTATCTTTTAATTCATTAATTAAAGTAAAAAATATTTCTTTATTACTTTTTTCAATTTCTTTAAAATTTGAATTAAATTCATCACTCACACGCTCAAAATCTTCATTTATATTATGCTCCAAATCACTAAAATCTTCTTTAAATTTATCCTTTAAGTTACTAAACTCTTCTATACGATTCTCTTGTGATTTACTAAATTGAGTATTAAATTCATTTATTTGGTTCTGTGACTGACTTATTACTGAGTTAACTCTACTTTTTTCAGCACTTATTGATTCAGTAATTTGTTCTAGTTTAGATTCTCTTTCATTTATTGTTTGTACTGATTTATTATATTCATCCTTTAATTTCTCAGAATATTCATTATAATCTTTATGCATATTATTCATTAAATGAGATATGGATTTTCTAAAATTACTTATATCGTTCCTTATATTCTCAATATCATCCGGACTCTTAATATTATTTATTAATGACATTATATGTATAATATTATTCGTATTAGCTATAATGTTATTTACATGTCCTTGATTTAAATTGCTAATATATGAATTAAGATTCTGCGTAGCACTATTTATATTACTATAAATATTATCTAAAGTATTTTTAGATACAAAATAAGGATCTACTGCTTCTAAATCATTTACTAATCTTTCTTTTACTAATTTCAATCTTGTTATATGTTCTAAATTCGCTTCAGGTATATCTTTTTTTTCTTCAGCTTTTTTAATTATTTCTTCTAAACTATTTAAAGATTCATGTATTTGATGATTCTTAAACTGTTCAATAATTATAGACATATTATTTATCACCACTTTCTGTTTCATTTCTTCTACTTACTTCTTACTATTTCTACAGAAAAGGTGATATTCCTTCAATTTATTATCGCAATATTCGACATTATTTTTATTAGGTTACCATTTCTTATACTTATATTTACCGCATTTTATACATTTATATTTGGTAATACCTTTACCTTTTATCATATTTCTCGCTATTAATATCCAATTGTGTAAACAGATTCTCATTTTGATCCTCCTTAATTGAGTTTTTACTATTATATTGAATTCTGCAACTAGATATTCATATTCAACTTTTACATCATAATAGTTTTTATTAATTATACTTGGGTAGTATTCAAGATTTTTATCATGCTATTTTATTTTTGACTTTTCTTTTATACACCTTGGCCAAGGACAATAATAATTCTTATTATTTAGCTTCTTTTTCCATATACAATTTTTACATTTGCTCTTATTAAATTTCTTATCTGTCATCTTCATATTCTCACCTTTTTGGCATAATAAAAAGAACACTCCTGGCGTTTAAGTGTTCTTTTATATATAATATTAAATTTATGATGAAAGCCTGTGTATTTCGTCGGTCTTTCTCTTAATACCATAATATTATATGTATTGCCGACATGTCACCGACAACTTATATACATTTCTTATTTCTAGAGCTTATTCTTTCAATTTGTCTCTTACTATAATTTAATTTATCTGCTATCTGCTGCAAAGTCATTCCTTTTATATCTCTATAATAAACTACTTTATAATCTATACCTTCAAATTCATTTACTTTATCTTCAATAGATTTTATTTTACTTTTTATATTTTTTATATTATCTTCATGTATAGAAATATGACTTTCTATTCTATGTAACAAAGAAAGAGTCTCTCCAAAATCTAGTTGTCCACCTCCACCACTTACTCTTGGTTGTGAATAATCTATTGAACCTATAGGTTTAGGACCTCCAAATTTCCCTAACTTTTCTATAGCTTTCTTTTCTTCTTCATATGCCTGTAATCTAATTTCCCATATTTCTAACATTTTATATAGATCATTGATTGAATTAATTATCTCCATATACCTCACTCCCCTTTTCTTATAGCATTTAATTGGTTTTCTACAATCCTAATCTCTAACTTAGTTGCATTAATCTTTTCTTCTGCTGTTTTATATAATGTTTCTGCTACATCTCTTTTAAATTTTAATTCTGCAATATCTTTATCTCCCCTACATATATCATTTATAATCGTTACTGGTACTTTATTATCCCTATGTTTTAATATTTCTGTAGCTAAAGCTATTCTATATGCTTTTTCTGCTTCTGCTTTTCCTTGTCCTCTTTCCTTTAACTTGTTTACTGCTAAATTAAGTGTACTTCTAAGTTGTTGTATCTCTATAATTAAGTCTTGCACATTATCCCCTCCTACATAAAAGAAACCCAGGGAAAACTATCCCTGAGCTTCTAGAGCTTCTTTATTATATATTCTTACTGATTTACACCTTGGACATTTCATTTCTATTTCAAATTCTGCTGCCTTTGGTACTCTTCCTAATAATTTACTGCATATTTTACATCTTATTTCTTGCATTTCTTCCCTCCTAAGATGTTTTATAATAAAAGATTTATTGTCAATTATGATAAAATCTATTATGTTATTTAACTAAACTAATAATTAAGAAATGATCTCTACTTTTCCATTACATTCTTCTAAGTTTTCTTCTAAGTATTTTTTGATACTCTGCATTGCTTGATTTCTCCACATTCCACCATCTGCTTCAAATATTGCTGCTCGTGGACCTTCTTGCATTCTAAATATAAACTTTGAAGAAGGTTGCTCTATTTCTGGAAATGTTCTATATGGAGCTAATATAACTGGATTAGGTACTTCTGCTTCTCCTACACTTGCTACACCTGTTTTAATCGTTACCTTTTGTGATACTCCATTATCTCCAGTTTGCTTTACTGCTTCATCTCTTATTAACCCAGTAAATTTAAGTATTAAAGGTTTGTCCCCTTTATCATCAAAACTACTCTGCATCATAATATTAAATCTTTCAGTGTCTAAAAATTGGTCATATCTAATGTTATCCGGTAATATTGCTTTTGCTATGATAAATTCATCTCTTTCTCCATCTCTATTTAATGGACTTAATACATTTACCTGCTCTGGACTTCTAACTTGAATTAATAGCTTTACTCCTATTTCATCTATATTTTTCTTAATATAATCTATAATACTAGTTAAATTTGATACTCTTAATGCTTGTACTTCTGGCTCTCTAACTCTTTTTAAATCTTGTGTTGTAAATAGTCCTTTTTCTGTTTCTATTAATAATTCCTTATCTAATCCTAACCCTACTAAGTATTCTAAAGCTTTTCTTTCTATCATTTTAACTACCTCCATATTTTTATTATTTTATTATTTTAATTCCTTCTATATCTACTGCTTCATCGTCTTTTAATATCTCACCTGTTTCTTCATTTACCCTCATGTACCTCTGACCTTTTACCTGATTTTGATATTCACTTGCTACTATACCCCCTTTACCATCTTTATCAATGATTATTTTTGTTGCCACTCCAATTTTAGGAACTAATTTAGTTTTGACAATTATATTTACCATGCTTAGCTCCCTATCTTCATCACTTTTAAATTCTAACTCTACTGTCATTTTTCTTTTTTTGACTGGGTCCGTGTTAGGATCTGCTATATTTTCTAATACCTCTTTTAATCCTACATTGAATTTCTCTGCTAATGCTCCACCTGCAAACTTTTCTAAATTTATATCATTTTTCATTACTTTTCCTCCTTAATTTTTTATTGTCTTTTCTATGTAAATAAAATTCTTATCAAAACTTATTCTATCTACATATTTCAAATTATTTTTAGTAAATCTGATTCTTTCTTTAAATGTTGAGTAGGGTATTGCTTGTACTACTGTTAAAAGCTCATATTCTAACATGCAAAGCCCTCCTTAGTCTTCTATATTCCTTCCAAATAGTCTAATAATATTCCATTTCTTGAAACTATTTCTTGACAATCATCTTCAAAAAAACTGTATGGAATACTTGCAAAACCTCTCTTTCCTTTATTTTCTTCCCACGCTGCCCAGTGAAAAATTAAATCATCAAATTCTAATCTAAAGACCTTATCTTTACTTTTAAATGATACTAATATAAAAGCTCGTCCTCCATTTAAATTCCAACTCTCCATGAATTCTATTTGATGTTGGTGGATGTTTTTTAAAGGAAATCTGTTTTGTTTTGTTTCTTTTGCATCAAAAGCTACAGGAATGCTTTTATAAACTCCTATAAAATCAAGTGTGCTTTTCTGTTCAAAATATCCGTTTACTATTTTACGCCCTTGTCTTTTAAGTACCTTTACTGGTGTAGCTATCTTTTGTATAAGTGCTTTTCCTCTTCTTATATAAACTATATTAGAATAGTTTATATATTCTTCAAACGTATCTCCTCTATGGATTCCCAATTTATTCACTCCTTAAAATATTATTTATAATGTATCTCTTCATCAAAGTTCCATCTAGCAAATATTTCATATGCTTTATCATATTTACACTCTCCCTTTTATATAGGTTTAGCATTATAATCACCACAAATTAAATCAACTTTATTTATGTTTGTCCTATAATTTTTCGTTTGAAAACTATAAAAACTTGGATATTCCTCTACTACAGTTCCTATTAATTTATTTTTATAGCCTTTTCTTCCTGCTTGTATTACTTCATACCTCTTGCCTACCTTCATGATTTTGTCCTCCATATACTCTTAGCTCTTTCTATTGCTTCTTTAGCACTAATATTATTGCTGAAATATATCTTTACTGCTTTATCAACTATTTCTTTATATTCTTTTGTCATGATTTTCCAGCTCCTTAATAGCATATTTTATAGCACCTATATCTACTTCCCAATCTGGATCATCTTTTGAATATTCCTTTAAAATTTTAATAGTACTTTTAAGTTGTTCAGTGACATAGAATACTTCATTATCTTTTTGTGTTGAAGCTACTCTTATTGGCATATTTCCTCCTCCTAATTAATCCATTTATAGTAAATGTAATTTAATCTATTTAGCCATTTACCTATCATCTTTTTAAATCCTCTTTGATGGTCTTGTATGCTTCTAACAATGTCTACTACTTCTAACATCATTTCTTTATCCAACATTAAAACCTCCCATTGTTTCTTTGCTTGTATGTGGACCTATTTTCCCTAAATAATAATTTAATCCTTTTAATATATTTTTAAAATTAACTATTTGATTTTCTTTTTCATGATATGGAATATCTTCCCTATCAAAATAAATAATAGCTTTGTTATACCTTTTAAGTAATTTGTTATATTCTATTTTTGCTTCTTTAACAGTCATTTTCAAACCTCCTAGAAAGGGCAGTCAACATCAGTTGCTATTTGAAAGCCGTTTGGTATACTCTTGTCCCAATTAAATGAATAACCCACTGCTTGGTTAGTTTCTTCGTCTATTTCAAGTAATAGACCCGTATCTTTATCAAAATGCACATCAACTTTAGGTAAATCATCAAAATCTCTATTTTTAATGACAGATATTTCGCCATTTACACCTAAGTTTATTTTCTCTTCTTCATATTCTCTTACAACTGAAATAATATTATCTGCTTTGTTGTAAAGGTCTGATGTTCCTGATATTTGCTCCATGTCCATGCTTTGACCTTTTCTATACGTCTTATTAGGATGCAATACTAAAACTATATGAGTGTTATAATTATCAGCTAAATCATGGAGTCTTTGCATAAAATCAGCTTGTTGTTCATACTTTTCAGCAGCTTTTACAGACAAAATGCTCATAAGGTTATCTATAACAATCAAATTATAATTATTTATTTTAATTTCAAGCTCTAACATATTGATTAATTCATCAATAGTCTTTAATTTACTGTCTCCTTTATTGAATAAAACTAATTTTTCTTTATGCCATTCTCTAAGCTTTTTAAGTACATTAGGTTTAGGTTCTTTTTTGTATCTTTTATTGATTTTAACCGAATCATAATTTCCTTTATCCCGCCCAATTACACATTGATATAATTTATTTACTACCTTATTTTTATTTTCTTCTCCATTCATAAGGTAGACTTTATTTCCCTTATCTATAGCATTTACAATAACTTGTCTTACAAAGGTAGACTTACCTCCATTACTCCTACCAGTTATAAGTGTTGTAAATCCTGGTACTAAATCATTTAGAGCATAATCTATACTTGGTAACCCAGTAGGTACATACTTGCCTGATTGAGTATCAATGCCTTCATAAGGCTTTTTATCTAAGTCCCATCTACCTTCAATCTTAAATCTAGCACTTTCTATAATCTCAACTATCTTTTCTTTACCATAGAGGATATATTCTTCATTGATATCTTTTCTCTTATAAAGCTTTTTATCTATTAACTTAGCCTTTTCTTTAAACTTTTCAATGAAGTATCTATCCATATTAGAACCAGCTTCATCATTATCAGAAACTATAATTAAAGACTCAAATTTATTCAAAAACTCTCCAGCCTGCTCAACTAAAGTAGGTAAACTATTAGCTCCAGCACCAACTGATACAACATTTTCATAGCCACATTGACTTATTATCATTGCATCAAATTCACCTTCACATATAACGAGTTCCATACCTGGTGATGTATTTTGAATGTTATATAAATAGGGCTTAGAACCTGTAATATTTTTCATCTTAGGCTTTCCAGGATTTTTTTTAGGTTTTCTAGTTTTATAACCTATCACTGTTTCATATCTGTAGTAAGGAAATGCTATCTCACCTTTGTAGGTACCTAAATTAAACCTTTTTATAGTATCTTCATTTATTCCTCTAAGCCTTATATAATCTATGCATTCTTTGGTTATAGGTTGAACCTTCTTTACTTCATCAGTGAATTTATCTCTATTTTTTTGAATAGAAGTATCTTTATAATCATCTTCTGATAATAATTCTGATACTATTTCTTGATGAGTATAATTAAGATGTTCTCTGTAATAGCCATATATATCAACTTTCATTCCACATCCAAAGCAATAAAATTGTTGAGCTTTAGGATCCCAACTCATAGAAGGGTCTCTGTCACCATTTTTATGTGCAAAAGTATTAGGACAATGATATTTCTTACCTTTTTTAGCTAATCCAAGTCCGTTTGCTATGATGCTTTCAGCTTCATTATTAAATTTTTCTTTGATTTGACTAATTTTGTCCAAGTTATCACCTCACTTTTGCTCTTACCCCCTTAAATAATTATCGTTAATGACTACTTTAAGAGGAGGCCTTTTGCTCTTAATTTCATTTTTTTCTTCTACATTCTCATCAAGATAATCTACATATCCACTATTAAAAAACGTACTGCCATTTTGAAACTTTAAATCCTTAAACCCTCTATCTCTTTCAGATTTAACAAAAGAAATATATCTACTTATACATCTCTTGATTTCATCACCAAGTTTGTATAATTCCTTTTTCTTAGTGTCAGAAATTCTACCCTTTCCTTTTTTTGAAGGATATAATTGCCAAACTTCTTGAAAAAATTCTTCTACTAAATCATTTTCTTTTTCAGATGTGCTTTTTGTAGATGCACTATTCTTTTGTTTAGTTTCGTTTTGTTTATTTAATGTGGCATGGTTTCCGGCATGACTTCCGGCGTAACTGTCGGCATAGTTTCCGGCATGACTTCCGGCATTATATGCCGACAATGATGTAATTTTATATGCTGCTGATTTATTTCCACCTCTAGACCTCCAGTCAATCCTACCTTTTTGTTTTAATTCATTTCTAGCTTCTCTTATAGTTCTTTCTGCAAGTCCAGTCTTAATACTTAATACAGATGTAGCTACAGTAAATTCTTTAGTCCATTTAGCTTTATTGTTTATGTGCATCAAAGCGTGCCATAATACAATACTAGATGTAGACAATGAATTTATTTCGAGCCAATCATAAAAAGCATTAATTTCAGCTATATAATTCAATTTTTTCACCTACCTTTTCATAGAAAGGGGATTTTACTCCCCTATTTTTTTAAACTTTCATATCCTTTACATACATTGTCGTATTCTTCTTTAGTAAGTTCTTTTACATCCTTATTGAATTTCTTTTTAACCTGTTCCTTTACAGTATTAGAATCTATATTCACACTGTAAGCTATAGCAAAGAGTCTTTTTATTTGTTTATCATTTAAATCATATTTCTTATTACTACTTGATGTATTAGTATTGTTTTTATTAGGTTCTGCATTGTTCCCATCATCATCATCTTCTGATGAAATACCGAGTATTGCAGATAATGCATATCTTCTAGCATATGTTATAGCACTTCCTGCACCTTGTGCTGTAGGTTTATCTGCTTTTAATACCAAAGGCTCAGATTCAATCCATTCTCCACTTTCATGTATAAGTAAAGTTGTTACTACAATGTTTTCTCCATCCCCTGCTGGTGCTTGTACTACGCTTAAACCATGCTTTGATAGTATAGGCCTAACATTATTTAAAACATCATTTAAAGGAGCATATTTACTTTTGAAAAATGGATTTGTAGCAGTGTTAGCAGGATTTGTTATTTCTGCTTGAAACTTTGATAATGCTATAGCTAAATTTTTAATGCTTTCACTTTTATTCATCTTTATCACCATTTTCTAAAAATCTACTGGACCATAAATCTGCGAAGTGTATCAAGGTTTGTAATTTAGTTTCATTCCCTTGTAACTGGTACTTAAGGTCGCCATACATACCGTTATGATGAAGTATTGCGAACATTTCTTCTTGACTTAATTCTATAAATTTACTTATCATATGAATACTTGCTATTTCATGAGGTACTCCACGTCTTTCTGGATTATGTGTATATGGTTTAGTAGAACTCTTTTTCCCACTTTTCAATATGTTTTCTATATAATTATCTTGTCCATAATATTTACATTTTCCTAAGTCGTGAAACAAAGCAACTATGATTATAGACTCTTGACTTAATCCAAAATTCATTTGATGATTTAAATCTAAAGCACAATCAGCAACCTTTAAGCTATGTTTTAGATTGCCCTCTTCTTCTGCTCCATGATATCTAGATGAGCTTGGAGCAGTAAAATAATTGTTCTTATCTAAAAAATCTAGTAACTCTGTTTTATTACATCTACCTGAAATCTTATCTAACAGTTTTAAAAACTCTTCTTGTAATTTATTTTCCATCTATATTACCTCTCTCTTTCTTTTAACTGGAATAATATACTTAACATAATCATCTATGCTACTTCTAAATAAAACAGCTTTGAATGTTTCTTTTAAATTTCCACATTTCTGCTCAAAATCTTCTATAGAATCTAAAGTACTTTCCAGTGCTTCCCTTGCGTACTTAAGTTCAATAGTGTAATGTTCTGCCAATATTTTTGCTACTGTACCAAAAAATATTTCTTCAAAATCGTTATCAATATACATTGTTTCTGTTTTATTCCCTCTAGTTATTGCTCTTTTAAATGTAGCTTTTGTTATCTTTTCATATTGAATATCTCCATCATAAGCACTTGTATAAACTTTCCTTTTATAGAAATATGACT
The DNA here is from genome assembly GCF_900626135.1 of Senegalia massiliensis. NCBI lineage: Bacteria > Bacillati > Bacillota > Clostridia > Eubacteriales > Clostridiaceae > Senegalia > Senegalia massiliensis. Next base: position 297,039 of record NZ_LR130786.1, read on the forward strand.
TTCCTTTATAAATGTATTCAAAGTATTCACTACGTCGCAATTTCATTCCACTACCTCTAAACCCTTTCTTAGAGTATGATCCGTATGGTAATTTCATTTGTACATTCCTCCTCGATTTGATATAATTAACGTATAATAATTTTAGTAAGTGACCTTTTCTAGACTGCCATCTAGAGAGGTCTTTTCTTTTGTAAAGATTAAACTTAATGCTGCTCCTGCTACTTCTTCAATTTCTTTTGTAATGCTTGTCCATCTATCTGATTCATGATGATCTATCACTCCATCACAAGCTATTGAAATCATATCTGAATTAACTCTATCTAGATCCCCTACTTCTTTTTGAAACTTCAAAACTGATTTTGCTATATCTGAATAATGTATTTTAGGTAAATATCTTCTACCTACTTCTGTAGACGTTCTAAGATGTTCATATGCTAACCAGCTTGTCCCATAAACTTCAATCATTTTACAAACAACTTTATCTGGAGCTACAGTTATTCCTCTTTCATATGCAGATAATGAATCTCTTGAAATATCTAGAAATTCAGAAGCAATATCTTGAGTCAAATTCGTAGACTTTCTAGCAATTTTATATAAATTCTCGTATCCTATCTCCATTCACTTTTACTTCCTTTCGTTATAAAATATAATTAAGAATTAATTACTCGTCTTTTTTAAATCTCTTAGGCATGTCCCTAACTTTCCCCACGTATTTTACTAGAATCCTCTTTTTGGGTGTCATCTTGGCACCTCCCTTCTATTCTTTTTTACCAACTTATACTTTTTACATTACTTAGATCAGATAAATCTTTTCCTTTATAGCACTCTACAAAGGCTATTAATTCACTCCTTGAAACTTTTAGTCTACCTAGTCTTAAAGGAGTTAACATTCCTGCTCTAAATAGGGCGTAAACTTTATTATTATTTACTTTTAATATCGCTGCTACTTCTGGAACTGTAAAAAGCAAATCATCACCCATATTTACACCTCCTATGCTGTGTGGTTTGTTTTCCCTTTCTGTGATAAAATTTCTATGAAAGGGGGTGTTACATTTGACTAAATATTTATGGCAATTAAATCTTGATGATATTCCATTAGGTTGGGAACAAATTTATAAAGAAGCAATCAAGGAATATCCTCATGGTGAAATATTTAGCTTTGAAAATTTAAACTATGATGATACAAATAGATATTTTTATCATCCTGTAAAATATCGTGATGAAATCTATCGTCTTTTTAATAAATATAAAATCGAAGCTAAATATTTATTTGATTCTAAAGATAAATATAATTTTAAGACGTTTACTACAAAAATTGTTAAACTTGATTCTATTCTATATAACCTTCTTTTTTATTGGACTCAAGAAGAAAAAGAAGTAGATGGTTCTTGTTTTGATCCAAGAGATTTAGAAGAAGATATATATAGCTTTGAATCCTATTTTGATTTTGATGATTTTGAATCACAATTTCAAAAAACTTACAATAAATATAAGATAATAAATCTATAATTATTTAGTGTCAGAGTTATAGTTGCTCAAAAACTCTATTAATTTATCGCTATTAATTCTGACACTATAACCTTTTTTTAACTTTGCAACCTCTCTATGTGATATGTCTAGTTTTTTTGATATAATTGCTATTGGTAATTTACTTATAAACTCATTAAACCTTAATTTTAATTCCATTTCTCTCACCTCCTTCTAGTTCCTCACTTACCAATATTTACAGCTTTATCGGCAATTACTATCATGAGATAATTATTTATGTGATTAAATTATGCAGTATGATTTGTTTCCGTTTCAGCAACTTCATCATCAAAAAAAATATCTTCTATTGCCATATCTAAAAATTTAGATATTTTATTTGCTTCTTCTAAAGAAAACCTAACATTGCCACTTTCTTTTTTGTAGTATGCTGCTTTAGTTTGAAGCCCTAAAACCTCAGCCATATCTATTGCTGAAATATTTCTAGCATTTCTAATAGCTCTTAAATTTTCATACATATTTTCCCCTCCTCAAGTTTCCGTTTTAGCTACCTCTTAAATACATTATAATATCTATATCGGAAACTGTCAACTCTTTTATATAAAAAAGTTTCTAATTTAGAATAAAAGTTTATTTTCCATTTTGGATATTATATAATTTAATTAAATTAATTTATTGAAAGTAGGGATTTCATTGAGAATTAGAGAACTAAGAAAAGAATTTGATTTAACTCAAGAACAATTAGGTGAAAAAATAGGACAAACAAAATCAAATATTTCTAAATATGAAACAGGTGCTTTAGAACCTGGAATAGATACTCTTAATACATTAGCTAAATTCTTTGATGTATCTCTTGATTATCTAATTGGCAACTCCGACATAAGAAATCCTTACAAAGACAAGCCTTCTATACCAGAAGAGTTTGAAAATCCAGAGGAAGCTGTAAAATTCTTATTAGAGCAAAATGTAATCATGGGATTCGGTGGCTTTGATGTTCATACAATGAGTGATGAAGAAGTACTAGAATTTGCAAATGAATTATTAAACCATCTAAGATTACTTAGCTATAAATATAGAAAATAAATTTAAAGAGATCAATTTAAGCCAACTCAGAACCAAGGGGGGATATCTATAATGGTTTGGATAAATGATTATGTAAGAGGTATAATAGAACATTGTAAAACAAGTGATATATATGATATTTACAACGAATTAGATATAAAAATATATAGAGTTGATAAAAAAGATAGAATTCTAAATAATAATGATGCTTTCTATATGAGAGATTATTATAATTTAGAAATAGTATTTATTAGAGATGATTTAGAATATTATTTTGAAAAGTTTATTCTTGCACATGAATTAGGACATGCTATTTTACACACAGATATTATTTCTGCTGCATACAATAAGAAACTTATAAATAAAGGTAAACTAGAAAAACAAGCTGATTATTTTGCTCTAAAACTGCTTAACATTGAGATAGATAGTATAGATTATGAAGGTTATACAATAGAGCAAATATCAAAATCATTACATGTAAGTGAAAAAAGTTTAGAAATGTACTCATATTGAGTATTATATTTTTTATTGTTAAACCGAACATATATTCTATTAAGGAGTGATAAAATGCAAGGTGGAGTTAGACGTAGAGGAAAAAGGTGGTATTACTACTTTGATGCAGGAGTTGTGGATGGTAAAAGAAAAAAGATTGAACGTGTAGGTGGCAATACTAAGAAAGAAGCTCTAGAAGCTTTAAGAAAGGCTCTCAATGAGTTTGAGAAGGCTGGTACTATATTGGATGAAACAGAAATGAGCACAGCTGATTATTTTGATTACTGGTACAAAGAATATGTACTAATTAATTGTAAATATAATACTCAAGAATATTATAGACGTATTATAAAAAATCATATAAAACCTAGCTTAGGTATATATAAAATAAAATCTCTTAATGCAGCTAAATTGCAAGAATTTATAAACGATAAACATATCAATGGGTATTCTAAAAGTTCTTTATCTAATTTTTTAGGGGTTCTTTCTAAAGCTTTAAAGATGGCAGTATATCCATATCAGTTAATTAAAGAGAGTCCTATGCAATATGTAAAAATACCTAAAATTCAAGAAGATAAAAAAGATGAAGATAATCTTAAAATTATATCTAAAAAAGATTTTAATAAAATTATAAAAAGATTTCCAATGGAAAGTACATTCTATATACCTTTACAAATTGGTTTTCATACAGGTATGAGAGCTGGAGAAGTTTGTGGATTAACATGGAATCATGTAGATTTAGAATCAAATACAATATCAGTCACTAAAACTCTTATACCTAAAGGAAAAGGTATATGGGAATTAGGTCCTCCTAAAACTCAATCTTCATATAGAACTATTGTAATAGGTCAAACATTAGTAGATATTTTAAAAAAGCATAAGAAATGGCAAATAGAAAATAAATTAAGATATGGTAAGTATTATAAAGAATCTAATTTTGTATGTACTAAAGAAAATGGAACTCATGTAACTACAAATACTTTAAAATATTTATCTAGAGTGGTTAACTATGAATTAATGATAGATTTTAATTTTCACTCATTAAGACATACTCATGCTACTATGCTATTAGAAGCAGGAGCAAATATAAAAGATATTCAGGAAAGATTAGGTCATTCTAAGTTATCAACAACAATGGATACTTATTCTCATGTTACCAACAAAATGAAAAAAGAAAGTGTTGATATATTCGAAAAAATTATATCTAATAATAAGTAATTTGCCACCGAGTATAATTTTCGGTGGCAACAGGGTGGCAAATAGCTTATTTAAATTATTTATAACCTCTAAAACATAGTTATCCTCTAGTTAAGTAGGGTTATACTTTCAACGTGAACAGTATGTGGAAACATATCTACAGGTTGTATCTCTCTTGTCTTATATCCACTTTCATCTAAGTATTTCAAATCTCTTGCAAGGGTTGATGGATTACATGAAACATATACTACCTTTTTAGGGTTCATTTTTATTATAGTATCTAACACTTTTTCATCACACCCTTTTCTAGGTGGATCTACTACTACAACATCTGCTCTTATTCCTTGTTTATAAATCTTAGGAAATACTTCTTCTGCTTTTCCTAGATAAAATTCTGCATTATCTATCCCATTTATTTGAGCGTTCTTTTTAGCATCTTCTATAGCTGGCTTTACTACTTCTATTCCATATACTTTTTTAGCTTTTTTTGCTAAAAACAATGATATACTTCCTATACCACAGTATAGGTCAAATACTGTTTCATCCCCTTTTAAATCTGCATATTCCAATGCCTTATTATATAATTTTTCTGTTTGTATTGGATTTACTTGAAAAAATGATAATGGAGAGATATTAAATTTTATATCTTCTATATAATCAACTATTTTATCTTCTCCCCATAATGTAATAGTTTCTTTGCCTAATATTACATTAGATTTTCTAGTGTTTATATTTTGTATTATACTTTTAATACCTTCAATATTTTCTACTATAGATTTTATCAATTCATCTTTATATGGTAGTTTTTTACCATTAGTTATTAATACAAGCATTAAATCTCCTGTTTTAAATGATGTTTTAGTTAATATATGTCTTATTATGCCTGTACCTTTCTTTTCATCATAAGGCTGAACTTTATAGTTTTTCATATACTCTCTCATAACTTTTATTATTTTATCAGTTATAGGATGTTGAATTATACATTTATTTGTATCAACTATTTCATGAGTTCCTCTTTTATAAAATCCTATTTTAACAAAGTCTTCCCCAGATTGAACTGGAAATTGTGCTTTGTTTCTATATCTAAATGGTTCTTCCATTCCTATTGTTTCATGTATTTTAATATCCTCTAATTTTGCTATTCTTTCCATATCATCAGTTACTTTTTTTCTCTTTATATCTAATTGAGCATCATAATCTATTTTTTGAATTTGACAGCCACCACAACTATCTACTACATGACAAGGTGCTTCTATTCTCCATTTTGAAGGTTTAGTAATTTCTACAAATTCACCTACTCCATAGTTCTTTTTTGCTGTAATTATTTTTATATTACCTATATCTCCTGGTATTGCATCATTTATAAATACTGCAAAGTTTTCAATTTTTGCAACCCCTTGTCCTCTATGATTTAAATCTATTATTTCTACTTTATAAGTACTACCTACCTTAACTTTTGATTTCAAAATTAACCTCCTAATAATGCTTATTCTCTATTAATTATATCCTTTAACGGAAAAAAATAAAAGTAAAGCTTATTTAGTAGATATAAAATAGCTATAATTATGTACCTATAAGTATTTAATTTGTTTTTTATATTGCTATGTTTAGATTAATAATTAAAATCTTCATCTAAAATAATTCCTTCACATACAATATTTGTGGGACCAACAAGAAAAATTTCTTCATATTTTCCATTACTTTCTTTAAGTATAATATTAAGAATACCACCTGGCATATTTATTCTAATTTCACCACTGTTAACAATATCCTTTTTTATTAAAGTAAATCCCAGGGAGCCAGCACCAGTACCACATGCTAGTGTAAAATCTTCGACTCCTCTTTCAAAAGTTTTAGCATAAACCTCCTCATTATCAATAAAATAAAAAGTGACATTTGCTCCTTTTTTAAGTTTTTTATGTTGCCTTAATCCTTTGCCAATATTATATAAATTTTCTTTATTTAGAGTATGTAAGTTTGATAATTTAACTATCAAATGTGGTAATCCTAGATCTCCAAGTTCAACATAAGAACAATCATATTTATTTCCATCATATTCTAAAGGAAAATCCATTTTAAAAACAGTTGGTTTATTTAGTCTAATTTCATATCTTCTTTTATCAATTCTAACTCCTTCAACTAATCCTGATATAGTTTCAATAATTTGCTTTTTCCCAGCAAGACCTTTTTCAAATCCATATCTACAAATACATCTTGCACCATTTCCACACATTTCTCCATGAGTACCATCAGAGTTTAAGAAATTCATTTTATAATCAGCTTTTCCAGCAGTATTATCTAAAAACATAATGCCATCAGCTCCAATTGATAATCTTCTAGAACATAAAGTTTTCGCAATATGCGAAAACTTTTCTTCTGGAATTTTTTCAATAATATTATTTATTATTATAAAATCATTTCCTGCTCCGTGCATTTTTGTAAATTTGATTATAATTCCTCCTTTAAATAAAATTTATTTTTCTTTTAAATATGTATTAAATTGCTATTATTAGATATCATATATAAATTAAACTTCACATTATATATTATATTTATATATCAAAAAAGTATAATATGACAAAAAAAATAGCACACTTTATAGTGTGCCTAAAAAATAAGAATTGGTTGCCAATTTTGATTATATAGAAATTATTGCCATATTTATATAGTTTTAATCATCATCTCTATAATAAAAATGTACTTGTCCTGCTCTAATTTTTTCGCTAAATTTATTTTTTATATATTTTTTAAATATTGTTCTAGTTAAAGGAATAACTAAGCTAAATCCTACTATATCAGTTATTATTCCTGGAGTTAATAAAAGGGCTCCTCCTACAAGTACACATAGCCCATTTATAAGCTCATTTCCAGGCATTTTACCTCTATTTAAATCTGTTCTTATTCTCATAATTATAATTCTACCTTGAGATTTCGCAAGATATGCTCCTATAACTCCAGTAAATATTACTAAAAGTACTGTAGCAAATCCACTTGTAATTTCTGCAATTTGAAAAAGTATAAAAAGTTCTACTATTGGTATCACAGTAAATAATAATATAAGTTTTCCTAACACTATTTTTTCTCCTTTTCTATTGCTTCATTTAATTTGTTCCATAATTCATTATATTTCTTTTTAAAATTAATAGGTTTTAAATCTTTATTTACAAATGCATGAAGTGTATAACCTTCTGCTAAAAGTAAATTATCTCTTTTTCTTATTATATTATACTTATACTTTATTTTAACTCCTTTAAGTTTTTCAATATATGTTTCTATTATTATTTCATCATCATATTTAGCTGAAACTATATATTTACAGCCAACATCTATTACTGGTAATAATACACCTTCATTTTCTAACTTTTTATAATCATAACCTAAATTTCTAAAAAAAGAAGTTCTACCTATTTCAAACCAATTAAAATAATTAGCATGATATATTACTCCCATTTGATCTGTTTCACTATATCTAGCTCTTATTGTAGTTTTATTTTTCATATTTTCCTCCAAAGATTGTTATACTTAGCTCAATTATATCAGAAAAATAAAATAGTATAAAGGAATGTCGAGGTATTAACCTCGACATTTTATTATAATATTCTTGCTTTTCCTCTATATATAAATCCTCTTATACTATCTACTGTTATAAGTTCTCCATCTTTAAGTTCTTCTAAAGCATTTTCTACTCCTACAATTACTGGTTTTTCTATATTAAGACCAACTACTGCTGCATGAGATGTAAGTCCACCTTTTTCAGTTATAATAGCAGATGATTTCTCCATATATGGAACTATATCTCTATCAGTATTTATTGCTACTAATATATCTCCTTCTTTAAACTTTCTTTCTGCATCTTCCTTGTTCTTTACAATACATACATTACCAACTGCACTTCTATCTCCTATTCCTGTACCTTTCAATATAACCTCTCCTACCGTATGAACTTTAAGTAAATTTGTAGAACCTGCTTTTCCTACAGGCACACCTGCTGTTATTACTACTAAGTCTCCGTTATGAATATATTCATTTTCTAATGCTGTTGAAACTGATTCATCTATTATATCATCTGTGTTAAGAGATTCTTTTGAGATAAGTGAATGTATCCCCCATACTAAATTCAGCTTTCTTCTAACCTTTTCTGATGTTGTAACTGCTATAACAGGTGCTGCAGGTCTAAATTTTGATACTGCCCGTGCAGTATATCCAGTACTTGTAGCTGTTATAATAGCTTGAGCTTCTAAATCTTCTGCAGTAGTACAAGTAGCATGACTTATAGCATTTGTAATACTTATTTCTTGTAGTTTTATATTTGAACTTAATATTCCTTCATAATCTATAGAGCCTTCTGTTTTAATAGCAATATTTTTCATAGTCTCTACTGCTTCTATAGGATATTTTCCAGCAGCTGTTTCACCTGATAACATTATAGCATCAGTTCCATCTAATATTGCATTTGCTACATCTGTAACTTCTGCTCTTGTAGGACGAGGATTTCTCATCATAGAATCTAACATTTGTGTTGCAGTTATTACAGGTTTTCCTGCTAAATTACATTTTTTAATCATCATCTTTTGTACTAATGGCACTTCTTCTGCTGGAATTTCTACACCTAAGTCTCCACGTGCTACCATTATTCCATCAGATACTTCAAGTATTCTATCTATATTATCTACGCCTTCTTGATTTTCAATTTTTGATATAATTTCAATATCTTCTGCACCATTCTGTTCTAATATTTCTCTTATTGCTAATACATCTGATGCTTTTCTAATAAATGAAGCTGCTATAAAATCTATTCCGTTTCTTATTCCAAATTCTATATCTTCTTTATCCTTTTGTGTTATAGCAGGTAAATTAATTTTTACTCCAGGTACATTAACACCCTTTTTATTTTTAACTTCTCCTCCATTTAACACTCTACATTTTATATCAGTTTGATTTATTATATCTATTACTTCTAATTCAATTAATCCATCATCTATTAATATTTTATCTCCATTTGTAATATCTTTTGGAAGGTGTTTATATGTTATAGAACCAATATGTTCATCACCTAATATGTCTCTAGTTGTTATAATATATTCCTGATCATCTTTTAATATTATACTTCCATTTTTAAAATCTCTTGTTCTTATTTCTGGACCTTTAGTATCAAGCATGATTGCTATAGGTAAATTCAGCTTTTCTCTTACCTTTTTTGTTAAATCCATTCTATTTTTATGTTCATTATGATTACCATGAGAAAAATTCTGCCTTGCCACATTTAATCCATTTTTAATAAGCTGCGTTAATACTTCCTCATCATCAGTTGATGGCCCTAATGTACATACTATCTTAGTCCTTTTCATCATCTCACTCCTCATATTAAATAGACAATATTTTAGTTAACTTATACATTTCTTGATCTAAATCACGCTCATATCCTAATGCCTCATCAGTATTCATACTCATTATCTTATTATCTTTTATACCCACAACCTTACAAGTTTCACCTGCTAAAAGTAAATTAACTGCTTCAGCTCCCATTTGACTTGCAAGTATTCTATCTCTAGCTGTTGGACTTCCACCTCTTTGAATATGACCTAAAATTGTCACTCTAGTTTCTATTCCTGTTTTTTCTTCAATTTCTTCTCCTAATTGATTTGCATTACCTACTCCTTCAGCTATCATTATGATGCTATGTAGCTTTCCTCTATTTTTCCCTTGTAATAGTTTTTTACAAACATTATCAACCTCATAACCAACTTCTGGCACTATAATAGATTCAGCACCTCCTGCAAGTCCAGAATATAATGCTATATCTCCACAATGTCTACCCATAACTTCAATAATATTAGCTCTTCCATGTGATGTAGAAGTATCTCTAATTTTACTAACAGCATCTAAAACTGTGTTTACTGCAGTATCAAATCCAATTGTATAATCAGTATAACCTAAGTCATTATCAATAGTTCCTGGTATTCCAACTGTAGGAAGACCTAACTCATTCAATTTTTGAGCACCTCTAAATGAGCCATCTCCTCCTATGACTATTAATCCATCAATACCAAACACTTCTAAAACATTCAATGCTTTTTTTCTACCCTCTTCTGTTTTAAATTCTTCTGAGCGAGCAGTTCTAAGTTTAGTCCCACCTCTGTGAATAATATCTGCAACGCTTGACAATTGCATTTCTTTAATATTACCGTTTATTAGACCATTATATCCTTGTTCTATACCTAATACTCGAACTCCATTATATATAGCAGTCCTTACTACAGCCCTTATTGCTGCATTCATTCCTGGAGCATCTCCTCCACTTGTTAAAACTCCTATTGTTTTCATATTCATCCTCCTTACTTTTTAACCATTATGGACAAAATTCGTCCCATTACAGATAAAAATTAATAAATTTTATTTCATTTTATTTTTCAATATCCTAAATCAATTATTGCATTGTAAACATCATTTGCTTCAAATTCAGGTGTCATTATTTGATAATTTTCTATATCTCCATCCTTTACAAATAACTTTAGCTTTATTAAAAATCCTTCTTGAATAAGCTTTTCTTTTAATTCAATAGCTGTTTTCTCACCTTCAATTATATGAACTGCTGTCCACATGATTTACCTCCAAAAACACGTTTTTATATTCTACTTTGTTATTATACCATAAATTTTTTTATAATAAAGGATGTATCAAACTTCAAATAGAATTTTAATTCTATTTGAAGTTTGAATTTATATAATCATTTCAATTTAATTGAATTTTCCCCTAATATGCTCTTTAATTTCTCTACTAATCCTTTATTATTAATATTTACCCAAAACTCACTTGTTGCTCTCACAGTTTTTTTATCTTTTTCAAAATAAACATACACTGGAGTTTCACCTCTATAATAAGATAATATTTTTTTAATGTCATTTAATATATCATTGTCTTTATCTTTTGAGATTTTAAGGTACAATTTTTCATTTTTACTTTTCTTAAGTGGTGTTATAGAACTACAAATTATTTTTACTTCTCCTTCGTCTTCAATATTAAGTTTACCTTCTACTTTTACTATTTTATCTTCTTCTATAAACTTTTGATATCTATCATAAACCTTAGGGAATATTATAAGTTCTATTGTACCAAATAAATCCTCTAAAGTTGCAAATGCCATCATATTATTGTTTTTTGTTATTTTATTTTTCTTTGAAATTATTATACCACCAATTTTTATTTGTTTTTCATTTTTTCCACTACTACCATCTAATTCTAAAAGTTCTGCTGTACTCAAAGTTGATATATTATTTAAAGTTTCTTCATAAGATGAAAGAGGATGTCCACTAACATATATTCCCATCATTTCTTTCTCCATTGATAATAATGTTTTCTCCGGAAATTCTTTTATATTAGGTAACAAATCTCTCTTTATTTCATTTTGATCTTTTGAACTTGAATTTGAAAACATATTATATTGTCCTTTTATGTTTTTCTTTTTATCTTGTTGAACTCCTTCAAGTACCTTTTCATATACAGCTAAAAGTTGAGCTCTACTCCCTTTTATTGAATCAAATGCCCCTGCTTTTATAAGACTTTCTATAGCTCTTTTGTTTAAAGAATGGGAATCAACTCTGCCACAAAAATCTGTAAGTGAAATGAATTTTCCTTCTTTTTTGCGTGCATTTACTATAGATTCTATCAAAGGTTTCCCAACATTTTTTACTGCTTCTAGTCCAAATCTAACTTTTCCTTTTGTTACTGTAAAGTTTGAAAAACTCTCATTTATATCTGGAGGTAATACTTCTATTCCTAATCTTTTACTTTCTTGAATATATAATGATACACTATTAGTACTTCCCATTACACTTGTAAGTAATGCTGCCATAAATTCTACAGGGTAATAATATTTAAGCCAAGCTGTTTCATAAGCTAAGACTGCATAAGCTGCAGAATGTGATTTATTAAATGCATATTTAGCAAAATCTATCATTTCATCATATATTTTATTAGCCGATTTTTCATCTACTCCATTTCTAATCGCACCTTTTATTTCAATATTACCATTCTCATCTTTTTTTCCATAGATAAAATTTTGTCTTTCTCTTTCCATTACATCCATTTTCTTTTTACCCATAGCTCGGCGAACAATATCTGATCTCCCCATAGAGTAACCGCCTACATCTCTAACAATTTGCATTACCTGTTCTTGATATACCATACATCCATAGGTTACTTTAAGTATTGATTCTAATATTGGATGAGTATATTCAATTTTTTCTGGATGTGTTTTATTCTCTATATACCTAGGAATTTGTCTCATTGGACCTGGTCTAAATAGAGAATTTGCTGCTACAATATTTTCAAACTCAGTTGGCTTTAATTCTTTTAAAAATTGTCTCATTCCAGCACTCTCAAATTGAAATACTCCTAAAGTATTTCCTTTTTGAAACATCCTATAAACATCTTTATCATCATAATTAGAGTTACTAAAGTCTATATTTTTATTATGGATCTTTTTTATCAAATCTTTAGCATCTCTTATTACAGTAAGATTGCGAAGACCTAAAAAATCCATTTTGAGAAGACCTAGCTCTTCAAGTTCTGTCATTGTAAACTGAGTAATAATAGAATCATTATTTCTAGAAAGGGGTACATATTCTGTTACTGCTTTTTTAGAAATTACTACACCAGCAGCATGAGTAGAAGTATGTCTTGGCATTCCCTCAACATCTTTTGCTGTATCAATAAGTTTTTTTACTTTTCTATCACTATTATAAGTCTCTTTTAATTGTTTATTCATTTCTAAGGCTTTGTCAATAGTTATACCTAATTCCATAGGTATTTGTTTTGCTATATAATCCACTTCTGAATATGATATGTCAAGTGCTCTACCTACATCCCTAATAGCACCACGTGCAGCCATAGTTCCAAATGTTACTATTTGAGCTACTCTGCTATCTCCATATTTCCTTACTACATAATCAATAACTTCTTCTCTTCTTTCATAGCAAAAGTCAATATCTATATCTGGCATAGTAACCCTTTCAGGATTTAAAAATCTTTCAAATATTAAATTATATTTAATAGGGTCTATATCTATTATTCCAAGAGTATAACTAACTAAACTTCCTGCTGCAGAACCTCTTCCTGGCCCCACCATGATATTGTTTTCTTTAGCATATCTAATGAAATCCCATACAATTAAAAAGTAGTCAACATATCCCATATCCTTAATAACTTTCATTTCATATTCTAGTCTATTATTTATTTCATCAGTTATGTTATCATATCTTTTTTGTAATCCTTCATAACATAATTTTTCAAAATAGGATTCATTTGTATGCCCTTTAGGAACCTCAAATTCAGGTAAATGAAGTGTTTCAAAATCTAATTCAACATTACACCTTTCTGCTATTTTAACTGTGTTTTCCAATGCTTGTAAATGTTCGGGAAAAACCTCTGACATTTCTTCATATGATTTAAGATAAAATTCTGATGAAGGAAATTTCATTCTATTTTCTTCATCTATAGTTTTACCAGTTTGAATACATAATAATACATCATGAAATTTAGAATCTTTCTTTTCAATATAATGCACATCATTTGTTGCAACTAATTCTATCCCTAACTCTTCGCTTAATTTAAACATACTTTGATTTACTAATTTTTGCTCTTTAATACCATGATCTTGTATTTCTAAGAAATAATTATCTTTACCAAATGTATCTCTATATTGTTTTGCTATTTCCACAGCTTTATCGTAGTTTCCATTTATCAAATTTCTCTGAAGCTCACCACCAAGACAACCACTTAAAACTATAATTCCTTCTTTATATTTTTTTAGGATTTCAAAATCTACTCTAGGTTTATAATAAAACCCATTCACAAATCCTTCTGATACAATTTTAATTAAGTTTCTATATCCAGTATTATTTTCTGCAAGAAGAACAAGATGATATTGACTCTTGTCTTTGTCTCGATCTTTTCTTCTGTAATCTCCTTTAGATATATATACTTCACAACCAATTATAGGTTTTATGTCTCTTTTTTTAGCTTTTTTATAAAAATCAACGACACCATACATTACTCCATGATCAGTTATAGCTACGCTATCCATACCCAGTTGTTCCACTCTATCCATTAATTTATCTAGTCTAGAAGCTCCATCTAAAAGGCTATATTCTGTATGGAGATGTAAATGAGTAAATTTATTCATTATAACCACCTTCATTAATATTAAAAAATAGATAGTATATAACTATCTACTTTATTTTATCATATTTTTTATTTATATATCTAAACATATTCTTGTTCTAATTTATTTAACAATAGATCTTCTAATTCTTCTATTGCTCTTTTTTCATCTTCTCCTTGAGCATATAATTTTATTTCATCTCCTTGACATACTCCAAGAGCCATTATACCCATTATGCTTTTAGCATTAACTTTTCTTCCCTTTTTTTCAACATATATTTTACTTAAAAACTTACTTGCTGTTTGAACAAATAATGCAGCCGGTCTTGCATGTAATCCTATTTTATTCTTTACCACGACTACTTTTACTTCCATTTCAGTTCCTCTCTTTCTGTTTTAAATTTTGAGCGATCTTTTCTATTTTTCTTAATCTATGATTAACACCAGACTTGCCTAAAGGTGTACTTAACATATTTCCTAATTCCTTTAAACTTGCTTCTTTATAATATAATCTTAAATTAGCTAATTCTTGTAGATTAATAGGTAACTTTTCTATACCTATTGTATTTTCTATATATTTTATATTTTCTACTTGTCTAATTGCAGCATTTATAGTTTTACTTAAATTTGCTGTTTCACAATTTACTAATCTATTTATATTATTTCTTATTCCTTTTACAACTCGTATATTCTCTAGTTCTAACAATGAATTATGTGCTTCTATAATATTTAATAAATCTACTATTTGTTCTCCTTCTTTTATATATACTACATAATAGTCTTTTCTAACTACTATTTTTGAATTTAAATCAAATGAATTTATTATACTAGATAAATCCTTTGCAAATTCTTTATTATGAGTAACAAATTCTAAATGATAAGTTTTTTCAGGATCACTTAAAGACCCTCCACCTAAAAAAGCACCTCTAATATATGATCTTTTACAACATTTTTTTCTGATTATATCCTTTGGAACCTTATAACTAATATCTAATAACTTATTCTTATCTTTATCAAATAAACCAGTATCTTTTAAAATATCATTTACACTTTTTGAATCATGAATTATCATTAAATAGTTATTATTTTTTTTCAATTGCTTATTCTTTCTTACCATGACCTCTATCTGTGAATTATAAAGTTTTTTAATTAATGAAAAAATCCTTCTAGCTATGGCAGCGTTTTCAGTAGAAAATTTTATGTTTATATTTCCCCTTCCAGTTAGTTGAATTGTTCCGCTCATTCTTATAAGTGATGCCAGCTCTGCCCTAGCACAACAAGTATTTTCTATATCTAATCTTGATAATCTATTCTTTGTTTTAGATGAAAATGACATTTCCATCCCCCTAATCATTGTTTATTTCATTTATGGCTTTTTTAATTACTTCTTGTTCATCTTCATATTTAGCAAGTTCAGCCACTCTATCTATATGAACAAATCTAGCTTCAATAAAACCTTCTCTTTTTTGAGGATAGCACTCCATACTATTTGTTTTCATTAAAAACCAATGAACTGTTTTCTTGACTAATTCATTATTTGAGTTTCTATTATTTCTAAAACTATAACTAATTTTATCAATATATTTAACTATCTCAGCATGTACACTACCTTCTTCATAAACTTCTCGAATTGCAGCTTGTGATAAATTTTCATTCTCTTCTACCCTACCTTTAGGTAATACCCAATCTCCATTATACTTTTTTAACAACAATATTGCATTGTTAAAAATAACTACGCCTCCTGAGCTAGTTTCACATTTCATATAACCACTCTCCTCTACAAATATAGTCAAGAGAAGTATATTAAATTCAAAATAAAACTTTAATATATTATATCATAATTATTAAAATTAAAAATAGTTGAATTAAATAATAATTATATTATACAATAGTATTATAGTCAAAAAATTCTTAAAAAAGAGGTGTAAATATGAAAATTGATTTAAATTATTCAAAAAACGTCTTAAAAGATTTATTAATAACCCCTAGCCCTACAGGTTATACAAAAAATATAATTAATCATGTAGAAAATGAATTTAATAAATTAGGTATTAACACTCTAATTACAAAAAAAGGAGCTCTAATTGCAACTATTAAAGGTGAGAATGATGAAGAACATAGGACTTTATCTGCCCATGTAGATACTTTAGGTGCTATGGTTAAAGAAATAAAGTCAAATGGAAGACTTAAACTTTCTCAAATTGGAGGTTATGATTGGCATTCTATTGAAGGTGAATATGTTAAACTAATTACATCAGAAGAAAAAGAATATGATGGAACAGTAGTGTTAGATAAAGCTTCTGTTCATGTTCATGGAAGTAAAACTGATAAAAGTGATAGGGATGAAAATTCAATAGAAGTTAGACTAGATGAAAAAGTGAATTCAAAGGAAGATGTTGAAAAATTAGGAATATCTATAGGTGATTTTGTATGTTTTGATACTAGAACTGTAATTACAGATACTAATTTTGTTAAATCAAGACATTTAGATGATAAAGCTGGAGTTGCTATATTACTTTCAATAGCAAAATATATAAAAGATAATAATATAACTCTTAAATATACTACTAATTTCTTTGTAAGTAATTATGAAGAAGTAGGACACGGTTCATCTGCATCAATTCCTGAAAAAACATGTGAGTTCATTGCTATAGATATGGCTGCTGTAGGTGAAGGACAATCATCTAGTGAATATAAAGTTACAATATGTCCAAAAGACTCAAGTGGACCTTATGATTATGAACTTAAAAATAAACTAGTTAATATTTCTAAGGAAAATAATTTAAATTATGCTCTTGATATTTACCCTCACTATGGTTCTGATGCTTCTGCAGCATTAAGAGCAGGATGGGAAATAAGAGCAGGTCTAATAGGACCTGGTGTGGATAGTTCTCATGCTCATGAAAGATGTCATATAGATTCACTTATAAACACAATAAAACTAGGAATACTTTACTTAGAAAATAAATAGAGATGCAATTGCATCTCTATTTTATATTTATTCTATTGGCTTTAATTTAGCTATAAAATGTCTTAATACTTTTGGCTCATAACTAAAAGTATAGCCTTTTAATTGTGTCTTTCTTTTATTTATATTTTTAAATGCCTCTACAATAACATCCATATGATTATTTGTATATACTCTTCTTGGTATAGTAAGCCTTAATAATTCTAAAGGAGACTCTAATTGTTCCCCTGTATCTGGATCTCTTCCTAATAAAAATGAACCAATTTCTACTGCTCGTATACCAGCCTCTTTATATAATTCTACGCATAAAGACTGTGCAGGAAATTCATAATATGGTATATGTGGTAACATCTTTTTAGCATCTACAAATACTGCATGACCTCCTACTGGTTTTTGTATTGGTATTCCTATTTTTTCTAATTCTCTTCCCAAATATTCAACTTGACCTATTCTAGAAGTTAAATAATCTTCTTCTATCACTTCACGTAAACCTCTAGATAAAGCTTCCATATCTCTACCAGACAAACCTCCATAGGTAGGAAAACCTTCTATTGGAATTACATTTTGTCTAACACTTTCAAATAGCTTATCATCATCTTTTATAGCTATCATCCCACCCATATTAACTATTCCATCTTTCTTAGCACTCATAGTAAGTCCTTCACCATATGAGAACATCTCTTTTATTATTTCTTTTATAGATTTATCTTCATAACCTTTTTCTCTTTTCTTTATAAAATATGCATTTTCAGCAAAACGTGCTGAATCAAAAATTATTTTTAATCCATACTTATCTGCTACTTCTTTAACTCTCTTTATATTTTCTATAGATACTGGTTGACCTCCTGCGCTATTACAAGTCACTGTAATTATTATAAATGCACAATTTTCTTTTCCATTTTGCTCTATGAATTGTTCTAATTTTTCTATATCAAAATTCCCTTTAAAGGGATGTTCTATAGCTGTATCATATGCCTCATCTATTACCAGATTAACAGCTCTACCACCTTTTAATTCTATATGAGCTTTTGTAGTATCAAAATGCATATTGCCTAATACATATTGTCCTTTTTCAATCAGTAAGGGAAAGAGAACGTTTTCCGCACCTCTGCCTTGATGTGTGGGTACAAAGTAATTATACCCTATTACATCTTTTATAGTTTCTTTTAAGTTATAATAATTTCTACTTCCTGCATATGATTCATCACCTATCATAAGACCTGACCATTGGTTATCACTCATAGAACCTGTTCCACTATCAGTAAGTAAATCTATAAATATATCTTCACTTCTAAGTCCAAACTGATTATATCCTACGCCTTTAATTTTTTCCTCTCTTTCTTCTTTAGATATAAGTTTTATTGGTTCAACCATTTTAATTTTATATGGTTCTGCCATTTTTTCATACATTTAAATAACCTCCTTTTTATAATATCACCTATTTTTTAATATTCGATAAAAATATTAAAAATCCTTTATTTAATATCAGAAAATTCTATATTTGTTATTTGCTCTATTTCTTTTTGAGTACGTTTTACATATTCTAATTCTTCATCTTCCAATTTTATATTTGGAAAAAATAGTTTAAACTCTGTCCCTTTTCCTAAAATACTATCTACTTTTATTACTCCATTCATCTTTTCCATAAGATTTTTAACTAAATTAAGTCCTAAACCTGTTCCGCTATCTACTCTAGGTAAATTATATTTTATACTATTAAATTTATTAAAAATTTTAGGAATATTTTCTTTTTTTATTCCTACACCAGTATCTTTTACTGATACTACTAAATGTTCTTGATTTTCATATAAATTTACTAATATTTGTCCTCCCTCAGGAGTAAATTTAGTAGCATTTGATAATAAGTTCAGTATTATTCTTTCATATTTATCTATATCTAAGGCTACTATTTTCTCCTCAAATTCAGTATCAAATATAACTTTTATACCTTTACTATCAGTTAAATCTATTATAGAGTTCGTAAGTTCTTCTGTGCAATGAACTATATCATAATTTTTCATATCTAATTCTAAAAATCCAGCTTGAAACTTTTCTATATCTAAAAAATTATTTATAAGTCTAAGTAATCTATATGAATTAATTTTCAACATTTCAATATGACTTATAACATTTCCATTCAATAGTTTTTTATATTTATCAGTAAGTAGCAATTGACTTGCTGAAATTATAATATTTGCAGGTGATCTAAGTTCATGAGAAATCAATGAAAAAAATTTATTTTTCGTATTTAAAAATTCTGATTCCTCTGTTATATCCATTCCTGTTATTACTACGGATTTTATATTTTCATCTTCATCATATATAGGTATACTTGAAAATTTCATGATTTTTTTAGTTCCATTTTGAAAATGAAATTCAGACTTACTCAATGTTTCAAAATTCTTCTCTCTAATATTATCTATAGTATGATTGATTACATCATATCTCTGTGATTTTTCTATGTCATAAAGTGATACTCCATAT
The DNA here is from genome assembly GCF_900626135.1 of Senegalia massiliensis. NCBI lineage: Bacteria > Bacillati > Bacillota > Clostridia > Eubacteriales > Clostridiaceae > Senegalia > Senegalia massiliensis. Next base: position 316,888 of record NZ_LR130786.1, read on the forward strand.
AAATCATCTCTCTTAATATCTACTCCTGTAACTCCATCAATTAAATTAATTGATGGAGTATTAATATATTGTATCTTCAAACTAGGATAACTAACTATCATTAAGGCCATGTTGAAATTTTCCATAACAGCCATAAATAATTTTTCTCTTTTTTGAACTTTTTGTTTTAAAAATTCGGAATATTCTATTTTATTTTTGCTTCTTAAGTGTTTTTCTAAGCTGCTTTTTATATGTAATAAAGATTCGTGATATTTAAAACTTTCTTTTTTATTAATCAAAATAATAGTTAAAATAGCTAATAAATTATCTTTCTTATCATTTAGTGGTACAGATATCTCTATATATTTATTATTATTAATTATAGAATCCTCACTATTCGAGAAAACTTCACCTGTAGAATTAATTCCCATAAATTTGTTTTGCCAACATACACCTTCTACTAAATTACTATAATCTAATTCATTTAAATGTTCTTTAGAGCCCCACTGTTTTAATAAGTAACAATTTTTATCAAAAAAATTTATACTTATATCATCACTTTGTTGATTGATAATTAACAATTCTATATAAGGAGATATTATATTTAAAATATCTTTGTGCTCTTTTATAGACTTGTTATATTTTTCATTTGTATATTTAAATATACTCCTAGTCGTGCTACTCATGCTATCCCACCTTTTTCTCTATTATATATAATATTATACAAATATTAAGAAAATCCTTCTTTTTTTAAATATATAGTAAAAAAATATCAAAAAGGGATATTAGTTCTTACTAATATCCCTTTTTGATATTAAAAAGTTTAAAATCTTAGACTTATACTTAGGAACAAGCTCTACTATTATTCGACTGAGTTCAATTGCATCATGTCTAATATATTCATTTTTTATATCTATTAAATTATCTTCTATAATATTAATATTATTATCCTTTAGAAATTTTTTATCTTCATTTGATAACAATACAGGCTCTGAGCCATCAAATGAGTATTTTTCAAATATCTCCAAAGGTAATTTTTCATTATTTACTATTACATGGTCTATTATATCTTTACTAGAATGTTTCAATATAGCAGATACATGATCTTTTACTGAAAATTTATCTGTTTCTCCAGGTTGGGTCATTACATTTGTAATGTATACTTTATCTGCACTAGATTTCTCTAATTCCTCAACTATACCTTTAACCATTAAATTAGGTATTACACTAGTATATAGACTTCCTGGTCCAAGTAATATTATGTCTGCTCTTTTTATCTCTTCTATTGTTTCATCAAGTGGAAATGTTTCTTCAGGTTTTAAAAATACAGAATCTATTTTACTATTTACTTTCCCATTAATAAGAGGTATATTAGATTCTCCCTTTACAATTTTTCCGTTTTCAAGTTTAGCAAACAATGTTACATCTTCTAATGTCATCGGAAGAACTTTTCCCGATACTGCTAAAACATTTGACATTTCTTTTATTGCAAGTTCAAAGTTATCATATATACCATTCATTGCTGCTATAAATAGGTTACCAAAACTTTGTCCTTTCAAATTACCTTCAGTAAATCTGTATTGAATGAGTTTTTCCATAGTAGGTTCTGTATCTGCAAGTGCTAATATACAACTTCTAATATCACCTGGTGGAAGCATTCCTAAATCGGAACGTAAAACACCAGATCCTCCTCCATCATCTGCAACTGTGACTACAGCCGTTATATTAGATGTATGATTTTTAAGTCCTCTTAATAATACAGATAATCCTGTACCGCCACCTAAAATTACAACCCTTGGTCCTTTATCTAATACTTTTTTCTTGTTTAACATTCCTGTAACTGAATTTCTACTTATATCAACTTCATATTTATGCTGATTTACTATAGTCAAAATTATTGTAAGTACATTTCTAAGAGCAAAAAATGTAATTACAACTCCAAACACGACCATGATTATATACATGTAATTATTACTTATTATTAAATCTATATATTTATATATTGGAGATATTCCAAATGATAATAATATTACTCCTATTATGCAAAGAAGAATCCATCTTTTTATTCCAGATTTTACACTATATTTTTTTTTCATAATTTTATCTACTACTCTATTTCACTATCTCTATGATTAATTATAGTTTTATAATTATTGTTTTTTAAATATCTATATAATTCATTTGCAATAGTTACGGATCTATGTTTTCCACCAGTACATCCTATAGCTATTACCAATTGGGATTTGCCTTCTTTTGCATAATAAGGTATTAAGAAAGTAGTCATATCAATTAATTTTTTTAGAAATTCTTTAGATTGAGAGTAATTCATCACATAATTTCTTACATCTTTATTATTTCCAGTAAAATCTCTAAGTTCATCTATATAATGTGGATTAGGTAAAAACCTTACATCAAATACTAAATCTGAATCAAGTGGTATTCCATGTTTAAATCCAAATGATATAACAGATATATTAAAATTATCTTTCTTTTCACCTTCCATAAATATCTTTTTAATTTTTTCTTGAAGATTTTTAATAGACAAATTTGTAGTATCTATTAAATAGTCAGATTTTGTTCTAATATTTTCTAATATTTTTCGTTCTTTTTCAATACCTATAGTAATTTGTCCATTTGGAGAAAGGGGATGTGGTCTTCGATGTTCTTTATATCTTTTTATTAGTACATCATCTTCTGCATCTAAAAACATTATTTTATAATTATATCCATAATCTTTTAGCTTTGATAAATTATCAAATAAATCATCAAAAAACTCTCCACCTCTTATATCAACTACAAGAGCAACTTTTTTCACATGGTTAACTGTTTGATAACATAATTCAGCAAATTTAGGAAGTAAAGAAGGTGGTAAATTATCCATACAATAAAATCCTAAATCCTCCATCACTTTAATAGCTTGACTTTTACCAGCTCCAGATAATCCAGTAACTATAACAAATTCCATATAATATCACTCCTATTCTTCCCCTACAATTAAAACTTCTCTTTCTAGTAATATTCCATGTTTATCTTTTACTGTTTTTTGTACTACTTTTATTAAATTTAGTATATCCTCACATGTAGCATTACCCCTATTCACAACAAATCCACAATGCTTTTCAGATACTTGAGCATCTTTATATCTTATACCACGAAGTCCTGATACATCTATAAGTCTTCCAGCATAATCACCTTCTGGTCTTTTAAATGTACTTCCTGCACTAGGAAGTTCTAGAGGTTGTTTAGAGTTCCTTCTTTGAGTATAATCATCCATTTCTGCTTTTATTTTGTCATATTCGCCTTCTTTAAATATCATTTCCACTTCTACAACAATAAGTTTTTCCTCATGTATTCTAGAATGTCTATACCCAAAATGCATCTCATCTTTATTATAATTTTTAATATTTCCATATTCATCAACACATTTCACATTAGTTATAACATCTTTTAATTCTGTTCCATATGCACCTGCATTCATAGTAACTCCTCCTCCTATAGAACCAGGTATGCCACTAGCACCTTCTAATCCTGTAAGTGAATGTTTAAGAGCTTCCTTGGAAACTCTTGATACCTTTGCACCAGCTTGTGCTATTATTCTATTTCCATCTACTTTTATATCATTTAAATTATCATCTATTTTTATTACAAGGCCCCTTATTCCCTTATCTCTAACTAAAAGATTAGTCCCATTACCAAGTACAAAAAATTCAATATTATTTTCATTACAAAATTTAATTAATTCTTGAACTTGTTCTATATTATTTGGATATGCTACTATATCGGCTGGACCTCCAATCTTAAAGTATGTATGTTCCTTCATACTAACGCATTTTTCAAATTTAATATTCGTAAATTTATTATTCAATTTTTCATAAAATTTATCAATACCCAATAATATCAGCTCCTAAAAATATTTAAATGTATTTTATATACATACCCTATTATTGTATCATAAAATTTATGAATTTATTTTAAAACTATATTAAAAATTAGAAAATAAAAAAGTTCTAGGAGAGAATATCATCTCCTAAAACCTTTTATAATTTATGCTATATTAAATGTTGTTCTAAAATTTGTTCTTTTTCAAAACCTTGTAAACCTAAATAAAATTCTAAACTATTCAATAAATAGTCTAATTTAACAGGGCCAATTAATTCTGAACCTGTAACTCTTACTCCATATCTTTCTGCTTCTCTTTTAACAAAATCAAAAGCTCTGTATATTGGTGTCTGGCTACAATCAAATAAATTCATTGAAACTACTACTCCATCTCTTTCTGGAAATTTAATTCCAACTGACCTTATTGTAGAAAATCCACCACTTGGTCCCCTTAATGCTCTAGATATCTTTTTAGCTATACTTACATCTTCTGTATCTAAGAATATATTATATGCAGTTAACCCTTCCATTTCTGCTGAAACAATTGTTGCACCTAATTTATCTGATAATAATCCATCTTTACTTAAATCAGGTTTTCTATTTTCAAATTCTTCCTCTCTCTCTGGATCATCTTTTGTTCTTTTTAATAAATTTCTTAACCCTTCATATTGACCTTTTCTTATATATGATATGCTTTTTCTATCTTCATTCCTTGCATTTTCTGCAGCAAAATATATTGGAACCCCATGTTTTTCATGTAATTCTTCACCAATTTCTTTTGCAATTTTAATACATTCTTCTAATTCTACATTCATTAAAGGGAATAAAGGTATTGTATCTTGAGCTCCTATTCTAGGATGAGTACCTTTTTGTTGTCTCATATCAATTAACTCATATGATTTACTAGCCATATCAAGTAATGCTTCTTTTAATGGTTCTGGTTCTCCTATTATAGTAAGTACTGTTCTATTAAAATCATGTTCTGGTTCACATGTAACTAATTTTACCCCTTCTTTTGTTCTAATAGTATCAGCTATTTTATTTATAACATCCTCATCTCTACCATTACTAAAGTTTGGTACTGCTAAAATATATTTTTTTGACATTAATTATTGCCCCTTTCTTTAAATTATTTATAAAATCTAAATCAATTTTCTTCCAAAAATAATGCATAATTATTCATTGTAAACCTTTATTTTAAACTTTGTTTACAATGTTGTTTACTAAAAGAATAAATGCATAAAAATTGCTGCAAATGGCATTGCTAAAAAAGTTCTTTCGACAAATACTATCATTAACTCTTTAAATTTTACTGGAAGTCCTGTAGTCATTATAACAACTACTGATTCAGCTAAAAATATAATTTGAACCATTGATACAGTAGTTACAAAATATCTTGTTTTAACACTTAATTCTGCTACCTGATCAGCTATAGTAAGTACTGGTATAAACATCTCAGTAATACCTGCTGGAAGTGCTGCAGCTGCAACCATAGCATCTGGAACCCCAAGTATTTTTACTAGTGGTAAAAATATATAACCTAAATAATCAAATATAGGAGTATATTCTGCAACTATCATACCAATGATACCAATAGAGCATAATAGTGTTATAACTTTAGGCAAAACTGGAAATGCATTTTTTATACTTTCAAATATTCTCTTTGGCATATTATTTGAAGTATAAGCTCTTTTTGTAGCTCTATCTACTCCTGTAGTAATCATTTGAGTCCCAAATTTGATTTTAGCTTCTTTTCTTTCCTCAGCTGTTTGAATTCTACCATTATAAAATATATCTCTTTTTTTTGATATAGGAGGTATTCTACCTATTATTGCTGCTAAAATAAATGCTATTAAAAATGAAGAGAAATAAGTGATTACAAAATATTGTCCTATTCCTGCTGTTTCCATTACAAGAAGTGCATATCCAACACTTACCGCACTAAAACAAGTGGCAACAATTGCTGATTCTTGTTCTGTATAAGTACTGCTTTTATACATTCTTCCAGTTATTATAATTCCCATAGTCGTAGACCCAACAAATGATGCAACTGCATCTACTGCTGATTTACCTGGTGTTTTAAAAAATGGTCTCATAAGAGGTTCAAGTAGTACACCAAAAAAATCTATTGCTCCATAATCAGTTAAGAAAGGAATGAAAAATGCACCTACTGGTATAATTGCTGCAACCCCTATAACTACCCCTGGAATAACCATTTCACCAGTGGAAGCACCTACTATTATATCTGGAGCATCATATATGCCTATTGCTTCTAAAAAATAAAGAGTTATAAATAACCCACCTGCTAAATATAAAAATGGATGAATTATGGAATCCTTTTCATAATAGTTATACATCTTACTACCTTTTTTAGAAAAGAATTTTCCTATAAAACTTGTAATTCCAGTAACTGAAAGTATTATTGTACATATTAGTAAAGACCCCACTTGAACTCCATTAATAACTATTAATCTATCGAGTAAATCAATAAGTCCATTATAGATAGTTCCAAACAAAATGCTACCATCAATGGGAATAAAAAATACAAGTATTGCTATTGAAGAAATTATTAAAAATTTTATTAACGAACTAGTATAATCTGACTTATTTAATGATATGGAATCTAGAACACGAGGATCATTTAAATCTAATTGATTAATATCATAATCTAGTTCTTCACTTAAATTGATTTTTTCCAAAAAATCATCTCCTTTTTAATTTCAACATTTCAACGATAACGTTTTCATCTTTACTAAAATACTAGTTATATTATAGCCGGCTAAGTTATATACAGTATCTTAAGCTTTGATTAGTGTTTCATTAAAATATCAATTAAATCATTTCAGATTACACATATATAACTAGCAATATGTATGCCAAAATAATTAAACTTTAATATTTTCGATAAAAATGTTCAAATTAAGTCATTATATAATAAACTTCGGTAAATCATTTTTCTAAAAAAATATAATTTTCAAATAATAAACAGGAAAAAATTCTTGTATACAAGAATTTTTTCCTGTTTATCTGTAACTTATCTCTATATTTAATCGTTTTGCTTTTTTTCTTATGGTACTTTCTTCTAATCCTGTGTGTAAACTTAATTCATGAATATCTTTAGATTGTTTCATGTATGTTTTTAACAACTTTTTCTCATATTCATATACATTTTCTTTAAATGTTGTATCATTACTTAAAGACATACAATTACTTTCACCTATATCTCCAGTAAATATATCACTTTCTAAAATCAAATCATTTTCAGATAAAACTACTAATCTCTCTATTTCATTTTCTAATTCTCTTATATTTCCTGGCCATTTATAGTTTAAAAGTGTTTTTTTAGCTTTTACAGAAATATTTTTATTAAAATTATACTTCTTATTATATTTCTTTATGAAA